>JAUSCZ010000034.1 GCA_030674475.1 Candidatus Omnitrophota bacterium
GTTATTTTGGAGTTTTGAGGTCTGACCCCTTCCTCCATGTAACCTGTATGAACAGGCCCTAGCTGTATTTTATGCCGGACAATAGAATTGTCAAGATAAATTCAACATTCAAGGCCTGACCCCTTTTATTTCAAAAAAAGCTCCTCCGCGCTTTTTTCATAAATTACAGATAATTTCATGAAGCCGGTCATCTTTAACCAGGATATCTTAAATAATTTATTTTTGTAAAAGTATGCCTGGATACGGCTATTATTTCCTGCATGCGGAGGATGCCAAGACATGCGCATAATCTCATTTGAATACGGCTGATTAATAACCTCAGCTACTTCTACTTTGGTCATTCCAAAATAGAGCTTTGACAGTACTTCATCTATATACCGATTATCATCGCTGGAACTGGCGATAATGTTACTGTTAACAGATACACATCCGGACACAAATAAAAAAAGAATAATGATCGTAATCCACCTTGGTAGCATACACTGATTCTTAATCAAATACATAAAATAGTGTCATTTTTCACCTTGTAACCTGTATGGATGGTCATAGCTGTATTTTATGCTGAGCATAATTGTCAAGACAAATTCAACATTCAAGGCCTGACCCCTTCTACTCTCGGCTGGTTATGTGATAAAGGCAGTCTTCACCTTGTAATCTGTAGGGACGGGCCATAGCGGTATTGTATTCTGAAGAACAGGATTGTCAAGATAAATTCAACATTCAAGGGCTGACCCCTTCTTCGCTGACCCCTTCTTCGCTGCTCGTTCTCAGATTTCCCCAGATTTAAAGGACATTGCCAGTTTGAAATCCAAGAATTTTTATTACCGTATCTCCTTTAAAATAAAGGTGGTCTTCGGCATAAGGATGGTATTGAATATAAATCCACTTTTCATCGGCGCCATAGTCAGATATGGGTTCTTTCTTGGCTGGCTCTTCTAATAACAACAAAATTTCTTCTTTTGTCATCTCAATAGTTGTTTGACCAGCCAGGAGATTTTGTTTAATCCAATCGGGACGTTGTGGATTGATCATAACATAATCTTCTATCTTTTTATCCAGTTGCTCCATAAATTCTTTAACTTCAGATTGAGATTTTATGCGCCTTTTATCTTTATCTCTCCAATAAGTTACAGCAAAAGGGCCTGTTTCCTGTTCTTCAAAATTCGGTCCAAACAATCCACTCATCAAAATCACCATAGTTAATGATAGACAGAATAACCTCATTTGCCAAGCTCCTGACTGGCTACGGCTGCCCCTGCTGCTCCACCACCATAAGGGCCATAAACCACAGTTGATACAGCCGTAGTCCATCCGCCTCCTACTGACATTACAGTTGAACTATAACCAGCTTCAAGTAGAGATACATTGACGGCTTGATGGCTAATGCCCCAGAGACCATACATATCTACCCCTGGAATACCTCTAAGCCTTGCGCTTTCCGCTAATGAAGGAATGCTATTCATTATAATGCCTGTGTGTTGTTGACCCAACATCAAAATACTAGACTTGCTTGCCACACCAACAAGGTCACCACCCTTGTTAAATAAAACTCGTGAGACTTGTTCTGGGGTATTGGGTACACCGCCGTAATTAAATCCCTCTCCTGTTTTAAGAATTTTCTCCACCTTTACATCCAATGCTGTTCTATTCTTCGCATCATACTTATACGATTTTGTAGTAACTTTTTCTCCTCCTGTAAGCAAATTCGCATTAAGGGTTTGAAAACCAGCGTTAACAAGCATATAAGAAGTAATATTACCAAAAATCGAGGCTAAGCCTGGTTTCATGCCGAAGATATTATCAAAAATAGAATGGCTGATAAAATTGGTAAGTTGTTGCCCAGGATGTGTTTCTAGAAAGCCTGTAGTAGCACCTGCTGAAGCAACTGTCGTAAAGCCTGAGGCTGAAAATAATGCCCCCATAGCAGTAATTCCTGGAGCAATCGCTCCCCAAGTAAAGACTACAGCTGCCGCAATACCAATGGCAATTAGAGGAGCTTTTATGGCGTTCCAAAACTTTTTCCACCAGCTATGTCCGGTAGGATCAATGTAATTGATCGGGTTATTGCGGCAATAGCTGTAGCGATTTAAGCTCTGGGGGTCGTAGGGGGCTTGGACTATGGTGTCGGGCTGGGTGAAGCGGCCCAGGCCGGGGTCGTAGTATCTGGCGCTGTAGAAGTAGAGGCCGGTGGAGGAGTCTTCTTCCTTGCCGGTGTATTTGTAGTTGGTGGTGTCTTGGCCTTCGGTTTTGTAGGTGGCGCCGTAGGGATAGTATTCGTAGCGGGAGGATTTTTCTCCGTCTGCGCCGGTGATAATGTTGGATGAGCCTAAGTGGTCGGAGTGGTAGTAATAGTTATTGAGACTGCTGTCTACAGTGCAGAGTTTGGTTGAGCCAAAGTAGATATGCTTTCGGGAGAGACCTGCTTCTACTTCCAGCTCATAGAGACTACCGATATAGTTTGTGGTAGTTTTGTCTCCATTAGTGGAAGCGGCTTCTTTGCTGACTCGTCCTCCGTCTCCGTCGTAGGTAAAATTAGTAGTGCCGGAGGTGTTCTCTTGATTATAGGGAAGCTGCCAGGAAGTGTCCTTGATGGCCTTAAGGAAATAAGCTTCACCGGGTGAGATATTTATCTCATCACCCAGGGTGATATATTTGCCGCTCTCGGAATAATATTCATACACAGAGCTATAGTCGGTATTCTTTTGCAGGTTATTCAGGGCCTGGTTAAGCGGGGTAGTTTCGGCGGAAGGGCAACCAATCAGATTATAGCCTTTTTTCAGGGAACGGGTCATCTGCTCCGAAGGGGCCTTACCCGAAACAGTCAAGCTGACACTGCTGGAGCCGTTGATATAGACCTGATAGCCCCGGCCATATTCTAAACTCTCAAACTGGTTAAACTTTGAATTTTTAACATAGTGCTCAAAGCCTTCTTTTTCCGGGTTATAGCGAGAAACCTGGCCTAAGTTAGATGATATACCGGAAAAGACATCCTCTATCTTTAGGCTGTCCGGGATAACCGCGAGGCTAAAGAAGTTCCAGCCGGCGTTTAGCGTTAAGCTAATCTTATCTGAGGAGCTTTCCTCGGAATTATCACCAGAGACTTTAGTCAGGTGATTTTCGCGGTCATAGGTATAATTGATACTGGTGCCGTCGGGTTCGGTCTTAGTTTTAAGGTTACCATTTTCATCATAGCTGAAAGTAGTGCCATCGGAGAGGCTGGAGACGGCGTGGGGCTTATCCGAAGAATAGCTATAAGACTTAGCGCCATTAGTTAAGATATTGCCGATGGAGTTATAAGAATAGCTGATTGAGCCGTAGCCTCCCTGGGCCGAGGTAAGCCGGTTCAAGCTATCATATTCAAAGCTCTGGGTATTAGAATAGACTGAATCGTTAATACCGGTGATATTGCCGATATTATCAAAGCTGTAGCTTAAGTTCTGGAGGCTTTCACCGCCGGAGGTTTCAGTTTTGAGCTCTTTCAGCCTGAGGGTGTTGGTATTGTAGGTGTAGGCGGTGGTTACTCCGTTGCCATATTCCAGATTAGTGATTTGGCCCTGGGCATTATAAGAGACGCTCTTGAGGTAAGCCTTTGAGGTGGTTGCATTGGTGATTTTGTTTACACCCTGGTTAGAATATTGGTAGTTGAGCTTGGTGTTATCCGGATAGGTAAGCGCGGTCAACCTGTCAAGGGTATCATATTCCCTTTGAACGGTATAGCTTGAACCATTGATGGTCTTAGTGGATTTGGTCTCTCTTCCCAGCTTATCGTAGTAGAATTCGGTGGTTGAGTTTTGGTCAGTAACTTTAGAGAGCCGGCCAACACAGTAATCTTTCGTGGAGTCGTCATAGCTATAGCTGGCTAAGGTCTTGGATTCCGGAGAGGTAACCTTCTTTTTTGTCAGGCGAGCGAGTTGATCATACTCAAACCCTATTACCTGGCCCTGGGCATCGGTCTGTTGACTGAGATCGCCTAAGTCATCGTAGGCATAGCTCCACTCCCCCATATCCGGATCAGACATCCGGATTTTGCGGCCCAAAGAGTCATAAGTAATAGTGGTGGTATTGCCTTTGGCGTCAGTAATTTTAGTCAGGTTATTCTGGGGGTCGTATTGGTAGTTAGTGCTGTAGGTCTCGGAGCCGTTGTATTCCTTAACCTGGGTAATCCGGCCGTAGACATCGTAAACCTCTTGCTGCTTATGGGTGTTCTCGTCAGTGCGGGTAACGCTCCCCAGGTTATAGCTGATGCTGGAATAAGTGGAATCCGGGTTAGTGGTCCGGGTGAGCCGGCCAACCGGGTCATAGTTAAAACTAAAGCGCGCTCCGGAATAGCTGGGGCTTTCAAAACTGGAGGAACTATCGCTAAGATAGGGTAGGTATTTCTCCTGAACCTGGCCCCTTTCGTTATAAGTAACCAGGCCGGAGATTATCTGTTTACCGCTATCCTGGGCCGGGGATTTGCTCTCAATAAGACGACCCAGACCATCATAGAAAGAATAATTAGTTAGATATTCAGAGCCCAATCTTTGCTTGGCAATAATCTTGATCGGCTGAACTGATAAATCGTATTCATGAATAGTTCCGGGGGAACTTTCCGAATCCAGAGGGCCGATAACCTTGGTCAACCGGCCCAGGGAATCGTAGATCTGGTAGGTCTTTTGGCCGTTGGCGTCCTGGGTATATTTAGGCTGGCCCGCCAGTCCGGAGCCGCCGATTGAATCGGAACTGGAATCATTAATCCCATAGTAAATTGTGGACACGCTCTGTGATAAGCTATTGGTGGTCTTTACCGGATAGCTGTAGAATTTAGTATCATACTCAAGGGAAGTCTTATAGCCCAGGGGATTAGTGCTGGAGCTCAGGTTACCATAGGAATCGTAGGTATAGGTAGAGGCAATATACTTAGTATCGCCACTAAGGCTGTTATAAAACCAGGTCTCTTCCTTGCTGAGCAGGCCCTGGGAAGGACTCAAGCTGTAAGAAGAGTTATCGTCATAATAAAAGCGTTTCTCGGAGACCACATTTGAATCCTGGTCCAGAAGTTTAGTCCGGCTGGGCAAACCCATAATCCAGTTAGAAGAGTTATAGACGTATTCGGTGTTTTGAGTCTTTTCATCACCAGTCTTAGAAACATCACCGTAGGAAAAAACCTTGGTCGGATTACCATAATCATCGTATTCATAACTAACCTTGGTCTGTTTATAAGATGAGCCTCCGTCATAGATATAACTGCCGGCCTCCTGGAAATAAACAAAACTTACCCCGCTATAAACTTGCTTAGAGCTATAGGTATTCTCGGTTTTACCGTAGCGATTGCCGGAGGAATCCTTAGTTTCCTGCTTGTATAGTTTTCCCTTATAGGTAGAATCCTGTTTAAAGTAGCTTTCGCTGTAATTGCCCTCAGGGTCGCTTACCTTGACATAACCAAAGCCGCGGAATTCCCGGTTTTCAGAGTCAAAGTATCCGTCTTTATAAGAATAGCTGGTAGAATACTCATTTCCCTGTCCGTCGTTGGAGGTTATTTTTGACACCACCTGCAAGGCAAAGGGAAGTTTGCCGGTCTTATTCGAGTAATAGCTGTCATACCGGGTAGATGAGGTATATTCAATTTCGCTTGAACCGCCTAAACCGTTAGCGACCCCGGTTAAAAGGTCGGGAGCCGAGCTTGAATTTAAATAGGCCTTCTTATAGCCGTCCCTGGCAACACAAAGATCAATTACCCCATCACCGTCTAAATCCGCCAGGTAGCGGCCCTGGTCCTGGCCCGCGGAATCCACAAAATCGCCGTCCGGAAGATTAAAAGAGCTGTCGGCTCTCCAGCCTGAACCGGTATTCAGGTAAACAGCCTTGTAGCCGGCCCTGGCAATTACCAGGTCGTTTAAGCCGTCACCGTTGATATCCGCCAGCATTCTTCCCTGGTCCAGTCCGTCTTGGGCAAAATCTCCATCCGGGAGATTAAAATCATTGTTCTTGGTCCAGCCCGCGCCGTTATTAAGGTAAACAGCTTTATAGCCGTTATAAGCCACTAAGAAATCAGCCAGGCCATCGCCGTTAACATCGGCCAGGCGCCTTCCGTTATCACCGCTGGAGGTAACATAGGAACCGTCGGGCGAATCCCAGGTGGAATCCTTTTTCCAGGTACTTCCGGTATTAGTATAGGTAGCCGTGGTTTTGGCCACCACATCATCTGATCTCGAACTCCATTTTATTTCATCAACCGCGATGGATAAATCATTAAGCCCGTCTCCGTTAAGGTCGGCAAAACGCCTCCCGCCGTCAATCTTGTTCCCGTAGACAAAAAATCCCTCGGGGAGGTTCCAGTCCTCATCCTTTTCCCATTTGGGATTGCTGGTATCTAAATACTTAAAAATATAAGCGGTTTTGTATTCTCCGGATGAACCGTTGTAGGGATCCCATCTGGTCGCCGCCAGCAGCTCAGGAATTCCGTCTCCGGTCAAATCTACCAGTCGGCGTCCGTCATCCCAGCTGTCATAGATAAAATAACCCATCGGCACCGGCCACCAGTCAGCCTTGGAGTTGAATCCGTCTTTGGAATTAAGATGGGTTTGTCTCAGCCACTTCCGGCCGGAAGACTCATTGGGGTCGTATCTGGAGATAATAAAATCAAACCTCCCGTCACCGTTAAGATCATAGACCCGCCGGCCCTGGTCCTGGCCGGATTTGATAAAATCTCCGTCCGGAATATGCCAGCGGGAGTCATCATCCGACCAGCCCCCGGCGTTAGAGCGATAGCTAAAGGTTAGGGGAGGAAGAGCAGTAGTGCCATCGGAGCCGTATTGGTTAACCTGGCTCAACAGGCTTCTTTGAGTAGAGCCGCCTTTAGTGTATTCAAAAGAATATTTTCTGATTAAACTATTCTCAAAGTAAACTCCTATACTGCTTAACCTTTTCTCCTTCTTTACCCGCGCCCCGATAATATAACTTATAGACACATCCGGCCGGGTTTCGTAGCTAAAAACAACTTTACTTAAGCTCGTCAGCCCGGTATTTTCATTGGCGGTATAGAGAATGGTTGAGGGATAAAGATTGTTTTCTTCCTGGATATAACTGATGCTCAAATAATTCCCGCGGTTATCCAGAATCTTATCCAGGGCCCAGGAGAATGTTCCCTGGGAGACGGTTACCCGGGAGCCGCTTGCCGAACCAAAGAAATATTTGGTTCCCGATTTATCCACCGCCTGCCAGGCAGTGCCGTCATAGGTATATTTTAGGAAAGCGCCTTCTATCTTATTCCGGTATTCACTGTTTCCTATTCCCGTCAGGTCTTCGCTTGCCGCGGTAAAGACATCCGATGAATCATACTTAGGCACTCCCTTCTTAAGGGAACGATTGATTGAGCCTAATTCCAATGACCAACCAACCCCTAACAGGCCGTTGGCGTTACTACTGCTATAGGCAATGTTTAACGGAGGCAGGATGTCTCTTTTTCCCGCTGGCAGAGATATGGGGATGTTTAATTTAAGGCTGCCGGTGAATAAATCCGCGGATACCGATTCTAATATCCGGTTAAATCCATTGCTGGGAGAATAGGTATCCTTTTGAAAGAAAGTTCCGGAGAGGCTATTACCTGAAGATGGTTTCCCGCTGGGAGGATTATTTGGATTAGGAGAATATAATTGCTTCGTGCCGTGGCCAATGGTATCGGGAATGCGGCCTAATTTTTCAAAATCAATACTATCAGAAGAAATATCTTTGGCTATTGGCTCTGACCCGGCAAAACTAAAATCTCTAAAACATACTGTAAAAAGGTGAGTAAGAATTATAGTAACCGCAGCTATTCTAAAAGACAGACCTCTTTTCACTCGAAAATCCCTCTTTTTAAATCCCCCTGTGTGCAAGTGAAACATCGTTTACACTTTAGACCGGGTACATCGTTTACACTTTTTTAGTTACGAATAATTTTGTTCTTTCTCAAGTCTACGGAACCAAGAGTATAAAAACTATACTGAAGCTGCCAGAGGCCATCGGCGATTTCTTTAAGGCCTACGGGCTGCTTTGCGAGTAATTCTGTAACATAAAACGTCCGGCCTTTGAATTTAATCTCTCCGCCGTGTTTGACGTGACGAACCGTGTAATCGTAGCCATATTCCGGCATATGAGGATGGTCAATATATGGCCGATTCGACTTTTTATAGAATTCACTCGGCGTTTGGTCATTGAGCGATTCATGCGGCCGATTATGGTTAAAATCATGCCGGAAGATATCGAATGCTTTCTGTTGTTCTTTGAGATTCCTGGCAATTGAATCCAAGACATCATTTTTCAAGGTACGGTGCATACGCTCATGCCGTCCGTTTTGTTCTGGGCAGCCTTTTTCAATCCGCTCTGGGGTGATTCCTAATTGAATAAACCAGACAGATAAACGGCTAAGTCCGCCAATGCCTTTACCGGCAAACGGCGTGCCGTTATCGCTGCGAATAGCATCAGGTAACCCGTATTCCCGAAAGATCAACTCAAGATGTTTTTTCGTCGGAGCGTAACGCGGGCCTTGAAGCGCCTTGCAGCCTAAGAGGAATCGGCTTAAGTTATCACTGATCGTTAACGGATAACAAACATGGCCGTTTTTCATATAAAATTGACCCTTATAATCAATGCTCCAGACATCGTTGGGAGCTTTACATTCACAAAAAGGCCGCGTATAGGGCGGTACACGTAAACGTTTCTTTCGTTTTTCAACGAGGCCTTCTTTCTTGAGCCAATACGATATGGTGCTGACTGCCGGCAGCTCAAGATTCGGATGTTGACGCTTTAGCTGAGCCCGTATCTTTCGGGGGCCACGTTTGCGATTTTTAAGCTTTTCTTGAATGACAAGACTGATAACCTCTTCCGGCGTCCTATGAGGGCAAGTTTTTGGCGCGCGGCTTTGTTCTTTGAGCCCTTCGATTCCACATTGTTCGTACCGC
>JAUSCZ010000039.1 GCA_030674475.1 Candidatus Omnitrophota bacterium
CCACCGCCCAGACCACTGCCGAAAAGATCACCCGGCTGACCAACACGGTTACCGAAACCGCCAAGGTTATCCAGGGCTTAGGCGAGAAATCCCAGGCCATCGGGGAAATCACCGAAACCATTACCTCCATTGCCGACCAGACTAACCTCTTAGCCTTAAACGCGGCTATTGAAGCCGCCCGGGCCGGAGAGGCCGGAAGAGGCTTTGCCGTGGTCGCCGAAGAAGTGCGTAAATTAGCCGAAGGCTCAGCCGAGGCGGTCCGAAAGATAGGCAAGCTGATTAAATCCATCCAGAGCGAAACCCAAGAAGCAGTCAAGGCCATTCAAACCTCCTCCAAGGAAGTCCAGGAAGGCCGGGTTGAGGTGGCCAAGATTACCGAAGTTCTTGGCGAGATCAACCAGTCGGTCAAAGAGGTCAATGAATTAGCCAACCAGATCTCCACCGCCATCCAACAGCAGGTTCAGGAAAACGAACAGGTGGTTAAGGCCGTGGATGAAGTAGCCACCATCGCCAAAGACTCCGCCGCTACCAGCCAGGAGGTCTCCTCAAGCACCGAAGAACAGACCGCCTCAATGGAAGAGGTCTCAGCCTCGGCCCAGGAGCTTTCTAATTTATCAATGGGGTTAAAAGACCTGATGGGGAAGTTTAAGGTAAAAGGAAAATAAAAATAGGAGGGTTAAGCCAAATGAAAAGACAGAGAAGTAAAGTATTTTTTATGGTAGTGGCGGGAATATGCGCTTTTATTCTATTCGCTCAAACGGGATTTGTCCAGGCGGATGAAAAGGATGAAACTATTAATGCCCTGTTGGACAGGATTTCTAATTTAGAGAGAAAAGTGGATGAAATGAACAAGAAGATGGAAATCAATAAGTCCGTAGGGACCGCCAGCTTTAGCGAAGAAGTGGTGCAGAAAAAGGTTGAGAAAATCCTTATGGAGAAAGAGGAAAAAGAAGGCGGTTTACTTAAGGCAGTGAAAGATATTAATGTCCGCGGTTTTGTGGATACTACTTATACCGTTAATCTGGGAGGGCCGGATAGCCGCGTCAATACCGCCCGGGTCTTTGATACTCAGGCCAATAATTTCAATGTTCAGGCCGCTGAGGTAGTTTTAGAGAAGCTTCCTCCGGATGAAGGAGGGGCTGGTTTCCGGACTGATCTTTATTTCGGTCAGGACGCCGAGGTAATTACTCCGCTCTATCTCTCTTCAACCACTGACCAGTTTGATTTAGAGCAGGCCTATGTCCAGCTTAAGCCTAACGGATTTAATCTTCCTATAGGCAATTGGCAGTGGATAAAATTCGGTAAGTTTGTGACAATGCACGGAGCTGAAGTGATTGAGGCCAAGGATAATTTAAATATCTCCCGGTCCCTTCTTTTTGGTTATGCCATACCCTTTACCCATACCGGTATCCGGGCGGGTTATCAGTTTAGCGACAGTTTAGCCGGTTATTTCGGGATTAATAACGGTTGGGATAATGTTAAGGATAATAATAAGTCTAAGTCTGTAGAAAGTTCCTTGAGCTGGACCGCCAATGATAAATTATCTTTCTGCCTGGCGGGGATGTATGGGCCGGAGCAGACCTCTAATGACCATTCTCAGCGCGGATTGGTGGATTTTCTGGCTACTTATAAGCCGTTTAATAAATGGACCATTATGCTCAATGCCGACTATGGCCACGAAGAGGATATGCTGGCCGCGGGTAAAGACGGCGCCTGGAGCGGGGTTGCCGCTTATTTAAAATACGAGGTAAACAGCTGGATGAGCTTAGTTAACCGGACTGAATTTTTCAGCGACCGTCAGGGTTTAAGGGTGGTTGCCGGAACAATGCAGGACCTCTGGGAGAATACCTTTACCTTAGAAGTAAAGCCGTATAAAGACCTGACTACCCGTCTGGAATACCGGCACGACGAGTCAAGCTCCAAGATATTCACCGCTAACCAAAAGGCAGTGGATACCCAGGACACCATAGGATTACAAATGATTTACGCGTTCTAAGAAAGAGGGGATAGTCCTCTTTTTCGGTAAAATAAAAAACCCTCGCATTCACCCGCGAGGGTTTTTTATTATCATGCGAAAAACCGCGTTTTACAAGAGACCGTTTTTCTGTCAGCAGGATTTTACGCGCGTTTTTGCTTTTAGCTTGTCTATCTTGTCCTGGACATACCAGGAAAAGTATCCTTTATACCGTCTTCGCAGGTTTGGTTTTTTCCAGTCGCGCGTGGTGATGATCCCGCGGCAATTTTTACTTTGGCAGACGCACTTAAAGGAATAGTCAAAGTCAGCGTCGGTCATCGCGTAATCATAGGTTATCTCCTCGCCTTGGGCAATATCCCGTATCGCGGCCATCAAGAGATGCCCCTTTATCCCGGCGTTAGGCTCACAGCTGTGGTTAAAGAAATCATCATCCTCAAGGGTGCCTTTTTTAGAAGAGACCAGATAAAATCCCTCAGCCACTTTGGTGGCATAATTCTCAATATCCTTAAATTCTCCTTTAGAGAGCCGGTTGAAATCATCCTGAGTGATAATAAAGCCTCCCCAGACCGAGATTATCTCGTCCTTCTTTATCGGCTCCAGCGCGAAGACGCCTTTACGATGTATTCCTGAGGAGCGAACCTTGACCTTTTTGTTTAAATAAGAGTGTTTAAGCATTTAAATAGAAAGTATAAAAATTAGCTTAATATCGAATTCCCTAATGACGAATACCGAATGAATGACCAATTCTTTAATGCCTGAATGCTTAAAATCGGCTTCTTCTTAAATTTACATTAGGCATTTGGTCATTTTAGCATTTTACATTCGTTCGCCATTCGGATTTCGTCATTAGTCATTAATCAGGTATATTTTCTTGTTTGTAATTGATGTTTAGATATCGCGATTCCTTCTTTTCTTAGTCCCTTTAAGACAGAATCAAATATACGTTTATCCTTGCCCAAATCCTCCATAAAAACAAGGCCGGATGGTTTGATTTTATTGTCTAAAAGCATTTTCGCGATTAACGCCGGCACTACGGCGGTTATTTTTTGCATTGAATTAAGTTTTTCTTCTTTACGCGAACGGCTTTTCAGGCGCCAGATAATCTTTTTATTTTTAGTTAAGAGGATAATTTCGGAAAGGGTGAAATTATCCTCTTTTCGTGCCTCCAGGATTTTTTTAGAAAGCATCAAATTTTCTTTCTTTAAGAATCCCTGGTTTTGTAAGAAATTAAAAAAAGTCATAAAGCCGTCCGGTCGGACCACCCGGCATTGAAAACTTTTAAGCTCAGGCTTCTCCAGGAGATTTTCAAAGCCGCTGGCGCAAAGATAACTTTCGGCCTCAATTCCAAAAAACTTTTCTTTTCGATATCCGGCAAAAGGAGGAAATTTCTTCTTTTTGCCTTTAAGTATCTGCCAGGAGGGGATTTGATGCTCCAGGATTAAGTCCTCAAAACACCATAAAAAAGGAAAGAAAGATTTATTTGGCGAGAGCGAGCCGGCTTTGACCTCGATTTCCTGAATGTCAGGATGTAAGGATAGTTCTTTTCCTAAGATTAAGTTTACCAGCCCCGGCGAAAAACCGCATCCGGCAATTACCGTGATGCCGCTTTTTTCAATCCGCGTTTTTCGCTCAAGATAAAATTCCGCGTCTAAATCCGAGACATCTATGAGGGGTTTTTTGTAGCGCAGGGCTAATTTTAGGCAATCCTGGCCCAGGCTTCCGGCCAGGGCTCCGATTATAAGAGCGCACCCTTTAACCTCTTTGCCCGCGTTGGTTAAAAGAGTGATTTTATCGGCAGTTTTATTTTTTTTTAGATAGCGGGAAATCGCCCGGGCAATACGGCCGTTACCCAGGATGACAATGCCGCTCTTTGAGGGCTCATTGATTATAACTGCCATATCCTGGGCATTATCAGGCTGGCGTGGTGGATTTCAGGAGAGTAGTATTTTAAAGCGGAAAGTTTTTCGTCTAATCTTTGCCGGGCTCTTCGCGTGATCTCCTTGATATTTATTTCTGCCGGATCGGTAGTTTTGGCGGCCAGGAGAAAACAATATTCACAGCCTGAGCTGTATGAGGGCATGGGCAGGCGCAGGGGCGAGACGAATTCAAAGAGTTTTTTTAATTTTCCGGCAATTCCTTTTATAATCAAATCAAAATCTAAAAACGGCCCCAGCTGGAAAACCGCGACTCCGTCTTTTCTTAAGGCTTCATAGACGCTTTTATAAAAGTTAAGCTCAAAAAGGGCCTTACCGGGCCCGACCGGGTCAGTGGAATCCACCACAATAGCGTCAAAAAAGTCTTTGTTTTCTTTGATAAAGTTTTTCCCATCGGCGAAAAGAAGATTAAGCCTTTTGTCTTTAAAGCTTCCCCGGGAAACAAAAGGCAGATATTTCCGGGAAAGTTTAACCACCTCTTGGTCAATGTCAACCATATAAAGTTCATCCAGGGGGTGCTTGGAGGCTTCTCTTAATACCCCGCCGTCTCCTCCTCCCACTACCAGGAAGCGCTTAGGATTTTTATGGGAAATCAAAAGCGGGTGGACAATCATCTCATGGTAGATGAATTCGTCGCTCTGGGAAAACTGGATTATTCCGTCAAGAGAGAGCATCTTGCCAAATCCCGGGCTTTCAAAAATATGAATATCCTGAAACTTGCTCTTTCCTTTAAATATTTCTTTTTTGAGGCCAAAGATATCCCTTTTACATCTTCTTATTCCGGGAAACGCCGCTTCAACAAACCACTCTTTCGGGTCGAAACAAATTTTCATAAATTTCCTCTTCTTAAAAGGCGCGCCTTTACTTTTTTAGGAGAAAGATATTTTTTTAGATACTCCAGGGCGCCGTAAGGTTTGGTATTTTTGCCGCAGGTAAAGATGTCTATGGCAATATAGTCATGTTCAGGCCAGGTGTGTATGGCGATGTGGGATTCAGCCAGTAAAACTACCCCGGTAATTCCCTGAACGGGAAATTTATAGATTGAGGTTTTAAGCGGGGTGTTGTTGGCGGCTTTGGCCGCCCCCAGCAAGATCCTTTTTAATTCCGCGGAATTTTTAATAAATTTCGGCGATTTAAAATCCGCGATTAAATGTATCGGAGAACTAAAGGTATCTTTTTTATAGTTTTTTTGGGCCATTCGTAAATAATGTGGAATGATTATTGGTAATTATCGTAGGGGCGGGTTCGAACCCGCCCCTACTAAATTTTATTCCTCTTTTTTGCTTCCGGCTAAGGAGACTACCTTTTCCACGTGCTGGATTTCAGTGGGACTCAGGACTTTCTTAAGGTCTAAGAGAACTAAAAGCCGGTCTTTGCTGAGTTTTCCTACGCCGTAGATATAATGCTCCTGAACTTCAGTTTGAATAACCGAAGGGACATCTTCGATCTGTTCCGAAGATAACCTTAATACCTCGGAAACCGAGTCTACCACCATTCCCATGGTCATATTCTCAATTTCGACAATGATGATGCGGGTATTTTCTCCTCTGGGCTTAGAAGGGATAACCAGCCTTTTGGCCAAGTCAATAACCGCGACCACCTGGCCCCTTAAATTAACCACTCCCTCAACAAACTCCGGAGCCTTGGGCAGATAAGTAATAGGTATAAGCCTGACGATTTCCCTGACCTGGCTTATATCCACCCCGAATTCCTCGTTGCCGATGGCAAAGATTACCAATTGGTATTCTTTTTGTTTTTCTTGAGCCATTTTTTACCTCCTGGTTTTGTTTTTTGGTTCGATTAATATTAACCACATGGTAGGGGCGGGTTCGAACCCCACTATCGTAGGGGCGGGTTCGAACCCGCCCCTACTCAGTTACCCCGAGCGCTGAAAAAACCTTACTTAGAGATTCTATGGAAGGGAAAAGCAGGAACAGCCCTTCCAGGTTTACCTCGCTTACCTTCATCTCAGTTTTGATGTAAAGGGCTTCTTCCGAATATTGGGCAATCTGGATAAAGATAAAATCCAAAATCGCCCCCACCATATCTATGGCCAGGGTGGGAGCGGAAATCAGGATATTTAACTTGGTCATATCGGCCAGGGCCGCGACATAAGAACCGCAAAGGATGTTAGCCGTCTCTTTTAACGAGGATTGAAGCATTTCATCCTGCAGGTTGATTTGTTCGCCAGGCTGGCCTAAGAGTGCCCCGGAAAGGTTTTTGGCGTCATCCGGCGGGAATAAGAGAAACATCCTTCCGGTTAAGTCTCCTTCCAATTCCATATCTATTACAAAAAATAGCCTCTCTCTTTCTTTTAAGAGGTTGGCGATGTTTTCCAGCGGCACAAAGTTTACCAGGGGAACGGTGATTTCCACCCTCTTAGAAAGCAGTTCGGATAAGGCTGTGGCCGCCCGCCCGGCTCCGATAGTGCCGATTTCTTTTAGTAAATCTAATTGGGCTAATGAAAATCGTTTTTCCATATGACCTTTCTTTAATGACCTGCCCCGCTCATCAGAAGACTATGCCATAATTGCTTTTTCTCTCCGGATAGGCGGGGTTTTCTAACCCCGCCTCGTCGAGAGCGGGACAAGAATGTCCCGCCTATCCGTCAAAAAATGCTCATTTGGCACAGTCTCCAGGCGGGGGGATAAGAAAGTCTGTCCTTACGGATTAAATCGCTTTAGCTATCTCCTGAACTATCTGCTGCGGAGAAAGGACCTTATCGGCCAGGCCGGCTTCATACACCGCCTTGGGCATTCCCCAGACTACTGAGCTTTCTTCGTTTTGGATAATGATTGTGCCGCCTTTTTCTTTGATGCTTTTTGTTCCCTCCATGCCGTCTTTACCCATCCCGGTAAGGATTATGCCGATAATATTCTCACCGCAGGCCTGGGCCGCGGAGGACATAGTTACGTCTATTGAAGGACGGACAAAGTTTACTTGGGGATCCTGGGTAAGCCGTGCCTTTAGATGTTCTCCGTATTTTTCCACAATCAGATGATGCCCGGCGGGGGCGACATAGGCCTTACCGGCACAGATAAATTCGTTATCCTCCGCCTCTTTGGCTTTTATTTTTGATTCCCAGGATATCCTTTCGGCAAAAGTCGTGGTGAATCCCACCGGCATATGCTGGACAATTATGAAGGCCGCTTTATCGGTTCCAGGGATGTTTTTCATAATATCCAGCACTACCTTTGGCCCGCCGGTAGAGGCCCCTATAATTACCAATTTTTTGACGGCAAATACTTTTTCTTTCGCGGACGGGGCCACGATTCCGGAGGAGACTACGGACATAAATTTATCCAGTTCAATTTTTCCGGCCAGCTTTATTTTTGAGACTATTTCATCTTTGAGCTTATAGATATCCAGGGATATTTCACCCGAAGGTTTGGCGATAAAATCTATCGCCCCTAACTCCAGGGCTTTCATGGTGTCGTTGGTCCCTTCCTTGGTATAGGCGGAAAGCATAATTACCTTGGTAGGCTGTTTTTTCATTACCTCTTTAAGCACGGCTATCCCGTTTAAGAGAGGAAGATTGATGTCTAAGGTAACGATATCCGGCTTAAGCTCCAGTATCTTTTGCAGTCCTTCTCTTCCGTTTTTGGCTTTATAGATAACCTCCAGGGCCGGATCAGCGTTGATGGCGTCGCCGATGACTTTACGCATTAGGAATGAATCTTCGACTATCAAAACCCGGATTTTCTTAAGGCTCATTTGATAATTAAACCTCTTTTCTTCCCCAGGAGACGGTGTCTACAAAGACCTTGCCGTTTTCCAGATTCAGTTCTATGGTTCTTCCGAAAGTTCCGCCTACTTCTTCGGCGGTAATTTTAATGCCTAATTCGTTAAGGACTATTCGGGCCATCTCGATATTCTTTTCCCCCACGTTTAAGATGCTGTCAACGGTGATGAAGCTGAACATATGGGCTCCTCCGAAAAGCTTTATCACCAGGCTTGTTTTTGGACAGCCCAGTTTTTCAAAATCTTCGATGCTTTTTTTGATTACGGAATTGACAAAGCGATGGGGGTTGGATTTCATTCTGGCCTTGTCAATATCCGGAAGCATGGGATGGGCCATCGTCCCGATCTTTTTTCCGGGATGATAAAAGGTGATGCCTAAACAGGAGCCCAGGGCTCTGGTGATTAAACGCGCGGGCGCGCAGCCTGTGTGCATATTCCCCATTGAAACTTCAATCAGATTATCTTCCGCCATATTTTTATTTTTTCCGCCGAAAAGCGGATCCGCCCGTGGCGGAAAAAAGCTATCCTTTTAATGCCCTATTTACCGCCTCAATTACTCTTGAGGGCTGAAAGGGTTTAGTGATAAAGTCTTTTGCTCCGGCCTGGATTGCCTCAACCACTAATGAGTGTTGGCCCATTGCCGAGACCATAATTACCCTGGCCTGGGGGTCAATCTTCATAATCTCTTTTACCGCGCCAATTCCGTCTAAGTCTTCAACCTTGGGCATTACGATGTCGCAGGTTACCACATCCGGTTTTAATTCCTTGTATTTATCAATAGCGGCCTTGGCGTTCTCCGCCTCTCCACAGACCTCATAGCCCTCTTTCTTGAGTATATCAGAGAGCATCTTGCGCATAAACAGCGCGTCATCCACTACCAGAATCCTTGCCATAGCTTACCTCCCAGTTTTTGTCATAAATCAATTTTCCGATATATTTTTTCTTTGGGCAGAATGGTTTCAAAAAGCCTTCTTTCCCAAAGGGTTTCCACCTTGCTTAAGACCAGGTATCCTCGAGGGTTAAGCAGGCGGTGAAATCTTTCGAAGAGTTCGCCTTTTTGCTGATGGCTTAAGTAAATCATCACATTCCGGCAGAATATCGCGTCTAAATAGTTAAAAGAGGGGTCGCGGCTTAAGTTGCACTGTTCGAATTTTACCATTTGTTTTATTTCGTCTTGGACGCGGCAAGTATCGTCGCCCAGGGGAATGAAATATTTCTTCATAATCTTTTTATCGATTTTCGCCAGCCTGTCGTCAAGTTTATATTCCCCTTTTCTGGCCTTTTCCAGGGCATCGTTATCAATATCCGTGCCCCAGATTTTTACCACAAAGCCCGTCTTTGCCCCCAGGGCTTCTTTTATCAGGATGGCCAGGGAATAGGTTTCCTCGCCGCTGGCGCAGCCTGCCGACCAGAAACGGATAATCCTGTGGCTGGCGGCTTCTTTCTTAGGGATAATTTCCGAGATAAGTATATTTTTAAATGCCGCGAATACATCGCTATCGCGGAAGAATTCAGTTACATTTATGGATAGGTTATCCAAAAAACGGTTAAATTCTTCAGGCTTTTCCTGAAGCAGTTTTATGTAATCAAGATAATTTTGGCATTTAGCCGCTTGAATCCGTAAACGCAGGCGCCTAAAGGCGAATCCCTCGCGGTATTGGCTTAAATCAACCCCCTTGTATTCCCGGATAAAATGGAGTATTTTCCTGAGACCATTTTCATCGGACTTGGCACCGGTTTCAGCTTTGAGCATCATTAAATTAGCTTTTGAACAATAGAACAATTGAACATTAGACCGCAATTGAGCTTTTGTTTGTCTATTGTTCTATTGTCTATTGCTCAATTGCTCTGTGCGCTGTCATATTAAGAAGTAATGTCACAGCGCACTAGTGCCGGGGTTTTTTACTGACATGCAGTATGGCCTTGGTCAGGTTGGTCATTATATCCACATGAGACTGCGTAAGTAGTTCTTTAAGCTTAGTATAAATTCTTCCCTTATTTGAGACTACATATTGGCTATTCATCCGGTTTAAAGCAAAGGCCGCCATATCCAATTTGCATTTTTCGCATTTACAGATATCTTCAATATCCGTAAGCAGTTTATCCAGTTCGTCTTTGACCGCGTCTTCCATATAGTTATAGAGTTTCATTAGGTGGTTTCCTCCCTGTCCTCAAAAATTATTTTTACCCGGGAACCCTCGGTCAAAGCGGTGGTAAAACCGGCGGGCAGATCGTTTACCAGGATTTTCATTTTTTTGCCGAAGGCCTCGTGAGGGTTGAAATCTATGTAGCGGAAGATTTCCGAGAGTATTACCTTGCGCGCCTTCAGGCGGTAGACTTTTATATCGGCTCCGTCAATCAGGAACTCTTCCGGCTTTACCTGATGCCCGTTCATAAATATCTGCTGAGGTTCAATGTCAATAATGATGTCTTGGTCTCCCACCTGGACGCGCATCTTTTCGCTTGCTTCTGTCGTTTCCACGACATCTTTAATCCTGTGGAAAATAGCCGTACCGGGGGTAAATTCAATTATGTCCTGAGGCTTAATTTCTGTCTCCAAATTCGCGGATTTTTCGTTAACCTTCAAGGTGAAGTTGGATTGAGTAAGGACCTTAGGGTTGTCATTTATGTTTACCAGGATTTGTCTTTGATTGAGGTTCTCTGGCTTAAGGCCTTTTTGTTTTAAGATATCCTTGGCCTTTAAAGTAAGGACGCGGATATGAGAACGGTCTAAAATCTCCGTGTCAAGGCCCACCTCTTTTTCATTCATCACTACTATTGGCGTCAGCGGTAAGGTTTCCCGGTTAAAGACGATTTCCTGATACCCGATTCCTAATAGTTCTTTTATTGAACAGGAGGCATTTTCTCCGTCAATAGCTTCCTGAAATTCTATTTTATCCGCCTCGTCTATCTTTTGGGATAAAGAGTCTATGTCTTTTCCGTTAAGCAGTATTTTCGCTCCTTCACCCAGGGTCCCCTTGATTATTTTTAATTCTCCGTTTACCGTGCAGGTTATGGCCATCCCCGGCCGGGGATAAAGCCTTTTATGGGCCAGGATGCCGGACAAAGTAAGAGCACCTACTATATCTTTTTTTTGCTGGAAGTCAAGCATCTTGAATTTTTTATTATTAACCTCAACCTCGATAAAATTCAGCCCCGAGGATTCCGCGGTCATCACCGCGATTCCCAAAGGGGTAACCGCCTCCGGGCCGCTTAAGCCGGGGGTGATATTTTTTATAGTCTTTATTGCCGAAGGCAGGCGGATTCCTATTTTTTCCGCGGCGAGGTTAAATCCTCTGGCCAGCTCCGGAATCAGGTTAAAGGTCCGGCTTCCTCCGCCGACAACAATTACCGCCTGGGGAGCCTTTCCGCCGTTTAACTTGAGCGCGGCCTGAGCGATAGATTCGGCTAATTTTTTGGTTATCCCGGAAATTTTTTCAATCAAAATCCGGGATTCCACCTCTCGTTTTCTTCCCCAGATGTCTTCGTATTTAATTTTTTCCTCATCCGGCAATAAGCGCTTGATTCTTTCAGCGGTGGCAAAGTCAACCAGGAGGCTTTCCGAAAGGACCTCGGTGATTTCATCCCCCGCCAAAGGAACCATCCCGTAGGCAAAGACAAATCCGTCGCCCGTTATGGCTAAATCCGAGGTGCCCGCCCCGATATCCACCAAAACCAGGTTGAGTTTGCGCAGTTCCTCCGGGACTATGGCATTGATGGCCGAAATCGGCTCTAAGGTAATATTGGTAGGGATGAGGTCTGATTTTTTCAGCACGGCGAACATGCTGTCTAAAACCACCTTAGGCAATAAGGTAACAATAACTTCGCAGGAGATGGTTTTCCCCCGGTGGCCGGTGAGGCTGGATATCCGCATCCCGTCTAATTCGTAATAGATCGGGCTGTAACCGGCGCAGTAACAGCGGGAGATATTTTCGGAACTGGAAATAATTTTATCTACCGCCTCCAACTCCAGGTTTTTTACCATCTCCGGGGTTATTTCTTCGCTTAACTCAAATTCCCTGACCGCCTTACTGGTAGAGGTTGAAAGGTCCCGCCCGGCAACCGCGACCCCGACTTTTTGTAATTTTTTATTTTGGCGCGACTCCAGAGCGGATTTAATCCGGCGCACGGTTTTAGCGGCGTCCTCGATGTTTTGGATCTGGCCGTCCAGCATCGGCCGCGAGGGGTGTTCAAGGGTCTCGCTGTCAATAATTTCTATTCCTTCCTCAGTCCGGCGGCAGACTATGCCCATTACTTTTCTGGTTCCGATATCCAAGGCAAAAATTTCATTATCCATAGTTTACAACCCCAGCATTTCAAAAATCTTCTTGGTGCTCGCGTATTCCAGAAGAAGGGTAACAAAAAGGTCTATCTCGATATTTTCGATACACATCTTGTTTTCAATAGACATAATGTATTTGACGTCTTCGCCGATGAATTTTTTTATCAAGACTTTATTCAAGTTGTTCATTTTATCAATGGCAGTCTGGGGCGATGAAGGAATAAGCAGGCGGTGGTTAAGCATTTCGCCTACCGAATCCAAGTAAGAACAGCAGAGGATATAAGCAGTTTCCGAGATGGCCGAAAGTTCAATTAAGGTAAGCAGTTCGCTTGAGCCGGGTTTCCTTTTCATCAGTATATCGCTTAGCAAGAGACTGCTTTTTTTGGAAAAAAGCACCAGGGCCCCTCCGCGCAGGGTTCCTAATATCCTGGAACATATCGCGATGCTGATTTCCTGCGGCTCCTTGAAAAACTCCGTATCGTCCAGCTGGTCTAAGCGCAGAAACTTCACCTCGGGTATATTTATGGAAACTATCTTATTCATCAACTGGCCCAGGGCAGTGGCGGCGTTTCCCGCTCCGACATTGCCGATTTCCCTGAGGGCGTCTAATTGAATAGGGGAGAAGTTTAAATCTACCATTTACTCCTCGTATAGTATGTGTTATAGACTGTTAATGACGAATTCCTAAATCCGAATGTCTAATGAATGACGAATTCTTAAATGGTAAATGTCTAATTTTTTTAGACATTTAGACATTAAACATTAGGCATTTATTCGTCATTTTAGATTTCGACATTAGACATTTTCATGCTGCTGCCTCTCTAGTTTTTTAAGCTCATTATATCTAAAATCAAGGCTACCCTGCCGTCGCCGAGTATCGTGGCTCCGGCTATCCCTTTGGTTTTTTTTACAAAACTCGGCAAAGGTTTAACCACGATATCCTGCTCGCCTATTATTTGATTCACTAAAAGAGCCAGGGCCTTTTTCTCATACTCAATTATTACCAGCGGGATGGCTTCATTAATTCCGGTAGTTTCCTGGGTGCGGTTAAGGGAAATGCCCAGTTCTTTCTCTAGCCTTATTACCGGGATAACTTCATCCCGGACATTAATTACCTCAAAATGTTGAACCATTTTTATTTCTTCCGGACGCACCTTGATGGTTTCCCGGATATTCATCAGGGGAACGGCTAAAATTTCCTGCCGGACTTTGACTAACATTGCCTTGATTATAGCCAGGGTTAAGGGAAGGGTAAGCAGGAATTTCGTGCCCAGGCCGATTTTAGTTTCAAAATCCACTCTCCCGCCCAGGGATTCTATCTTCACTTTTACTACATCTAAACCCACCCCTCTTCCTGAGGTATCGGTTATTTCTTTGGCGGTGGAGAAGCCGGGCATAGTTAATATCTCCAGCACCCTTTTCTCGTCAAGGTGAGACACTTCCTGTTCCGGGATGAGCCCTTTTTCAACAGCTTTTTTTCCCACCGCGGCAAAATCCACTCCTCTTCCGTCATCGGCCACCTCAATGGAGATATGGCCTTTTTGGCGGGTGACTTGGATAGAGATTTTTCCTTTGGGATTTTTGCCTTTGGCCTTTCTTTCCTCGGGAGTTTCCAGCCCGTGGTCAATGGCGTTTCTTAAGAGATGTATTAATGGGTCTCCTATTCCATCCAGGACCACCCGGTCTAATTCAATTTCGCTGCCGGTGATTTCCAGGTCTATTTCTTTATTTTTGCGCCTGGCTAAATCCCGGACTACCCGGGTAAAATTATCTAAGATATAGGCGACCGGAAGAAGCCTGGTTTGCATTATTTCATTCTGCAGGGCTGAGGTGAGATGGTCCAGGGTAAAGCTGATTTCTTCCAATTCCTGAATTTTTAAGGACTGCACTACCTGGACCAGGCGGATTTTGGAAATTGCCAGCTCCCCCATAAGGTTCATAATCTTGTCTAATCTTTGCACCGGAATCCTGATGCTCTGGATTTTTTTTAGGTATGATGATGGCTGTTCTGTTTGCGCGCCGGCTGATCCGGTGCCTCCGGATGGGGTTGCGGCGGCGGAAGGCTCAGAGGCTGTTTCCTGAGGATGCGCGGGCTCGGAAAGAGATGAGGCTCGAGGTTTAATCTCCGCGGAGCTGACTTTGACATCGTCTACCTCCGAGATGCCCGCTAGTTCCTGCTGGAGGATTTCCGACTTTTCCTTAACGGCCAGGACTATCAAAAAGGAGCGGTCAAACCTTCCTTCTTTCAGTGCCTCCAAGGAAGGCGCGGCGGCCAGGATTTCGCCCCGCCTTTTTAGATTGGTAATTACTAAAAAGGCCCGGGCCTCTTTCATCGGGCAATTTTCGGAGAGGGTAATTTGGATCTTAAAAACATTAAATCCGTTTTCTTTGGCTTCTTTAAATTTAATCAGTTCAACTTCAGTCCATTCTACTTCGTCTAAGGTGATAAACGGTGTTTTCCTGGTCAAAGGCCCCGCCTCCTCTGACGGCCCTGGCGGGGGTTCTTCCAGCAATAGATTTTTTAAGGCTTCCATGCAGGCGGAGATATCCGTTTTGGATTCCTGATTCAGCCTGACCTCCTGAAGTAATTGTTCCAGGAGGTCAACCCCGGCAAAAAGCGTGTCAATGATATTAGAGGTTACCGCTTTTTTCTGGCCGCGCAGTTCGTCCAGCAGGTCTTCCATTTGGTGGGAAATCTGGGCAATCTTATCATAGCCCATAGTGGCGGACATCCCTTTCATGGTGTGGGTGCAGCGGAAGATCTCATTCAGGGAATTAAGGTCGCGGGGATTTTCTTCCAATTTGACCAGGCATCCGTTCATATTGTCCAGATATTCCTGGGATTCGGAAAGAAATATTTCTCGGTAACTATCTTGCATGAATTATTTTATGTCTATTGACCTAAGGATAATTTCTAATCCTTCGGGATTGGGGATGATAAAAAAATGGCCCTTGATGGAGGTGGTCGGCTCGGTGAATTCGGAGTCAATCAGCAGGGCAAATTCGGATTTACAGCTGAGTTCAATCAGGATGTAATCAATGATGGCTCCGGCCATATCAACGATCAGCTCGGGAACGGTGGGGACAAAGCCTAAACCGACAAAACTGCTTAAAGCGCCTAAGTAGGCGTTGGTAAGAATCAGGCCGACCTCTTTAAGCGCGGAGCGTTCCAGGTCGCCGATTATACTGCTTTCGGAGACCGGTTTTCCGGTCATCAGCGAGGAGAGGGCAAGGGCGTCTCTCTGGGAAAAGATAAATACGATTGTGCTGGGCAGGTCTCCCAGGACGCGCAGAACCAGTCCGGTTACCAGATTATTTATGCCTCCTACCGCGGCAGGAACTTCTTCTATGGGCAGAACCAGCATTCGCGGGACAATGATATTTATTTTTTTGTTAAGCAGTTGAGAAAGGGCGGTGGCGGCGTTCCCCGCGCAGATATTCCCGATTTCAATAAGCGCGTCTTTCTGGATATCGGTTAAAACGATATTCTTCATCTATAATTTACAGTTTATAGTTGATAGCGTATGGTTTATGGCTATAAACCATCAACCATAAACTGATATTCTAAGGGTTTGCCAGTATTTTTCTTACCGTATCTTTCAGGCGGTCAGGATTTACCGGCTTATTCAGGAAGTCCTTGGCCCCCAGCCGGATAGCTTCAACCACCAGGGCCTGCTGGCTCATTGCCGAGATAACCAGGATCTTAGCCTTAGGGTCGAGCCTGATGATTTCCTTCACCGCCCCGATACCGTCTAATTCTTCCATCATCGGCATAACAATATCCATCGTTACCAGATCCGGCTTCAGGGTTTTGTATTTTTCCACCCCGTCCTTGGCGTTGGAGGCCTCACCGCAGACCTCATGGCCCTCAGCTATAAAAATAGTAGTAAGCACCTGGCGCATAAAAAGCGCGTCATCCACAATCAATATTCTTGCCATATCTTATTCTCCTAATGAGTAGATAACTTATGTCGCGCGAAAAGCGCGACATAAGTTATAGCAAAGCGTCTGCGCCTGCCTACCGGCAGGCAGGAATTAATCCCGTCGAGCGAGGCAAAATTATTGAATACCTTTCCTTAATTGGATAGGAAAGTATACCCTTCTGGGTTAGAAAATTCTGTTTTTAACTTACTCAGCGGGATAACCTCAATTGAATTATAGAATACAACTACACGAGAGTCAAGTTAAATATTAGCTATGGGTTAGGAGTTTTTTTAGCTTTTATGGTTATCCTTAATGATTTCATTTAATCTGTTTCTACTCTGTTGGGCGCTGAGGCGGTTCTTGAATAACTCAAATCCTGATCGCGCGAGCTTGTTTCTTAGGGCCGCGTTTTCTTTTAGTTCTATAATCGCTTTAGCTAAAGATTTTTCGTCTGCCATCGCGCAGAGATAGATATTTTCGGCGTGAGTAAATAGTTCTTTCGCCGCGGGGCTGTCTCCGGCAATCACCGGTTTTTTCATTGCCAGGTATTGAATAGTCTTTCCGGAAATAACCCGTTTCGCCTTTTCGTTGTTACTGAAATGTCCTCCCAGGCAGATATCACTTTCAGCTATCCGGCACGACAGGTCCCAGTAAGAAACCCAATCAAGGAATTCCACGTTTTTTAGATTTAATTCTTTGGTTAATTTCGTTATTTTTCTTTTTTCCCTGCCTCCTCCCAGCAGTTTAAACAGGATGTCGGTTTTGTCTTCCAGGAGCTTAGCCGCTTTTATGATGTATTCTATTCCGTGCAAGCTCCAGAATGTGCCGTGGAAAAAAACTATACATTTGTCATTATTTATTTTAGCTTCCCGGGGATAAAATATGTTTTCATCTGTTCCCACATATAAAGTGTAAAACTTCCTCCTTTTTATCTCAAACAGCTTAGAGAAGAAATCCGCGTTGGAACGGGTATCGGTAATAATTTTATCCGCTAAACGAAAAGACAATTCGTCTAAACGATAAGCGATTTTTCCGACAAATGAGCCGGGTTTAAAATCTTCGCGGTCCAGGCAAAGCACATCATACACTGAGACAAAGGCATCCAGAATCAATGGTTTTTTAGTAAAAAACTTTATAATAAAAACTAATGGCTGGCCTAAAAATCCGGCAAAGACCAATGAATAATTTCTGAATAGCGCGCTCAAGACCAGACGCGTAACTACTTCTATAATTCGTAGAGGATAGGAAGATTTACCCGAGGTTATTTTTATGACTTCAAAGTTATCGCGTAAAGACTTTACTATCTGATTATTCCTGGGATAATTTTCTTTTTCGGTGCAGACAAATAATACGGTTTCCTTAGGCATGGTTATTTTCCGCAGATTCCTAAGATATCTAACGCCTCATCCGGCTTAAGT
This sequence comes from Candidatus Omnitrophota bacterium, assembly GCA_030674475.1. GTDB lineage: Bacteria > Omnitrophota > Gorgyraeia > Gygaellales > UBA12090 > UBA12090. The sequence goes on from JAUSCZ010000039.1 coordinate 17,275, forward strand.
GTTATTTTGTAAACATCCGAAGGATTTTTATATCTTTCGTTAAGCGCGTCAAGCGCGTGATTTTTCTTCTGATTTTTTATGGAACGAAACATTGTAATGAAAAAAGATACAAGGCGCGCGGGAAACGCCCTTCTTAGATTTAAGAAATCGTAAGATGCTATTTTTAGGTTTTTTCTGATTCTTTCCTCTTCGATTTCTTTTACTTCAGGCCCGGCGTCTATACCTAAGATAGTAACCTCCTTAAATCTTTTAGCGAGAAGTCTTTTTAGTTCAGCCGAGGTGTATTCGCGGATATGGAACACATTCCAGCTGGGCATATTTCCCGGAAGCCGGATAGCTTTATTGGGAGTGGTGATGATAAGCCGGCCGTTATTTTTTAGCACGCGATACATTTCAGCGATAAAACCAATGTCATTCTTAATGTGCTCTATCGCGTGGAAAGAAACAATCACCTCAAAATAATTATCGGCAAAAGGAATAGTTTTACCGTCATAAAGTTGATACGCGCAGTTATTGCCGGCGTATTTTTTTGAGGCCTTTCGGATGATTTTTTTATCTATATCTATGCCTACTATTTTCTTTACCGCGGAGGATAACAATTTGGTTCCGTATCCCTCTCCGCATCCGGCATCTAAACAGCAGTCATCTTGTGATATTTTCTCTTTGCACCAGGTATATATGAATACCTCTTTTAAATAAATAAGGTATTCCTCCGGAGTTTTTATTTCTTCAGGGTATATTCTTTCGCCGCTCATAACTTTAAAGATCCGAATTTTATATTTTTTCTAGCAATAAGGCAAACTTATTAATATTCCCTCAACACACTGTAACATCCAAAATTAATATGAAGGCGCGTTAGTCTTCGGTTCGCTCTAAGCGCAACTGGGCAATCTGTTCGGAGATAAGCCCAAGCATAAAGATGATTATAGAGGTGGTCAGCAGGAGGGCGCTCATATTAGTGAAGCGGTGGGAGCTAAGATAGGTAAAGAGATAATAAAGCGTGCCCGCGGAAAAACACAGGGCGCTTAAAGGCAGGAATACTCTCAAGGGAGAAAAGAAGATGGCGATTTTTAAGATTATCATAAGAAACCGCGTCCCGTCTCTTACTAAATTTATTTTGCTTTTTCCGGATTTTCTGGCGGAAGATAATATGGGAATATATTTTATAGTCCTTCCGGTTTTTAAAAAAGATAAAGTCAGGGTAGTAGGATAAGAAAATGAATTCGGCAGTAAATAGAGAAATTTTAAGGCCTCCCTCCTTTTGACTGCCCGGAATCCGCTGGTTAAGTCCTGGATTTTAAATAAGGTAACATAACCGGCAAAAAGGTTGTAGAGCCTATTGGCTATATCCCGAGAGGTTAATTTAGAGAAATCCCGCGAGCCGATAATCATATCAAAATCTTCCATCCGGGAAAGTAATTCAGGAATATCTTTGGGCGAGTGCTGGCCGTCGGCATCCATACATACGACTATATCAGCCGTTGAGCGCCTTAGCCCGGTCTTGATACAGGCGCCGTTACCGATGCGGTAAGGATGCCGGATAACATTGACTCCGCTCTCTTTGGCAATTTCGGCGGTTTGGTCTTCTGAGGCATCGTCTATTACCGTAATTTTGCCGGATTCCCCAATCGTCTCTTTAATCGTCCGGATAAGCCCGGCAATATTTTCTTCCTCGTTATAGGCGGGAATAATTATTTCAAAACTGCGCATAGCGCTTATTCTAACAAAAATCCAAGAAAAAACTACCTTTTTTCTTAAGGTGTTGTATAATAGTTCTTGCTGAGAAACCCATCAAGAACTTGATTACAGAGATTAAACGCAGATTACGGAGATTAAACCTTAGACGATAAATCTCTGTAATCTTATTAAAAATCTTTGTAATCGAGTTCTTTCCAATTGCTACAAACTTGGGAAAGAACTAAAAAGAATGGAAGAAAAAAATATAAAAATCGCGGTTATTACCGAAGATCAAGGCATCCAGGAGTATATGTCTTTGATTTTAGTTGGTGAAAACTACGATGTCAAAACTTATTTCACCCAGGAAGAAGCTTTAGCCGGTTTAGGCAGTTACCTCCCGGATTTAGTCATTTCGGATTTTCAGTCCCCCCATATCAACGGCATAGATATCTGCAAGGCCCTAAGAAGAAACTATATGTTTGCCCATATTCCTCTTATATTCATTCTTGAAGAAACCGGACCGCTGACAATAGGAAAAGTGATTTATTCGGGAGCGGATGATTATATCCAAAAATCAACCATAGAGGAGGAATTTCTGCTGAGAGTAAAGCTAAGCCTGCACCGGACAATGCGCCAGCAGGATGTAAATCCCATAACCCGTCTTCCCGGACAGGCGGGCTTACTTAAGGAGCTGCAAAAAAGAATAGACGCCAAAAGCGTAACCGCGGTTTGCTCTGTGGACCTGCTTAATTTCAAGGATTTTAACCGCCGCTACGGCTTTAAAAGAGGCGACCGGGTGATTGAATTTACTGCCGGCCTGATTACCCGGGCAATGAGTGAGCTGGGAAGCCCGACGGATTTCTTAGCCCATCCCCAGGGAGACGATTTTATCTTTATCACCTTTCCCGAGGGAGCGGAAATAATCGCTAATAAAATAATTAAAGATTTTGATACCGATATTCCTTCTTTTTACGATGAGGAAGACAGGATCAGGGGCCACATCTTAGCGAAAAGCCGCAAAGGCGAAATCTTAAAGATTCCCCTTCTAAGGGTGCATATCGGTATTGTTACTAATGAGTATTACCAGTTTATCAATCCCGCCCAGGTAATCCAAATTGCCGTCGAGCTAAACGATTTCGCCCAGAAAAATTTCGGCAAGAGTATGTTTGTAAAGGAAAGAAGAAAAGAATATCCCTTTCTTAGCTAAAAGAGAGACCCTTCGCTACGCTTAGGGTAAATGCGGCTATAAATATGTTAAAATCCAATTGTGGCCGCATTTAGTTAGCTTCTATCTTCTCTGGTTTCTCCTCTAAAATTCTCTCGATTTTCTCATCTGTCTTAAACCCCAACTCTTTGGCTTGATTAAAATATTCCCTGGCCTTAGGATAGTCCGGCTTAGGCAAAGATAGATAAAGAACGCAAAGGTTATAATATCCGGGGGCGAAGTCCGGAGCTAGTTCTACGGTCTTTTTAAAGTACCATTCAGCCTTGGCATCTAGCAGTTTTTGAGCATAGACTGTCCCCAGTCTGTAGTAAGCTTTAGGATCCGCGGCATTAATTCTAATACTTTTTTCATATTCTTCTATCGCTTTTTTAGGTAAATTCTCTTTTTCAAAAACCATTCCTAAGCCAAGATGGGCATTGATTGAGTCAGGATTGTCTTTGAGTGCATCCAGAAAATATTCTTTGGCCTTTTTTGTGTCAGAATAGTTATCTATATACCACCACCCCAGATTTGCCTTGATTTCCGGAAGCTCGGGATAAAGTTTAAGCGCGTCCTCCCAGGCTTTCCTGGCCTCTTGTTTTCTGCCCATTCCAGTATAGACTATTCCCAGGGTATTAAGATAGCGCAGAGAATCCTGTTTTAAAAGCCGGTCTCGGTATTGGGTTAACAATTCCAGGGCTTTTTCAGGCTGGTTTTTAAATCTGGCGTAGTAGGCGGCTAAATTAAGAATTGAGGGGTAAGAGGCAATATTTTTTTTAGAGCCTATAGCCTGTTTAAGATACTCCTCTCCTTCCAGGTCAATCCCTTTATTCACCAGATATAATCCTAAGCTTCCCTTGGCAATTTCAGAGCCGGGGTTGGCTTTCAACTCCGCCTTCCATAATATGTATTCGTCTTGCCACTGGAAATTACGGATCAGAGTTAAGATAAAAAATAACCCCAGGATAAAAATAAACAATAAACGTAATACCTCTTTTTTTGCTTTCCATTTTAAAAGAACATATCCAATGATGAAATATACGGCGAAATAGGCCACATAAGGATGATGTTCCGCGGCGACAATATTCAGCCGTCCGTAAAATTGGGGCAGAAGACAGATAAGATACCAGAATATGGAAAGCGCGATAAGCGGTAGGCGCTTTCTTAAACTTAGAGCAGTCAAAATCAAAATTATAATCAAGGTTAAAGGAATCGCTCCAAGGGGGTTATTCAGGCTTGAGATAATCGGGAAATTGTGGTCTACGCAGAGGTTAAAGGGGTAGAAAAAAAGATAAAGATAAAAAAACGATACCGCGCTTTGGGTCAGGATGTTTGAGGAAAACGGCCGTATAGCCAGCATGCTTTTTGACTTGCCAAACAAACCAAAGACCTCGCCAAAAATAAACTTTATCAAAACAAGATACCCCAGGGTGATTAAGGCAAAAGGCAAAAGTCTTAAAAATAAACTCTTCTTCTCTTTCTGGGGAGTTTTATTATACGCAAGTTCATAGGCGAAAATCAACATGGGCAAAATTAAAGCAATTTCTTTAGTCAGTAAGGCAAGAATATAACATCCTAGGCTTAATACATAAAGATGTCTTTGCTGAGATTCACGCCCGCGGACATAGCTATAGAGGCCGGATAAAATAAAAAATCCGCACATAGTTACCGAACGGCTGGAGATGTAGGTTACGGCCTCGGTATTTATGGGATGCAGACAAAAAATAATAGTCAGCCCTAAGCAAATCTTGTAGGGAACGGTTTTAAACCGTTCCCTTGCTAAGAATATTTTAAGCAGAAGGTAAAGCAGTATGGCATTTAAAAAATGCAGCAGGATATTGATCAGATGGTAGCTGTAGGGATTAAGCCCGGAAAAAAAATAATTAAAGGCAAAGCTAAGCATCAAAAGCGGCCGCCACATCCCTTTGGCTATGGGAAAGCTGGTTATTTTATTGGTAAAAAGATTAGGAAGAGTTTCCCAGTGTTTGATATAATTATTCTCAACAATAGTGAGCCTATCGTCAAAAATAAAAGGATTGGACAGGTTGTTAAAATAGGCCAAGCCAACAGCCGCCAGGATTATAAAAACCGCCAAGCTGTCTTTTTTATTCTTTTCCATTATTCAACAAAAAAGGGAGAAAATTACTTTTCTCCCTTTTTATCGCTGATTGTTAAAATGTGATTATTTCTTAGGACAGGCTCCGGTAATGCCGTCTAGGCCCACGCTAAGTACCCCGGTTGCGGCAGTGTAATGAGCATTCCAATTCCCGGAACTTGAAGTGGGAGCTGCAGGCCAAGATTGCAGATAGCCGCCTAAAACAGCTGCACTGACGGTACCAGGCCAAGGAGTAAGGTCGGCGGGGACATTAATCACCTGACTGGCGTAAAAGTTAGATATAGCCGCTCTTAGTGCTCCGCCGCTTTGCTGGCAGGCTGCTTGTCTGGCGCTAGCCCTTAAATCCATAAACCTAGGAATTGCGATCGCGGCCAAGATACCGATGATAACGATAACCATAACCAACTCAATCATTGTAAAGCCTTTTTCTTTATTCATTTGCCACCTCCGTATTTTTATTAATAACATATACTTAGAATATTGTCAACATTTTTTTAACTTAAATGCCGCTAATTTTTTTCAAATAAAAAAACCCTTCTTCCATCCGCAAGTAATTCTTCAATAGTTTATTTGGATGAAGAATGGGTAATTTTTTCTACTGGCAACTGGCTGCCTGATTATCGTTGGTGAACCTAACCAGGCCCTGTTAGCTTTGCGTCCCATCCTTGCGGAATGGTTTGCTCTTTTCAGCAATTTGAATAACTTTTCTCTATTAAAATGGCGCCGGCTAAACTCCAGCGCCATATACCCACTTTACCACTCATACTTCCTTCCACTACTAATCTCTAATTAAAATATACCATATAAATCAGGAGTTGTCAAGGCATTACCAGCATATTAAGGAAAGGTCTTGACGAGTTTGGAGATTGTGCTATAATTGAAAAACTATGAAAAAACATCTTACCACACCTACAAATATAAAAGGCAAACGCGTGCATGGTTTTCGTCGGAAGATGAAGACCGCTAACGGCAGAGATACTATTAAGCGTAGACGGCAAAAAGGAAGAAAACGGTTGACTTTTTAAGGAGCTTGAAGATTCCGACTGAATCCTCGGGAGGCAAAGTTGTGGGCCTGCTCGTCCGGCGGGGAGCTTTAAGTTTGCGTTTTTTTGGAAAAGGACTTATCAGGATAAAGCTATTTTTTGCTTATTTTATTATCCAGCCTATAAGGTTTTATCAGCGAAATATTTCTTTAAGGCTTACTCCCTCCTGCCGATTTCATCCCTCTTGTTCTTGCTATTTTATTCAGGCAATTAAGCATTTTGGCCTGTTTAAGGGCAGTTGCCGGGGTTTTTTTAGGATTTTACGCTGTAATCCCCTTTTCTTAGGCGGATATGACCCAGTAACCGGAGATAAAAATAATGAATAAAAGAGTTTTTTTGGCGATAGCATTATCTTTCTTAGTTCTTTTTTCTTGGCAAACATTTATTTCTAAGGTGTATCATCTTGATAATAAAGAAGTTACGCTGGATACTCTAAATAATAAAGGGTTAAAGTCCGCGGAAGACTCTTTTCTTTCTTCTACATCCGCGGCGGTTTCTTTACCTGCCCCCTCGCCCGCTTCCCTAATAACTGAAACCATAACCTTAGATAGATTTGAGACGGATAAGTTGAAGTTGGAATTCATTAATCCCGGAGCCAGGATTTATCGAGTGTATTTAAAGGATTATAAATTGAATTCGGAGATCACTGGTGGATTATATTCTAAACTATTCGAAAATGAAATTTATACTTTAGAAAAGTCTACTGAAAAAGTAGAAATTAAAATTGCTAAAAATGGACATTATCTAATTCAGAAATTAAATTTTCGTAACAATAGTTATTACATAGAGTTAGATACAATTTATGGTAATGATACTTCATCAAATTGGACATTTAGTGATAAATTAATTCTTAATCAAGTTTCTCAAAATGTTAAGGCAGAAGAGAAAAATTTATTTGAAGTTGTGTTTTTGGGACAAAGTTCACAGCGAAAGAATCCTACTTCAATTAAAGATAAATATATGCCGACAGAAAAGATTGATAGTCTGGCCTTTCGCGACCGCTATTCAACAATAATAATCCATCCGGAAAATTTACCCAAAACTGCTCCTTATATTGAAAAACAAAATGGTTTGTCAGATGTAGGACTTAATTTAGAAAATATTACAGTGCCGGCGAATAGTCAAATAAGTTATAAATTCATAGTATATTGCGGGCCGCAAGATATTAACTTATTACAGCAGAGTAAGCTAGGGTTCGAGGAAGTGGTTAATTATGGCAGTTTTGATTTTATCTCTACCAGTCTTTTGGGGATATTAAACTTTTTCTATAAAATATTTCGTAATTGGGGAGTAGCTCTTATCCTGCTAAGCCTCTTTATTTTTATTGTTTTATACCCTTTAACTATGAAGCAGATGAAGGCTATGAAGCAAATGCAGGATCTTCAGCCGCAAATCGAGGCTTTGCGTAAGAATCATAAGGATAATCCTAAAAGATTAAATAAAGAGATTATGGAGCTTTACCGTAAACATAAAGCTAATCCTCTGGGAGGGTGTTTGCCGATGGTGTTACAAATTCCCATTTTCTTTGGTTTATACCAGGCTTTATCGCGCTCAATTGTCTTAAAAGGAGCACAGTTTCTTTGGATTAAGGATTTAGCTGAGCCGGATAAACTTTTTATCTTGTCTCAAGGATTACCTTTTATCGGAAAAGAAATTAATCTTTTGCCTATTTTGATGGCTATCGGGATGTTTTTTCAGCAGAAGCTAACTATGAAGACCAGCGCGGCAACTTCCGCGGCCCAAGAACAGCAGAAGATTATGGTAGTGGTTTTTCCCATTATGTTTGGGTTTATTTTTTACCATTTTCCCAGCGGGTTGGCCTTATATTGGTTTCTCAATACCTTAACTAGTATTTTCTCTCAATGGAAGATTCTAAAAACAACTGCCCCCAGTCTGGCAAGTTAACTTCAGTTGAAACTGAAGGAAAGACGCCGCAGGAAGCTATAAAAAAAGCCTTATCTATTTTAGGAGTAGCGAGGAGGGAAGTAGAGGTGAAGATTCTCTCTGAGGAGGAAAAAGGTTTATTTGGTATGGAGGGGGCCAGGCCAGCCAAGGTGAGAGTAACCCTGCGGAAGAAAAAAACTTGATAGGGTAGGAAATTATATTTAATAAGATTCTTCGCATAGCTCAGAATCCTGCCTGCCGGCAGGCAGGCAAGTAAAATTTAAGCGCCAGAGGCAAATTTTACTTGACAACAAGAGTTGGTTTTAGGATAATTAGAAATAGAAATGTCTTCTTGAAGCATTGAATTGTTCGCCGTAGAACAATTGCTAAAAATAGTTGGTAAAATGGCTAAGATAATCGCAATCTGTAATCAAAAGGGCGGGACGGGTAAGACCACTACAGCAGTGAATTTGAGCACGGCTTTGGCCTTGGCCGGAAAAAAGGTGTTGTTAGTGGATATTGATCCTCAGGCAAATGCCACTAGCGGTCTGGGTATAGATAAGAATAAAGTTAACCTGAGCACCTACGATGTTCTAACTGAGGAAATTCCGGTAGCACAGATATTAATGTCCAATTTAGAAAATAAGATTTCTATCCTACCTTCAAATTCAGCTTTAGCCGGAGCTGAGGTAGAGTTAGTATCTCTCTTTAGCCGAGAATATCGTTTGAAAAAGGCTTTAGAAAACATTACTTCTGAGTTTGATTTTATTTTGATTGATTGTCCACCTTCTTTGGGTTTGTTGACTATAAATGCCTTAACCGCGGCTAACTCCATACTTATTCCGGTGCAGTGCGAATATTACGCTTTAGAAGGCTTAACTCAGCTTCTTAATACCATAACCTTAGTGCGTAAAAATCTGAATCCGGCTTTGGAGATTGAAGGCGTGGTTTTGACTATGGCAGATTATCGGACTAACCTTACCCAAGAGGTAATCTCTGAGGTCAGGAATCATTTCAAAGAAAAGGTTTACCAGGCGGTTATTCCGCGTAATATCCGCCTGACCGAGGCGCCTAGTTTTGGCAAATCTATTTTTGTTTATGACAAGGATTCTATCGGAGCTAAAAAATACGCAGACCTGGCCAACGAGATATTAGAAAAAAATAGTGCACAACATATTGAAAATAATGTAGTTACGAATACTGAAACTATACGGAATATTCATCCTCAGGAGTCATCTTCGCCGACAGTTTAATATTTGACATTTAAAAGAGACGATATGGAAAAAAGAGGCTTAGGAAGAGGTTTGGGATCTTTAATACCAGATAGGGAGGCTGAGGAGCATTTTCATAGTTCAGCACCTAAGGAGCATATTCGGTATATCCCGGTGGAACAGATTAAGCCTAATCCTTATCAACCCAGGGAAAATTTTGATTCCCAGAGTTTAGAGGAGCTGGTTGCTTCAATTAAGGAAAAAGGTATTATTCAGCCGATTATCGTCAGGCATTCTGCTTCAGGTTATGAGCTAATTGCCGGTGAACGCAGGTGGAGAGCGGCTAAGTCATTGAATCTAAAGGAGATACCAGCAATTGTCCGCCAGGCCAAAGATGAGGAATCTTTGGAGCTGGCCTTGATTGAGAATATTCAGAGGCAGAATTTAAGCCCGATAGAAGAAGCTCATGCCTATAAGCACCTGATGGAGCAATTTGGCTTTACCCAGGAAAAGATTGCCCAGACTGTGGGCAAAGCCCGGGCCTCTGTAGCTAATACCTTGCGCCTGTTAAAACTTCCCCTGGAAATCCAGGAAATGCTTAAGAAAGGCCAATTGAGCTTTGGCCACGGAAAGGTCTTATTAGAGCTTGATGATGTTCAAAAACAGCTGGCCTTGGGCCGGCAGATAGTTTCTAAGAGTTTATCAGTCAGGGAATTGGAGAATTTAGTATTTCAACATCATAAGGCGCATTCAACCAAACCTGTCTCTGAAACGCGTAAACTGCCGCATCTCAAGGCAATCGAGGAAGAGCTGCGCCAGATTTTAGGCACTAAAGTAAAGATTGCCTCGGGTCTTAAGCGGGGGACTTTACATATTGAGTTTTACTCGCCGGAAGATTTAGAGAGGATTTATAATCAGATAAAGAAATAACCAATTTAGTAGGGGGCGGTTCGGAACCGCCCCCTACTATCAATCGATGTATTTGATTATTGATCATTATCTGTGATTTGGTGTTTGGTTATTCTTAAAAATGAGGTATAATTATGAACGCGAATCAAGCGACATTAGTTTTGGTTAAGCCGGATGGTTTAAAGAAATCTTTGACCGGAAATGTTCTGACCCGTCTTTCCGAGACCAAATTAGAGATTGTGGCCGCCAAAATTGTGCGGGTGTCTAAGGAGTTGGCAGCTGAACATTACGCTCATCTCAAGAACCAGCCCTTTTTCGATGAGCTGATCACTTATCTGATGGGCGAACTGCATGATCGCAAAAAGGTTATGGCCGTGGTTTATTGGGGAGAGGATGCCATTAATAAGGTGCGTAAGTTGGCCGGCGCTACCAACCCGGAGGAGGCGGATCCGGTTTCTATCCGGGGGGCCTACGGCCGCATTACCACTAAGGGTGTATACGAAAATGTAATCCACGCCTCAAGCAATGAATCCGAGGCCAAACGGGAAATCCAGCTTTGGTTTCAACCGGAAGATATAATCGTTGATTTATATCCCGCCCAAGAGGTGGCGGAGAAAGAAGTCCGCAGAAAGGTTTGGGTGAATTAATATGCTTAGAGGTATGACCGGCTTTGCCCAGGCTTCCTGCCGTTTTAAAGACGCCCAGCTTAACTTAGAAATCCGTAGTCTCAATCACCGCTATATTGAGTGCCTGGTTTACTGTCCTGACGGCTTTGGCCTGGCCGAAGATCTCATCAAAGGCCTGCTTAAAGACCGGATAAAGCGGGGCCGAATCAGCGCCACTTTATCGGTAAGCAATTTGCATCCTAAGGTAGTGGTTGATTATGAGTTGGCGGCTAACTATGTCAAAACCTTAAAGCAGTTAAATCAACGTTTGAAGTTAGAAAATAATATTTCTTTAAGCCAGGTTATCAGTCTGGAAGGAGTTTTAAGGACCGAAAAGCCGAAGTTGACCGCGGAATTTATCCGGGCGCTAAAGTCATTGGCAAATAAGGCGGTGAGCAAACTCATTGCCATCCGTAAACAGGAAGGCGACGCGGTTACCCGGGATCTTTTGCGCTGTATCAACATCATAAAAAGCGAAGTGGAGAAAATCAGCGTTTCTATCCGGGAACTAAGCCATAAGAAAAAGGCGGTGTTATCCGAGGATGAATACGGCGTATTTTTAAAAAGTACCGATATTAACGAGGAGCTTAGCCGTTTAAGTTATCATACCAAAAATTTCCTTGCCGTGATAAAAAAGGAATCAGCCGCCGGCAAGGAATTAGATTTTATCGGCCAGGAGATTCAGCGCGAGGCCAACACTATCTCCGCCAAGGCCCAGAGCGCCCAGGTTTCCTCATCGGTAGTGAAGATAAAAAGCGCCATTGACCAGATTCGGGAGCAGGTGCAGAATGTCGAGTAAGAAATCCTCCCCTTACCAAGGGGAGGCGGGGAGGGGTAGTTCCCGGGGAAAAATCTTTGTGGTTTCCGGGCCATCGGGTTCAGGCAAAAGCACCCTGCTGAATAAGGTGCAATCAAAAAGGGAATTCTCGGAAAATCTGGTTAAAATTGTTACTGCGACAACCCGTCAGCCCAGAAAAGGAGAGAAAAACGGCCGGGATTATATATTCCTGGATAAAGATGAATTTTTAAGGCGGCTTAAGAATAAAGAATTTGCCGAGTCAGAGGAGGTTTTCGGAAAATATTACGCCACTCCTAAAGAGGCTTTGCTTAAGACAATAAATCAGGGCAAGGACGCGCTCTTGTGCGTGGATGTCAAAGGAGCGCGAAGCATAAAGCGGGAATTTTCTCAAGAAGCGATTTTAATATTTATTTCGGTGGCGGACATAGAGAAATTAAGGCAGAGGCTGTGTCAACGTTCCACGGAAACCAAAGAGGCCTTGAAAAAGCGGCTTAAGATTGCCCAGAAAGAATTATCCTGCGCCAAAAATTACGATTATATCGTAGACAATGATGTTTTGCCCGAGGCGGTGGAAAAACTTTCTTCGATAATTATCGCCGAAAGGCTCAAGGTTTATAAAAAATAGTTTATAGTTTATAGTTGATAGTTTATAGTTGATGGCTATAAACCATAAACCATAAACTATAAACTGATTCGTTATGGAGGAATTATGCGTGAGATATTCCGGGAAGAATTATTGGATAAGGCGGATTTCAGCATTTATAAGTTAGTTATGCTGGTTACCAAAAGGGCGTTGGAAATTGCCGAAGGGGCGCCTAAATTGATAGATACTCCCCTGGATGCTAAGCCTATCAGCATAGCTATGAATGAGATCGCCGAAGGCAGAGTCAAATATAAAAAAGCCAAAGAAAAGTAGACTCCTATATTATTAAGTAAAAAGGAAAAAGTAAAAAGGTAAAACCAAAACCTAAAAGTTAAAATTAAAGAATGGAAAATAAAGTCTATGATTTAAAAAACATTCTTACGCGAAAGGAAAGAAACGGTTTTAAATTTTGAATTGTGGTTTTGACTTTTTAGTTTTTACTTTTAAGTTAATCGTATCTTTCATATGTTATTGAGCAAAAAAGAAATAATCCTGGGAGTCACCGCGAGCATTGCCGCTTACAAGGCCTGCGAGATTATCCGGTCTTTAAAAGAAGAAGGCTTTGGGGTTACGGTGATTATGACTGAGGAGGCCAGGGAATTTATTACCCCTTTGACTTTGGCCAGCCTTTCACGCAACAAAGTCTATTCCCAGATGTTCTCTGATCCTGAAGATTGGGAGATTGAACATATCTCTTTGGCGGACAAGGCGGATTTGATTTTAATTGCCCCGGCCACCGCCAATATTATTGCTAAATTAGCCTGCGGCTTAGGCGATGATTTATTAAGCTCTTGTGTTTTGGCGGCTAAAGCCCCGGTCCTGATTGCCCCGGCAATGAATTTCAATATGTTCCGGCATAGGCTCACTCAGGAAAACATCGCTAAGCTGAAAAAAATCGGTTATAAATTTATCGGCCCGGAAAAAGGTAGGCTGGCAGACGGAAAAATTGGCATCGGGCACTTGGCTTCAGTTGAAGAGATAGTAAAAGAGGTAAAGAAGGTTTTGAAGTAGATTTTGGCGACGTAGCCAAGTGGTAAGGCAGTGGTCTGCAAAACCTCTATTCAGCGGTTCGAGTCCGCTCGTCGCCTCCACTAAATTTTTCGATAAGAAAAATTTAGTGGATACTCAAGCGAACGTCGCGCAGCGACAAGCTGCGCAGTGAGCGGAGTATCTAAGGGCTTTGCAATTTTGGCAATATGCCGGGCAAGTGGTGGAATGGCATACACGACAGACTTAAAATCTGTTGGCTGCAAGGTCGTGAGGGTTCGACTCCCTCCTTGCCCATTTTAAAAAACAATGTTATCGCGGGCTCATAGCTCAGCTGGTTAGAGCGTTTCCTTGACATGGAAAAGGTCAGGGGTTCGAATCCTCTTGGGCCCATTAATACAGAATTAAGAGTTAAGAGCTAAGAGTAAAGAAAAGAGCTTATGGATTTAGATATTTTAAGACATTCCTGTTCGCATATTCTGGCTAAGGCGGTGAAAGAGCTTTGGCCGCAAGTCAAGTTGGGCATCGGTCCGTCTATCGAAGACGGATTTTATTATGATTTTGAGCGCGCGGAGTCTTTTAGCGAAGAGGATTTGAGCAAGATTGAAAATAAGATGCGGGAAATCATCCAAAGGGATGAGCCTTTTGTCCGGGAAGAATTACCTAATAAAGAAGCTGAGGAGTTATTCCATAGACTGAAAGAAGACTACAAAGTGGAGTTGATCAATAATTTAGCCGAGGATAAGGTTTCAGTTTACAGGACCGGCGGTAGTTTTGTGGATCTCTGCCGGGGGCCGCACATTGAATCTACCGGAAGAATTAAGGCTTTTAAGCTCTTGTCGCTGGCCGGGGCTTATTGGCATGGTATTGAGTCCAACCCGATGCTCCAACGTATCTACGGCACCTGCTTTGAGACTAAAAATGAGTTGGACGAATATCTGAAGAATTTAGAAGAGGCTAAAAAGCGCGACCACCGCAAATTAGGACCGCAGTTAGGCTATTTTGACATCTACCATGACGAGGCCGGCTCCGGCCTGGTTTTTTATCATCCCAAGGGAGCCATTTTGCGCCGGATAATCGAGGATTACGAAAAAGATGAACACCTCAGACGGGGTTATCAGATGGTGATTACTCCCCATATTATGCGGCAGGAATTATGGCAGACCTCCGGACATTATGATTTTTACCGCCAGAATATGTATACTTTCCAGATTGAAAACAAGGAGTTTGTGCTCAAGCCGATGAATTGCCCGGGACATATTTTGATTTATAAATCTAAATTGAGAAGCTACCGGGAGCTTCCAGTAAGATTGTTTGAATTAGGCACGGTTTACCGCCATGAAAAATCCGGGGTTTTGCACGGGTTGCTCAGGGTGCGCGGCTTTACCCAGGATGACGCCCATATCTTTTGCTCCGGGGAGCAGTTGAAAGACGAGATTAAAAAAGTAATAGATTTTGTTTTCTCGACAATGAAGGATTTCGGCTTCGCGGACGCGGCTATTGAATTAAGCACCCGGCCCAAGGATTCCATCGGCAGTGATGAAAACTGGGATAAGGCTACTTCGGCTTTAGAGGATTCCTTAAAAGAGAAAGGCCTGGAGTATGAGATAAACAGCGGCGACGGCGCTTTTTACGGCCCTAAAATAGATATCAAACTTAAAGACGCCCTAAAGAGAAAGTGGCAGTGCGCGACTATCCAGTGCGATTTTGCCTTACCGGCGAGATTTGATTTGAAATATATTGATAATGAGGGAAAAGAAAAACAGCCGGTGATGTTACATCGGGTGATACTTGGTTCTTTAGAGCGTTTCTTAGGCGCGTTGTTAGAACATTACGCCGCCGTCTTTCCTTTATGGCTGGCTCCGGTTCAGGCCATGATTATTCCGGTAAGAAAAGAAGATGAGCCGTATGCCGGGCAGGTTAAGGAAAGATTGACTTCCTCCGGGCTGAGAGTAGAATTAGATATAAGCAATGAAACCTTGACTAAAAGGATCCGCAATGCTGAGGTGGAGAAGCATCCTTATATAATCGTGGTGGGCTCGAAAGAGGCTAAGGAGAACAAGATTGCCTTAAGAAAAAGAGGGCTGGGGGACCAGGGTCAGATTGATCTTGAGGAGTTTATCAATAAGGCAAAGATAGAAATAACAAATAAACAATAATAGCAGTAGAGACGCGAAATTTCGCGTCTCTACTAAAGAAAACGGAGGTGATTGATATTCAGAGAAATGTCCGGACAAACGAAAGAATTCGCGTTCAGCAGGTAAGGCTTATCGGGCCTGAGGGCGAGCAATTAGGAATTGTTTCCATTCAAAAGGCCTTAAGTATGGCCAGTCAGTACGAACTGGATTTGGTGGAAGTGGCTCCTAACATTGTTCCGCCGGTCTGTAAGATTTTGGATTTTACTAAATTTAAGTACGACGAGGAGAAAAAAGAGCGCCAGAATAAAAAGCGCCACCACCAAACGCACCTTAAGGAAATCAGGGTCAAGCCTAATATTGAAGAGCACGATTATCAGGTGAAGTTAAAACAGTTGATTGCTTTTCTGCGGGAGAAAGATAAGGTAAAGGTCGGTTTATTTTTCCGCGGCCGGGAGATGGCGCATCAGGAATTAGGCCGGCGGATTATGGACAGGTTGGTTACCGAAACTTCCCAATACGGCATGGTGGAAAAGCCGCCGATTCTAGAAGGAAGGTCGATTACGATGATTATCGGGCCGAAATAATAAAAGGGGTTAATTAGAAAGTAACCAGTAACCAGTAACCAGTAACCAGATAAAAGGAAAGAATATATTTTCATTCCTGGTTACTGTGCTCTGGTGTCTGGTTTCTTCCGCGAAGCGAGGATATATGCCTAAATTAAAGACAAAAAAAGGAATTAAGAAAAGATTCAGGATGACTAAAACCGGAAAATTCAAACACGGTAAAGCCGGTAAGGGACATCTGCTTTCTTCAAAAAGCCAAAAACGCAAGCGCAAGCTTAAGATGCTGGGTGTGGTAGATAAATCCAGGAATAGTATGCTTAGGACGATGCTGCCGTATGGCGGGTAAATAAAGTAACCAGTAATCAGAGTACAGAAACCAGTAACCAGTAACCAGAAACCAGAAAAAAATAATTCTGGTTACTGTTCTCTGGTATCTGGTTTCTCCCGAACGGAGTGAGGGTAAAATGGCAAGAGTAAAGACTAATGTCGCAAGAAGAAAAAGAGTCAAGAAGGTTTTAAAGCGAGCCAAGGGTCAATGGGGTGACCGCTCTAAGCAATACCTGCAGGCCAAGCGTTCACTTCTGCACAGCGATGTGTATGCCTATCGCGACCGTAAAAAGCGTAAGATTATTTTCCGCCAGCTTTGGATTGCCCGGCTTAATGCCGCGGTTCGCGCCGCCGGTATGACCTACAGTCGTTTTATCAGTGGTCTAAAAAAAGCAAAAGTTGGCCTTAACCGTAAGATGCTGGCTGAATTGGCGGTCAACGACTCCAAGACCTTTGAGAAGTTGATTGAAATAGCTAAAGGGTAATGACTAATGACGAAATCCGAATGGCGAATTAATCCTCAATGCCATAATAACCAAATGTTTAATTGTCTTTACCTAGAAAAAATTATTGGGCATTAAGACATTCGGGTATTGGTTATTCATTTGGCATTCGTCATTAGAAATTCGGAATTTATAAAGGACATAGATGTATGTCATAATCGTCGGCTGCGGCCGGGTAGGTTCAGAATTAGCTAAACTTCTTTCCACTGAAGGCCATAATGTGGTGGTTATTGACCGCTCAGCCAAAAGCTTTGAGCGTCTGGGCCGGACCTTTAACGGAATGACCTTGGTGGGAAACGGTTTTGATGTCGAGCTTCTTAAACAAGCCGGAATAGCCCAGGCCGATGCCTTTTGCAGTGTAACTAACGGCGATAACAGTAATATCGTGGCCGCTCAGGTCGCCAAAAAGCTCTTTAAGGTACCCAAGGTCATTGCCCGGGTCTATGATCCCAGCCGGGCGGATATCTATAAGTCGCTGGGTTTGGATATCATCAGCGGAACTATCCTTTTTGCCGCGATGATCCGCGATAAAATTATTGAGAGCAGATTTTCCAGCTATCTTATAGAAAGTAAGGATGTTGGCGTATTAGAGATTGAGACGGATGAGAAGCTTGTCGGTAAGACCGTTGAGGAAATAAATATGCCGGGAGAGCTTCTGGTGGTGATGATCAAAGGGATTAAAGGGGTTATTTTGCCCGAAGCCAAGACCAAACTCCATAAAAATGATGTGGTTATGGCTGTAGTCAAGATAGAAAAGTTAGATAAAGTCAGAAAGAGATTTGGAATATAATAAAAAGTAACCAGTAACCAGTAACCAGTAACCAGAGCAAAGAGACAAAATCTGGTTTCTGGCAACTGGCCTCTGGTTTCTCCCGAACGCCTGCCTGCCGGCAGGCAGGAAGTGAGGGGAAATGTACATTATAATCGTCGGTGCCGGAAAAGTGGGAAAGTTTCTGGCCCAGAAACTACTTAGCGATAAGCATACCGTAGCTATTATTGAAAAGGAAAAGAGCGTCTGTGAGGAAATAGCCAGGGATCTTAATACCCTGGTGATTAACGGCGACGGATGCGACCCTAAATACCTGGAAGAGGCGGGAATCGCCCGGGCGGATGTTTTGGCCAGCGTTACCGGCGAGGATGAAGACAACTTAGTGGTCTGCCAGCTGGCCAAGGAGAAATTTAAGGTTTCCCGCACTGTAGCCCGGGTCAACGACCCCAAGAATGAGCCGGTATTTTCCTGTCTGGGCGCGGATGTGCCCATTGACGCTACGGCTATCCTGGCCAAAATTATCGAAGAAGAGGTTTCTTTTGCCGACTTTGTGAATCTGATGAGCTTTAGACGGGGAAAACTGGCCATTGTCCGTGTGGATCTGCCTTCTGACTCCCCGGTAATTAATAAACAGCTTCAGGAATTACAATTACCTCCGGATTCGGTATTGGTCTCAATTCTCCGGGGCGATCAGGTCATTGTTCCCAAAGGAAACACCACTCTTTTGATCGGGGATGACCTTATTGCCCTGACCCTTTTGCAGAATGAACAGCAACTTCTAAATTACCTTATCGGTAAGCTATAAATTCCAAACCCGCATTGAAAAATTCCAATGCGGGTTTGGAATTGGTGAAGGTTATGAAACTTCAAAACTTATCCTCCCCCATAATCCAGTCTAGCCTGGGAATCTTGATTGAGATTACCTACGGCCTCGCGATAATTTTAACTAATCTAGGAATTATCTATTTAGTTTTGATATTAAAATGGTCCTCAAGCCGAATTTAGAAGACCTTAGGGCAATAGGATATTATTTAGGTAAAATCATTATCGGCCTGGGAATGACTATGCTCATTCCTTTTGTCTCGGCCTTTATTTTCCGGGAGTTTAATCCCCTATATGATTTCTTAATCAGTTTTTTGATTTGCCTGATTTCCGGCAATGCCCTGATTTTACTCTGTAAAACCGACAAGGATTTAAATTGGGTCGGGGGAATGGTGGTAGTGGCCCTGGCCTGGCTGGCGGCGGCAGTCCTGGGAGCGGTTCCTTTTTATCTGAGCGGACACTGGGTTTCTTTTTTAGACTGTGTCTTTGACTCAATGAGCGGCTTTGCCACTACCGGGCTAGTTTTGGTTCAGGACCTTGACCATATCGCCAGGAGCGTTAATCTTTGGCGCCATCTGATTATGTTTATCGGCGGCCAGGGGGTGGTGGTGGTGGCATTATCGTTTCTGGTGCGCGGCTCAGCCGGGGCCTTCAGGATGTATGTGGGCGAGGCCCGCGACGAAAAGGTGCTTCCCAATGTAGTGGAAACTGCCCGTTTTATCTGGTTAGTCAGTATAGTGTATCTGATCTTAGGCACAGTTGTCCTGGCTATTGTCGGCAGATGCGAAGGGATGTCCTGGGTAAATTCATTTTTTCACGGAGCCTGCGTATTTATGGCCGCCTTTGATACCGGAGGCTTTGCCCCTCAATCCCAGAATATCCTCTATTATCACAGCTTAGCCTATGAAATTACCACTATTGTAATTATGATTTTGGGTTCGCTTAATTTCAAATTGCATTATACCGTCTGGATGCGGCGTAAAAAAGAAATAGTAACCAACATTGAGACCCGCACTTTCTTTATGACTATAATGTTAACCTTTTTTTTAACCGCCGTGGGTTTAGCCAAGTTAGGGGTTTATCCGGATGCCTTAGGCTTGTTCAGAAAAGGATTCTATCAGTTGATTTCCGGACATACCGGGACCGGCTATCAAACTATTTATGCCCGGCAGTTTATCCATGAATGGGGGGCCTTAGCCCTTTTCTCTTTGACTATAGCTATGGCCTTAGGCGGATGCGTGTGTTCAACCACCGGCGGCATAAAAATGCTCAGAATTGGCGTGGTTTTTAAGGCTTTGTATAATGATATCAAACGGGTGATGCTTCCTGAAGCCGGAGTCTTTGTTGAGAAGTATCATCATATCAAAGATGTGGTGATGGAGGAGCATCAGGTGCGCTCGGCAGTCTTGATATTTTTATGTTACCTGGGGCTCTATGCCTTAGGGGGAGTTATCGGGATGTTTTTTGGTTATCCGGCCCTGGACTCTTTGTTTGAGTCTACCTCAGCCGCGGCCAATGTGGGGCTTTCCTGCGGGATAACTCAGGCCTCTATGCCGGCGCTTTTAAAGGTGGTCTATATTTTACAGATGTGGATAGGCAGGTTAGAGTTTATGTCGGTTTTTGTCCTGATCGGTTTTTTTGCCGCTTTTGTCCGGGGAAAATGAGAAAAATAGTTTATAGTTTATGGTTTATAGTTTATGGCATTTTTTTGCTATCAACTATAAACTATACACTATCAACTATTTGTTACGCTCAGACGGTGGTTTCTTCAACCGAGCTGATTGAGCGGGCCAAGGAATTAAACGGGCGGGAAGTGGTTTATGAGGGCGAGCTGATTGGCGAGGTAATGAATAGAGGAGATTATTCCTGGCTTAACCTTAATGACGGACAAAATGCCATTGGGATTTGGACCGGTAATAATTTTTTAAATTTAGTTTCTTTTGCCGGAGATTATACCCATAAGGGAGACTGGCTTCAGGTGAGGGGTGTATTTAGCCGGGCCTGTCCAGTCCACGGGTCGGATTTGGATATCCATGCCCAAAGTATCAGCCTGATCAGGAGAGGAAGGGTAGTCAGGCACCAGTTAGTTCCTTTTAAGCCAAGGCAGGCTATAATTTTATCGGGAGTATTTTTATGTCTTTTGATTGGACGGCTATTGAGCAGGAAGCTCAAAAAGAAATAAACCAGGCCTCATCAGGCGAGGCTATTGAGGCTCTGCGGATAAAGTATCTGGGCCGGCAGGGTTTGCTGGCTGAGATTACCGGATCCATCTCTGCTCTTTCAGCCTCAGAGCGTCCGGAATTCGGAAAGAAAGCTAATTATCTCAAGAATAAACTTACCCGGTTTCTTGAGGAGAGGGTTTCTCAATTAAAAGAAAAGGAATCTCAAGACCTTGAGACTTTTGACCTTACCCTGCCCGGCGAACCAATTCCCCAAATCGGAACCCGGCATCCGATTACCCAGACTATCCAGGAGATAACCGCTATTTTTTCTAAACTGGGTTTTGTAACCGTGGAAGGCCCGGAGGTGGAAAACGAATACAACAACTTCAGCGGTTTAAATATCCCCTTAGATCATCCTTCCCGGGATGCCTTTGATACGTTCTATTTAAAACCAGAAACCAGAAACCAGAAACCAGTAACCAGAAAAGAAAGATTCTTACTGCGCAGCCATACTTCGCCGGTGCAGATTCGGGTGATGAAAGAGCATAAGCCGCCTCTGGCGGTGATAGTTCCGGGTAAGGTCTATCGGCCGGACGCGGTGGATGCCTCACACTCCTTTGTCTTTCATCAGATTGAAGGTTTCTTAGTTGATCAAGAGGTAAGTTTTGCTGACCTTAAAGGGACCTTGACCGCTTTTGCCCAAAGGCTCTTCGGGGAAAAGATCCAGATGCGTTTTCGCCCCCACTTTTTTCCTTTTACTGAGCCTTCGGCTGAGGTGGACATCTCTTGCATGCTATGCAAGAGAAACCAGAAACCAGTAACCAGAAACCAGGAAAAGAAGTGCAGCGTGTGCGGGGGTAAGGGGTGGCTGGAGATTTTAGGCTGTGGGATGATTCATCCTAATGTCTTTGCTAATGTGGGCTATCCTAAAGATAAATACAGCGGATTTGCTTTTGGAATGGGCATAGAAAGGATAGCTATGCTTAAGTATGGAATAAACGACATTCGTTTATTTTTTGAGAATGACCTTAGATTCTTAAGACAGTTTTAGAATACGCGGATCCAAGCCGCAAGCCTGCCGGCCGGCAAGGCAGAAATTTCCGTACGCCCTGCTCAAACACAACCTTACCATCCGCACTGCGTAACGGTATCTTTGTGATTGGGTTACAATAAAAGTAGCGGTGCGATTTATCGCACCCACGAGGAGATTTTAGGTGAAACTTACCTATAATTGGTTAAAAGATTTTGTGGATATCAGCCTTAAGCCTAAAGAGCTGGCGGATAAGCTGACTATGGCCGGGCTTGAGGTTGTTTCTTTGGAGGAATTTGAGGGTGATTATGTTTTTGAAATTGAGATTACCTCCAACCGTCCGGACTGGCTTTCGGTAATCGGTATCGCCAGGGAAGTTTCCGCGATTACCGGTAGGAAGTTAAAGCCGACAGCCGACAGCCGACAGCCGACAGCCGGCTCCGGAAGCTTGCATATTAAAATTGAGAATAAAAAGGCCTGTCCTTTTTATTCCGCCCGGTTGATTTATGAGGTCAAGGTTGGGCCTTCACCTTCCGGGATTGCCGATAGGCTCAAGGCAATAGGCCTGAGGCCGGTAAATAATATTGTGGATATCACCAATTATGTCTTATGGGCCACCGGACAGCCTCTGCACGCTTTTGATTTGGATAAAATTGTAGGGGCGAACCTCTGTGTTCGCCCGAATGATGGCGGGCAGACACGGAGGTCTGCCCCTACGCACAGGAAAATTTCTGTTCGTTTTGCGAAAAGCGGCGAAGAAATAATTTCTATAGACGGTATAAGTAGAAAACTATCTCCGAAGATTCTGGTTATTACCGATGAAAATAGGCCTGTAGCCATCGCCGGGATTATGGGGGGTAAAGAAAGCCAGGTGAGCGAAGCTACCCGTAATATCCTCTTAGAAAGCGCTTATTTTCATCCTTTGGTTATCCGCAAGGCCGCCCGCCTTTTAGGGCTTTCCAGTGACTCTTCTTATCGTTTTGAACGTTCGGTGAGTATGGGCGGTATCTTAGACAGCTCTGATCTGGCCTCTTCCTTAATCTTAAAATACGCCGGAGGTAATCCCGGTCCACTCTTTAAGGCCGGTTCTGATGCTAAGACGCCTGCCAAAAGCATTATTTTCAATATTCCCAGGGCCAATAAACTGTTGGGAAAGGATTTATCCGCGGTTAAGATAAAAGCAAATCTTTCAGCCTTGGGATTTAAAACCGCTTCCCTGAAAAAAGATACGTTGAAAATAACCCCGCCGGCTTTCCGTCAGGATATCTCAACCCCGGCCGATATCCTGGAAGAGGTCTGCCGCGTCTACGGCTACGAGAATATCCCTTTAAGTCTTCCGTCAATAAAGCCTTCACAGCTTCCGGAAGAGAACATCCAGCTTATTCAGGAGAGGGCGGCTCAGACGCTTTCGTCATTAGGTTTTAATGAGGTGATTACCTATAGCCTTTTAAGCCAGGAGGCTTTAAAGAGAATAAGATCTGACGGACAAACTACCGTATTTTTAGAAAATCCTTTAAGCCAGGAGCAGGAGGTTTTAAGGCCGAGCTTAACCTGGGGGCTTTTAAATGTCTTAGCCCGAAACCTGGAATTGGGAAATACCAAATGCGCCTTTTTTGAAATCGGGAATTGCTTTAGCCAAGACAGCGAATGCCGGTTTTTGGGCATAGTAATGAATAAACGTGGTTCGACTACGCTCACCACAGGTGGTTTATTGGAACTAAAGGGCGTCTTAGAATTATTGCTTCAAAAAATAGGTATCAAAGATTATAAATTTATTCCTTCTACGGATCCGCTTTTTACCGTAGGATACTCCTCTGCCTTAGTAACAGGTAAAGAAGAATTTGGTTTTTTGGGCCAGGCCAAAAAAGAGATTCTCACTGAACTCAGGATAGATGAAAGCGAGGTAATAATAGCCGGGTTAAATCTGGATAAGCTGAAAAATCTAGCCTGTTTTTCCCGAGTCTACCAGCCGCTCCCCAAATATCCTTCGGTTTCCAGGGATATTAGCCTGATAGTGGATGAGACCATAAGTTATCAGGCTCTGATAGATGCGATAAAATCCGGTAACGGATTAGAGAGTTTAGAGAATATAAAGTTTAAAGATGTGTATCGCTCAGAAGCTTTAGGTAAAACCAAGAAATCCATCACCATCTCTTTGGAATTCCGTTCCCCCGAAGAAACCCTCACTGATTCCCAGGTGAACTCCCGCGTGGAAAGCATCATCCAGACAGTTTCCCGGGAGTTAGGGGCCGGGATCCGTTAGATTTAACTTTCCCCATTTCCATATTTTGCGTAACCGGTCACTAAACGGGGGCGTTTTTTTAAAAATCCCCCTAACCCCCTTTTTGGCTTTGGTTATTAGGAAGCCAAACCACCGCCCTCTGGCTTGTCAAAGGGGGAATTTTTATTCCCCTCTTTCATAAAGATGTGCTTCCCCCTTTCGCAAAGGGGGACAGAGGGGATTTTCAGGGTGAGGGGAGATTTTTCCTTGTTTACTGACGCATTACTATTTTACTAAGAAATGCCTTGATTTTTGGCAAAAGGGTGGTATACTTAATTATAGAAAAGGAAAGTTATTTTACTTCCCTGCCGTGCGCGTCAGGACTTGGAAAATAGTTGAACCAACATTATTGTAATGGGAGCTGAAACTCCCTTGACAGTTCGCTGTTAAGGGGAGGCACCCACCTGTGAATCAGGGTTCAAGTAATCAGTTCGACGGCAATGCGCGGGGATTTTTTTGTAGGGGCAACCCCTGTGGTCGCCCCTACTTTTTTTACAAATTCAATGAAGAGCACCCAATAGGAAATTATATTTGATTTTATCCTTAAATAGTGTTAAGATTAATTTATGATAGTAACCCAAAGAAAACCATTAGAAGAAATTTTAAGTATCCTAAAAGACCAGAATAAGGTGTTTCTGGTTGGCTGTGGGGAGTGTTCAACTACCTGTCATACCGGCGGAGAGAAGGAAGTTTTGGAGATGAAGCAGTTTCTGGAGGCCCAGGGTAAAAAGGTTACCGGATGGGTTATTCCTAATGCCCCCTGTATTGCCGCCCAGACCAAGACCGCCTTTGCCCAGAATATGCCGGCCCTGAAAGATACCCAGGCCATATTGGTAATGTCCTGCGGTTTAGGGGTGCAGTCGGTCAAGGAAAATGACCGCTTAAAGTTAGAAGTCTTTCCGGCCCTAAACTCAATGTTTGGCACTTTGATGGATTCTAAGGGCAGTTTTTATGAAGTCTGCTCTAATTGTGGTGACTGCGTCTTGGATAAAACCGGTTGTATCTGTCCGATTACCCGCTGTTCTAAAGGGCTCCTAAACGGCCCCTGCGGGGGAGTGATTAAGGGCAAGTGCGAGGTGGACAGGGACCGTGACTGCGCCTGGGTCTTGATTTATAAGGAGCTGGAAAGAAAAGGCCAGTTAGATAAAATGAAAGCCTTGTCCGCGCCCAAAGATTACAGCAAGACCACTAAGCCGCATAAGGTATTAGTCAGTTAGAAGTAACCAGATGGTAGGGGCGGGTTCGAACCCGCCCCTACGCCGAGCGCCGAAAAAATCTGTATTCTGTTCTCTGTAATCTTCCGAGCGAAGCGAGGCATATGGAACAATATAGCGAAAAAGTAATGGATCATTTCCTGCATCCCAGGAATATTGGAGAAATTCCCGATGCCAGCGGTATCGGAAATGTCGGTAATCCCGTCTGTGGCGACATCATGAGATTATACATTAAAGTAGATAACGGCAAGATAATAGACATAAAGTTTAAGACTTTTGGCTGTGGAGCGGCTATTTCTACCAGTTCGATGGTTACCGAGATGGTTAAGGGAAAGAGCATTGATGAAGCCTTGACAATTACCAATAAAGCGGTAGCTGAGGCCCTGGGAGGGCTGCCGGCAGTAAAGATGCATTGTTCGGTTCTGGCTGAAGAGGCTTTAAAATCAGCGATTGAGGATTATCGCAAGAAACAGCAGGCCAGATCTTAGGATGGTTTTAACCAAAGAGAATTTAAGGAAGTTAATGTTAGAAAAACTGAAAAAGCAAAGGGAGGATTTAAGAAAAAAGAGGTCCTTAAACATAAAGGACAAGCTTTTTAGGTTAAAGGTATTTAAAGAGGCAAAGACGATACTATTCTATCTGGCCTTGAAACCCGAGGTCCGGACCAGGATAATGATTGAGGAAGCGCTTAAATTAGGCAAAAAAATAGCAGTTCCAGCTTGCGATATAAAGGCAAAAGAAATTAAACCTTGCTTGCTTAGGACTTTAGAAAATAGACATTTGAAAAAGGGAGCTTATGGAATTAGTGAACCTTTCCTGACCCGGCCGATCGACCCAGCTAAAATTGATTTGTTTATTGTTCCCGGTTTGGCCTTTGACCTTTCCGGAAACCGTTTGGGCCGGGGGTTGGGTTATTACGATAGATTCCTGAGCCGGCTCCCGGAGTCCGCCCATAAGATAGGGCTTGCCTTTAAATTCCAGGTTTTAAAACGCCTTCCTTTTTGCCTTCCTCACGACATCCGCGTGGATAAAGTCCTCTTTGCCTAAAAAATTGCTAATTGCTAATTGCTAATCGTTACGATATGCTATATGCTATTAGCTACTTTCGTGCTTTATTTTCGAATATAAGCGGAGGAAATTATGACTATATTTATTTATATAATCGCGGCCCTGGTTTCCATTTCTTCAGGATACGCCTTAAATAAGGTTTTATCCAGGAAGAAGATTCAGGATGCCAAACAAGCGGCATCCCAGATACTTGAACAGACCAAAAAAGAAGTAGAAAATCTCAAAAAAGAAGCGGAGCTGGAAGGCAAAGATATGATTTTGCGCCTGCGCCAGGATTTCGAGGCCAAGACTCAAAGCCGGCGCGAAGAACTGATTGCCTTAGAAAAACGCCTCAGCCTTAAGGAAGACAATGTGGATAGACGCCTGGCCCTTTTAGAAAAAAAGGAAAAGGAGTTGGATGCTAAATATGATTCCTTAAGAATAAATGAGGATGCCCTGAAGGCCAAAGATAAACAGTTGGCCGCCTTAATCAACGAAGAAAAAGAGCGCTTGCAAAAGATTGCCAATTTGACCATTGAGGAGGGTAAGCAGGTTCTCCTGGCGCGTTTGTCCGATGAATTAAATAATGAAAAAGCGGTTTTGATTAGAAATTGCGAAGAAGAGATAAAGACCACCGCGGATAAAAGGGCCAGGGAATTAATCAGCTTGGCTGTGCAGCGCTGCGCGGTTGAGCATACGGTAGAGTCTACGGTGAGCGTAGTCAGCCTGCCCAGCGACGAGATGAA
>JAUSCZ010000026.1 GCA_030674475.1 Candidatus Omnitrophota bacterium
GTTTTGCATACCATGTGCGCCTTTGCCAACGACGTTAATAACTGGGGTGGCGGGTATATTGTGATTGGACTTGAGGAAAATACGGCTGATCCGGCCTTCTCACCTAAAGGGCTGTCGCCTTCTGAGATCAAAAAAATTCAACGCGAACTTTTGGGCCTCTCCCACAAGATCAGGCCTGAATATTTTCCGATAGTTGATGTAACAAGCATAAAAGGCAAGAACATTGTCATTATCTGGGTTTCCGGAGGGTCACATCGCCCATATAAAGCCGCTGAAACTTTAGGCAAGGGCGCGCACTATTCGTATTATATCCGTCGCAACGATACAACAAGACGCGCGACCGCTTCGGATGAACGCAGTCTAATGAAGCTTGCTAATGATGCTCCCTTTGATGACCGTGTTAACTATAAGGCAACTCTGAAAGATTTTGATATTCGGCGGATTGAGCAATATTTGGGCGATGTAAAAAGCGATCTCGCCAGAGAGATGTCAAAGATGCCGCTTAAGGATCTATACCGCAGGATGAACATCGTTGAGGGGCCGGATGAATTATTGAGGCCCA
Source organism: Candidatus Omnitrophota bacterium (assembly GCA_030674475.1). Taxonomy (GTDB): domain Bacteria; phylum Omnitrophota; class Gorgyraeia; order Gygaellales; family UBA12090; genus UBA12090. Next base: position 563 of record JAUSCZ010000026.1, read on the forward strand.
AGAATATCGGGCTTATGCTTTTTTGTATTCATCCCCAAAAGTTTTTTCCTCGCACAACAATTGATGTCGTGAAATATAAGGATGAGGTTGGCGATGATTTTGATGAAAAGATTTTCACCGGGCCTATCCACGAACAGTTGCGCGATGCGCTTAAATATATTAAAGATTTGCTGATAATCGAATATGTTCATAAAGTGGAAGGCCGGGCGGAGGCGGAGAGGTTTTTTAATTATCCATACGCGGCTATTGAAGAATCTTTGGTAAATGCGGTATACCATCGTAGTTATGAGGAGCGCGAGCCGATCGAAGCGCGGATTTACCCGGATAAGATTTATATCATTAGTTATCCGGGGCCTTTACCTCCGCTGGGCAAAGACAATATTAATAAGCCGATCGTTACGCCGCATCGGTATCGCAACAGCCGGTTAGGCGATTCTCTAAAAGAGCTTGAGCTGGCAGAAGGCCGGTGTACGGGCTTCCCAAAGATCCGCCGGGCGCTTAAAAATAATGGATCGCCGCCGCCCATTTTTGCGACGGATGATGACCGCACATATTTTATGGTAACTCTTAAGATTAACCCAAGAGCGAAGAAAATGGCGGCCGAGATTACCCCCAAAAAGGTCGGAGAAAAGGTCGGAGAAAAGGTCGGAGAAAAACTCTCGCGAAATCAGACTAAGATGATAGAATTAATTCAGCATAATCCGGCTATATCGGCACGAGACTTATCCGATGCGGTCGTAATTTCAACGAGAAAAATAGAAGAGAATATTTCGAAACTAAAAGAAAAAGGCGTTTTGAAGCGTATCGGCCCCGATAAAGGCGGACATTGGGAAGTGATAAAGTAATGGCAGAAAAGAAGAGAATATCGGGCATCAAGTCTTGGCCGGAGGATGATAGGCCGCGCGAGAAACTGCTCAAGAAAGGCGCGGGGGCTTTGAGTAATTCCGAGCTTCTGGCGATTCTTTTGCGCACTGGCACCCGCGGCACCAGCGCCCTTGACCTTGCCCGTAAAGTTTTGAAGAAATTCGGCACCTTCCGGAATATGACGCATACAGACGCGCGCGATTGGAAAGAATTCAAAGGTTTAGGCGCCGCTAAAATCGCCCACATTCAGGCCGCGCTTGAAATCGGGCGGCGCTATCGCGAGGACGAAGTGTCCACCGGGAAGCAAAAGATTGCCTCGGCCAAGGATATTGTAGACATCGTTATGCCCCATCTTCGGGATCTTAAAACAGAGGTTTTTAAGGTCGTCTACCTTGATAGTAATAATCGCATTATTGATATCTCCGATACTGCCGTTGGCACTGTTGATCAGGTATTTCCCATTGTCCGCGAAATAATCCACGCCGCCTTGCAGAAGTTCGCCAAGTCAATCGTTTGTGTGCATAACCATCCCAGCGCGAATATAACACCAAGTGTGGAGGATAAGAAATTTACCAAAGAGCTATGCGATGCTGGCAAGCTAATGGAAATTAAAGTATTAGATCACATTATTATTGGCGGAATTTTTCAGCGAGTTTGACCTCATGCGGGCTGCATAACTACTTCTAAAGCTGCCGGAAGCAACATAGAACGGCTTACTTTCCAGGCAGTATAGCGTAGCAAGCGGGCTGTATCAAGATTTTGTTTTCTTCTGTTTAAGATCACCTCCTTCTGTCCCGACAGTGCCTGAAGCGGGGTAACGTAGCCTAAGGAACTGTGCGGGTCGTTGTTGTAGACATCAGGGACGCGACAGAGCCACTGAATAATATCATCAACCAGCTTGAATGAACGCGGGGCATCCCGGTGGTATTTGAGCGTCTTAATAAATGCTTCTATCCACGCCTGGTCATCCGGCGTATGGGGCCGTCCAAAATGGACAGGCGCGCCAAGAAGCTCTTTGATAGTTTGTTTCGTAGACGATGCTTTCATCGCCGAGCCCCGGTCTGAATGGGCAATCAGCTTTGAAGTCAGGTGTTCCGGCAGCAGGCAGTAAGCTTCCTTGACGGATTGCGTAAGATTGCCTGATGATATCCCATTTATGGAATGCCCGATATGCAGCAGGTATCTCTGGGGCAGGATCATCACCGGGATAGCCCAGACAATGATACCGGAATCGGTCTTAAACTGCGTTCCGTCATAGCAGAGGAGCGAAAAGCCTTCGTCTAAGAGCGAAGGGGCGCTGACATAAGGAGTCCTGCGCTGCCAATTCCTCATTGGCTCAACCATGTTTTTAGCTTTCAGCGTGCGGTATACCGACGAGAACGAAGCAAAGAACTTACCGGACTCATGGCCGTGAACAAAGATATGGCTTACCGGTTTACCAATAAGCTCCGGCGTCCAGGCAGCGGTCTCAATCGCGTTCCGTTCTTGTTCAAGCGTCTTGTTCCAGGCAGTCCGGGGCCTTACCGGCTTCAGGTTTGTCCACCTGCGGAACTTCCGGGGAGCAATCCCGAATATCCCGCAGGCGCATTCCTGGGTAAGGCCTTGACTGACAGCATCATTTATAACATTAACCACAGTTCTTTTGACCTCAAGTGTAAAATGGCCGCTTAACGGCCCTTTAAGCCCTAATTCATCCTTTTTTTTAACAAGGACAGCTCGTGCCCCACGGCCGCCAGCGCGTCTTTGGTTTCGTCGAGCTCTTTGGAGATTCTTTGATACTGTTCCACAGGGATGACTTGTTGTCTTCGGCCCAGTTTTCCGGGATGGGCAAGGGTTTCTATTGCCCCTGCCTTGACCTTCTTGCGTATGGCAACTAAGTCCCAGGGCCTGAGTCCGTAGCGTTCCAGGATCGTTTTTACCGGAGCACCCGGAGCGTTGCATTCCAGGTATAGGTTGAAGAGCTGCTCCGGTGTGAGTTTTAGCCGTTCTTTCTTTGAGTTTGTGTTCATAATAAGTTCCAATGGTGCCTCCTTTTGGGTATAGTATACTCTTTTTTAGGCCGATCGTCTATTCTAGGGCTCCGTAGCGCAAAGAATTTTGAGCCCTGGTGTCCAAATAACCGGTCAATGCCTAAAGTTAATTAAATGCTCTACTTGAGGTCACTGTCGCTGAAAAAACGGGAGAAGCGAGGATGTGAAATATGAGTAAGAAAAAAGCCGTGAGCCAAAAATTGAGCGTGTTTCCAACGGATTATGCCGCATGGGTTTTAAGCCTGAAAAAGCGAATTGCCGGGGCGCGTCAAAAAGCTTTGCTTGCCGCAAATGCGGAGCAGATTAAATTATATCATGAGATCGGGCGGGATATATTAGATCGTCAGAACCGGCAGGGGTGGGGCGCCAAGGTGATTGACCGGCTCTCGGTAGACTTACGCGAAGCCTTTCCGGATATGAAGGGTTTATCTTCTTCGAATCTTAAATATATGCGTTTTTTTGCGCAGGAATGCCCTGATCGTAGAATTGGTCAGCAGTCTGCTGACCAATTACCTTGGTTTCATATTGTTATCTTGATAACGAAACTTTCTGATCCGGTTATTCGGGATTGGTACGCGCGGGAGGCTATCCAGCAATCTTGGCCGCGCGACACACTGGAACAATACATTAAGAACCAGCTTCACCGGCGTCAGGGTGCGGCGGTAACTAATTTCAAGAAACGTCTTGATCCTTCTATTGCCGGGTCCGCGCAAGCTATTCTCAAAGATCCTTATCATTTTGATTTTCTTGGGCTTGGAGATGAAGCCCATGAACAGGATATTGAAAATGCCTTGATTCGCCATATTACGCGTTTTTTGCTTGAACTGGGGCAGGGTTTTGCTTTTGTGGGCCGTCAATTCCGGCTGGAAGTTGATGGCGATGAGTTTTTCATCGACTTGTTGTTTTATCACACCCGGCTTAAATGTTATGTAGTAGTAGAATTGAAGTCAGTTGCTTTCAAACCTGGGCATGCTGGACAGCTTAACTTTTATCTGTCTGCGGTGGATGCCCAGATCAAGGCTCCTAATGACAAGCCAACTATTGGACTTTTACTTTGTAAGACCAAAAAGAAAATGGTGGCTGAATATGCTCTTTCGGGCATTGATAAGCCCATGGGCGTGGCGGAATATCAGTTGCTTAGGGTTTTACCGCAACCTCTCGACACCTGCCTACCGACCATCGAAGAATTGGAATTACAGCTTTCTTTGAACATTGAAAAGAAGGATGGAAGAAGGCGAGGGGCTGGGAAAAAGTAGGGAGAAAGTCCTGTGGCTCATAAAGGAGAATTCGGCTAATCGGTAATCGAAGGACACGATACTTAATTAAGAAGCGACTGGATCAGCCAGGCTTTGTCCCGACGAAAAGTCGGGATCCCGACCTTGTCGGGAAAATGTGGAATAATTCGACAAGAAGGAATATTGCGTAAAGCCATTTTAAAATCAGCCTTTGAAGACAATCTGGTTTAAAAGATAAGGGTAGGCCATGAAAAAACAGGAATTGATTAAGAAATTGCAGGATATCGAATGGCAGGATTTTGAGGTCAAGGAAGCCAAATCCGCGGTGCCAAAAAATTCATGGGAGTTAGGAAGAAAACTATGGTGAAAATATTGCGCTTGTTCAAAGAAAATCCGCTAATAACGATCTCGGAAATTGCCGAGAAAATCGGCATTACTCTTAAAGGCGTTGAATGGAACAATGGTGTATAACAATACGCGAGATATATAGTTATGAAGAGCGTTCTTGTTTTTGATGTTTTGATAATCGGGGCCGGGGTGGTGGGGGCGGCTATAGCCAGGGAGTTGTCCCGGTATAAGCTTTCTATCGCTGTCTTGGAGAAGGAAGAGGAGCCGGCTTTTGGGGTTTCTAAGTCTAATAGCGGCATTATTCATCCGGGAACCCAAAATTCCCTGAATTCACTTAAAGGAAGACTGTGTCTTCAGGGAAATATTTTGACCCGTAAAATCTCTCAGGAATTAGGCCTGGATTTTCAGGAAGTCGGCGAGTTGATAGTTGCTTTTAATGAGCAAGAAGCAGAGATCCTCCAAAATTTAAAAAAACAAGCTCAGGGCCTGGGAGTTCCGGGATTAAAGATCGTAGACAAGAATTGGCTGAGAGAAAATGAGCCGAACCTGAATCCGGAGGTCCGCGCCGCGCTTTTTGCCCCGACCGCCGGGATTATCAGCCCTTACCGGTTAGTGTATGCCCTTTGTGAAAACGCGATTAAAAATGGCGCGGAGATTTATACCAATACCAAAGTAGAAAATATAGCCCGCCAAGAGGAGTATTTTGAAATTAACACTTCCCGGAAAAGTTTCAGGGCGAAATATGTGATAAATGCCGCTGGCTTATTTGCCGATGAAATATCCCGGATGGCAGGTATCAGCGATTTCCAGATCCGGCCGCGTAAGGGTGAGGAGTTTATTTTAGATAAAAAGAAAGAAAATTTAACCCGGCATTTGATTTTTCCTTTGCCTTCTAAAACCTCTAAGGGGGTTTTGGTGATTAAGACCGCTGACGGCAATCCCATGATCGGCCCGACTGCCGAAGATATAGAAGATAAGGAGGATTTATCCACTAGCGAAGAAGGGCTAAAAAAAGTAATTACCTTAAGCCAGAGATTAGTTCCGGCAATAAATGAAAGCGATATCATTGCCTATTTTTCCGGCTTACGTCCGGTTGCCGGCGATGATTTTATTATCCGCTCTGAAGATCAGGTTCCCGGTTTTATTAATGTCGCCGGGATTCAGTCCCCGGGCTTAACCTCAGCCCCGGCAATCGCCCTGATGGTCAGGGATATGCTTAAAGCTCACGGCCTTAAATTAAAAAAGAAGCGGATATTTAAGTCTCCAAGGAAAAAGAGTATTCATTTGTTTAAAATCCCTTTAACCGCGGCCAAAAAGCTGATAAAAAAAGATGCCGCTTACGGCGATATCGTCTGCCGCTGTGAGATGGTTTCGGCTCAAGAGATCAAACAGGCGATAGTTGAGGGTGCCCGGACCATGGACGGGATAAAATTCCGCACCCGGGCCCAGGCTGGCAGGTGCCACGGAAGTTTCTGCGCTACCCGGCTGATGAAGATATTAGCCGAGGAAATAAAAATCCCTTTAACCGCGCTAACCAAGAGGGGTTTGGGCTCGGAGATGGTTAAAAAGGATAGATTAGATGTCTGAGCGGCAGTTAGTGGTAATCGGAGGCGGTCCGGCAGGAATGGGCGCGGCTATCTCGGCCTACGAGGCTGGGGTAAAAGATATCCTGTTGATTGAGCGGGATCAGTATCTGGGCGGGATACTCAATCAGTGCATACACACCGGCTTCGGTTTGAGTTATTTTAAGAAAAATCTCACTGGGCCGGAATATGCCCATAGGTTTATTGAAAAAATCCAGGCGATAGACAATATCGAGGTAAGCCTTAAGTCTTTCGCGGTTAAATTAACTAAAGAAAAGGAGCTTATCTTTATTAAGCCGGGTGAGCTTAAGGAGATAAAGGCTAAGGCCTTGATTATGGCCACCGGCGCCAGGGAAAGGACTCGGGAGATGATTCATATTCCCGGGGATAGGCCCAGCGGGATATTCTCGGCGGGATTGGCCCAGAAACTGATTAATATTGAAGGTTTATTGCCGGGTGAAGAAGTAGTGATTGTGGGCTCCGGGGATATCGGCTTGATTATGGCCCGCAGGTTTATCTTAGAGGGGGCTAAGGTTAAGGCGGTGATAGAAATCCAGAAGCAAAGCCGGGGCCTGGCCAGGAATGTGGTCCAATGCCTTGAGGATTTTAACATCCCTTTTTATTTGAGCCATAAAGTGGCCAGGATTTACGGGAAAAAGCGGGTGGAGAAAGTGGATGTGGTCGAGGTGGATGAGGATTTGAAGGCTATTCCGGGTTCGGATTTTTCCTTAGCGTGCGATACTATCTTGATTTCCGCGGGGCTAATTTCCGAGAACGAGCTTTTGGAGGCTGCCGGCATAGAGGCCGGGAATATCTCCATCCCCGGATTATTTGTCTGCGGCAATGCCTATAAAATATACGACCTGGCGGATTCAGTCAGCCGGGATGCTTTGTTGGCGGGTAAACAGGCGGCGGAATATCTCAAGGGTTTAGGATGACTAAGGATTTAATCTGTATTGAATGTCCAAGGAGCTGTGTTTTAAGGGTATGCGTTGAAAGCTGCCGGGTGGTTAGGGTGAGCGGTGAGAAATGCCCTAAAGGCAAAGACTACGCGGTTTCCGAGGTGGAAAATCCGCGAAGGATTTTTACTTCTACGGTTAGCTCCCGCGGATTGGTTTTAAAAATGATCCCAGTAAGGACGGATAAGCCTATCCCTAAGGATAGAGTTTTAGAGGCCGCGGAGGAAATAAGAAAGATTAAGCTGGATAGGCCGGTCAAGGTTGGCGAGGTTATTACCGCGAATCTTTTGGGTTTAGGGGTAAACTTGATAGCAACAAGGGATTGCGTATGAAGGTAAAAGTAGTGGTAGCGATGTCCGGGGGAGTGGATTCATCAGCCGCCGCGGGGATTCTGCAAAAACAGGGTTATGAGGTTATCGGCCTTACGATGTGTTTCGGCCTGAAAGAATCCGGCAAGAAAAAGCCATCTTGTTGTGGGATTGAAGGCATTGAGGATGCCCGGCGGGTGGCCCGGGCCTTAGGCATTAAACACTATGTTTTAAACTTTGATCAGGTTCTACAAGAGAAGGTAATCAAGAATTTTATCAGCGAGTATGTTTCCGGAAGGACTCCTAATCCCTGCGTGCGCTGTAATGAATATCTGAAATTTGAGCGTCTTCTTGATAAGGCCAAAAGCTTAGGGGCAAAATATCTGGCTACCGGGCATTATGCAAGAATAGTCGCAAGGTCGCAAGGTCACAAGGTCACAAGTAAAATATTCTTGCTTAAGAAGGGAAAGGATAAATATAAGGATCAGTCGTATTTCTTGTATCGTCTAAAACAAGAACAGCTTAAAGCACTACTCTTTCCTTTGGGGGATTATACTAAGACCCAAGTCAGAAAAATAGCGGCGGAATTCGACCTGCCGGTTAAGGATAAGCCCGGCAGCCAGGAAATCTGTTTTATTCCGGATGATGATTACCGGGTTTTTTTAAGCCAGGCCTTAAGGAGCAAAGGGCTTAAGATAAGGCCGGGGCCGATTGTGGATTCCTTGGGTAAAGTTTTAGGTGAACACAAGGGCATCCCTTTTTATACTATAGGGCAGAGGGAAGGGTTGGGGATTGCCGCGGGTTATCCCATATATATTATCCGCATGGATTCCCGAAAGAATACTATTGTGGTGGGGAAAAAGGAGGAGGTTTTTTCTTCCGGCTTGATTGCCGGTGATTTGAGCTTTACTAATGAAGCGGTAAAAAGAGAAGTTGCCTTGAGGGTAAAGATAAGATATAATCATCTAGAAGTTTCTTCTAAAATTACCCCTCTGGACGGCGGAAAGGTTAAGGTCATTTTTTCTAAACTCCAGTTCGCGGTTACTCCGGGGCAGTCAGCCGTATTTTACCGCGGAAATACGGTGGTTGGCGGCGGGATTATTGAAAGCGGACTTTAAAGATGCAGAAGATAGTTGAAGAAATTCAGAGATTAAAAAAGGAAAGGCGCGCGGTGATAGTTGCCCATAACTATCAGCTTCCCGAGGTGCAGGATATCGCTGATTTCCGGGGGGATTCCCTGGAATTAAGTCGGATGGCGGCTAAGTCCGAGGCCAAGGTAATTGTCTTTTGCGGGGTTTATTTTATGGCGGAAACCGCTTCGATATTATCCCCGGATAAGACCGTGATTATGCCGGACCTCGCGGCTGGATGTCCTCTGGCCAATATGATTAGCGCCGAGGATTTGCGCGAGCTTAAAAGCCGTCACCCCAAGGCGGTTTCTGTGGGCTATGTGAATACCTCAGCCGAGGTTAAGGCGGAACTGGATTACTGCTGTACTTCTACCAACGCGGTCAAGGTGATTTCCAGCCTAAAAGACGCTGAGGAGATAATCTTTATCCCGGATAAATACCTGGCCGATTACGCCTCTAAAAAAACCGGGCGCCGGCTGATTTCCTGGGACGGGTATTGCCCGACCCATGTCAAAATCCTTCCGGAAGATATTATCCGCTCAATACGGTTACACCCTAAGGCCAAGGTGATTGCCCATCCGGAATGTACCACGGAGGTGGTGGGTCTGGCCGATGAGGTGCTTTCTACGGGTAAGACCTGTGAGTTCGTCAAGAAATCCGATACCAAAGAGTTTATCATTGCTACCGAAGTCGGCCTGGTCTATCGCCTGAAGAAGGATAACCCGGATAAGAAGTTTTATCCGGCCTCGGAGCTGGCAGTCTGCCCGAATATGAAACGCACCAATTTAGAAAAAATCCTCTGGTCGCTGGAGGAGATGAAAAACGAGGTGCGGGTTCGGGAGGATATCCGCCAGAAGGCCAAAAAGGCCATTGAGGCCATGGTAGCCATCGCGTAAGATATGTTAAAAAAAGGAGGTTTTGATGAAATGGAGTAATTTTAAATCAAAAATAATTTCGGATAGCGGGAACGCGCAGATCAAAAATTTTATTGCCAGGATTTTGTTTTTTCTGCTGGCCTTTATTGTTTTGCGCGTGCTCCTGGCTGCTTTCTTTGTCTACATTAAACCTAACGAATACGGTATAAAGCAGGTAAATATCGGATTTAAAACCGGAATTCAGAAAGATGTGTATCAAGCCGGTTATCATTTCCTTGTTCCCTTTGGTTTTCAGATGATGCATCGTTTTCCGCGTGATATGCAGGTATTTGAATTAACTGATTCTCCCGACACGGCCTCCCGCGACGCCCGCAAGGAAAAAGCGGCGCATATCCAAACCTCGGACGGATTCTTTGTTGATGTTGATGTGAGCATACTCTATCATATCAATGACCCGTATGAAGTCATTACCACGGTCGGACCGGGGAAGCTTTACGAAGACAACGGCATTATTCCCAAGGTTGAGCCAAAGCTGAAAGAGGCCTTGGGAGAATTAACCACCGAGGAATTTTATAATAGTCCGCTTCGGGTGGCCAAGGCGGATGCCGCCAAACAGCTTATAAACGAAGAATTAAATTCCAAGGGAATTTATATTGATTATGTGCTGGTGCGTTACTTTAAATACAGCGGAGAGCTCCAGCGCAATATTGAAGAAAAAAAACTTAAGGATCAAATGGTCTTTACCAATCAATCAAAAGCCAAGGCAACGGCGGAGGAGTCGCTGGTTAAAAAGGTCAGGCAGGAAGGTGAGGCTAATATGAAGGTAAGGCTGGAAGAAGGCAAGGCCTATATTGTCCGAAAGAACGCGGAAAAAGACCTTTATATCCGGACAAAAAAAGCCGCGGCCGACCTTTTAATCAGCCTGGCCGAGGCCCAGAAGACAGAATTAATCAATCAGGCCTATCAAAAGAAAGGCTCAGACAAACTGGTGGGGCTGAAAATGGCGGAAGTGTATAAAGGCCTGGATATGATTTTACTGTCTTCCAGCGGCTCAGGCGGAGTTAACCCTCTGGACCTGGATAATACTCTTAAAATGTTTGGCGTAGGTGAAGGAAAGGAGCAATAAAATGCGGATAAAGGCCTTGGTTAAATTAGCGCTTACTTTTGTTATTTTTCTTTTTCTTTTTACGATAACTTTTCCGCATCATACCAAATCAACCGAGGTGGGGGTGCGGGTGATCAAGTGGTCTCCCCTGGCGAAAAAGGGAGTGGTAAAAGACATCTATGCTCCCGGGGCGACCTATTTCTTTGTGCCTATCATTAACGAGTGGTATACCTTTGACGCGAAATTGCAAAATATGGAGATGACCGCGTCCTACCGGGGAGCTCGAGGGGGCAGGGACGACCTGGTTTTTAAGACTGTTGACGGCAATGACATCGCTTTGGATGTTATTATTGCCTATCGCGTTGACCCTCCGAAAGCGGTAGATATCTTAGTCAGGGTTGCTCAAAGTAACGGGGAGCTGGAGGAGAAGCTTATTCGCCCGGTATCCCGCAATATCACCCGTGAATTATTCGGTGAATTAAAGACCGAGGATTTTTATGTGGCCCATAAACGCGCCGAGAAGGCGGAAGCCGTGAAATCAGCCTTAAATAAAGTGCTTAATGCTTACGGGATAATCGTGGAAAGCGTCTTACCTAAGGATTACCGTTTTAATCCCGCGTATCAAAAAGCCATCGAAGAAAAGAAAATCGCTGACCAGATGGCTGAACGTTTTAAGTCTGAGGCCAAAGCCACGGTGGAGGAATACCTGCAGAAGCTGCAATCGGCCCAGGGGGAAGTGAATAAGATGATTGCCGATGTAGACGGAGAATACCTCAAGGCTAAAATATCCGCCGATGCCTATTATGAACAGCAGGCGATGCTGGCCCAGGCCATTGAGGTGGAAGGGATTGCCCAGGGAAAAGGCATAGAGAAAATGGTGGAAGCCTTAAATAATTCCGGCGGCAAGACCATGGTGAAGATGAAGCTGGCCGAGTCGCTGGAGGGGAAGAAAATCTATCTTCTTCCTTTTGGCGGTGCCGGAGGCATAGATTTAAAGACTACGGATATTAACGAACTGCTTAAAACATTCGGAGTCCAGAAGTTAGCCGAATAGAAAACAAGGGGTCACTTGGACAGTAGATGCTATCCGCTGTAATGCGTCAATTAATGTGGGCGCTGGTAGCCGCAGGCTTCAGCCTGCGTCGTAGAACGCAAGCTAAAGCTTGCGACTACCATAGAATTTCCCCCGCTTAGTGACCGGTTACATACTCGCAACAAAATATCTTGACAAAAACAAACAATGTTGTATATTAGGAAATAAGAAGTTCTTCTTTTTTTGTAAGAGTTTGTGATAAGTTTCACAATATAAAATAAATGCACGAGACTCATTTAGTCAAGAATATCCTGAAATACCTGGAGGAAGAGGAAAAGGTTTCTTCCAGAAAAATAAGGAAAATTTATATCGCGCTTTCCGAATTTGGCGGTATTAGCCGGGAGCATTTTTTAGAACATTACCGGCAGGAGTCATTGGGAAGCCGTTGGAATAATTTAGATATTGAGTTTAAAAAGAGAATATTCGGCCCGGAGCTGGAAATTACCAGGATAGATTTTAACCCTCTAAATTAAAACAAAAAATGAAATACGCCAGTATAAAAAAAGAAAACTTGAATAAGTGGCTGGAATATTTGAAGAAAAAGGCCCGACTCTATGCCCCCAGAAAAAAAGAAAATCTTTTTGTTTTTCGTCCGGTGAAAAATGTTGCTGAGGTCTGCCTGAAATATATCCCGACAATACTCCCTCCCAAGAAGTATTATTTCCCCCAGAAAGAAAAACTGCTGAAATTTAGTATTGAGCCTTTTAAGACCGCTAAAGCGATTTCCGAGTTTGAGGAGTTTATCCTTTTTGGGGTGCATACCTGCGACATCGCCGGAATCCAGTGCATGGATGTGGTTTTCCGTGACGGCCCCGAGGATCCTAACTATCTCAATCGTAAAGATAAAATGACCATCATTGGAATTGAGTGCCTGGAATACTGCGACCAATATGCCAACTGCGCCTCTATGGCTAACCATGTGCCCCGGGGCGGCTATGACCTGATGCTGGTGGATATTGGCGAGAAGTTTATCACCCATATCAATTCCGAAAAAGGGGAGCGGTTAGTTAAGGGGCTGAGCTATATTAAGGAAGTTGGCGAAACCGAGATGAGCGCCTTAGAGCGGGTGAGAGAGGCTAAGAAAAAGGTGTTTAAGGAAGAGTTCAGCGCGCCTTTAAATAAAGTTAATCAAGTCTTTAATCAGGGCTTTGCTTCACAGGTCTGGGAGGATGTGGGCAAGCGCTGTGTGGCCTGCGGTAATTGCACCGCGGTCTGCCCTACCTGTTATTGCTTTGATGTTTTGGATGATATGGATTTATCTTTAAACGAAGGGTTGAGGTATCGGATTTGGAATTCCTGCCAGATGGATGATTTTGCCCAGGTGGCCGGGGGTGAGGATTTCAGGAAGGAAAGGGCTAACCGCCAGCGCCATCGTTATTACCGAAAATTCAAATATCCGGTGGATAAATTTAATCGTTATTTCTGCACCGGATGCGGCAGATGCAGTAGAAGCTGTATGGCCCAGATAAATCTCATTGAGACGGTAAATTCATTAGCCGCAGAGGTTAAGGAAAGCTAAAAATGATTGAACGCGAGATACTCTTAGAAAAAATGAAGACCTCTCCCTACCGGCCGATAAAGGCCAGGATAATTGAGGCCAGGATGCTTACCGACAAGGAGAAGTTTTTTCGGATAGAGCTGGAGGGTGGAGTAGATTTACACCATCAACCAGGGCAGTTTGTGATGGTCTCCATATTCGGTTACGGCGAGGCGCCGATTTCCATCTGTTCTTCGCCCACGGATAAGGGATATTTTGAGCTGACCGTCCGAAATGTGGGGACTTTGACCGATAAACTGCATCGTTTGGGCGAGGGCGATATTTTGGGAATCCGCGGCCCATTCGGACGAGGGTTTCCCATTGATAATATGTTTGGTTTTGATCTGGTGATTGCCGCCGGAGGCTTAGGGCTGGTGCCTCTGCGTTCGCTGATTCGCTACATTATGTATAACCGCAATGACTTTGGCAATGTCCAGATACTCTTAGGTTGTAAAACCCCCAAAGACCTTTTGTTTGGCCAGGAGACCAAGGAATGGATGAGGCGGGCCGAGATTAAATTTAACTGCACGGTGGACCGGGCCGACCCGGATTGGAAGGGCAATGTGGGTTTGATTACCAGCTTGATTCCCGGGGTTGACCTTAACCCCACCCGGACTTATGGGGTAGTGGTGGGGCCGCCGATAATGTATAGGTTTGTGCTTACAGAGTTATTGAAGAAAAATATTCCCGAACATCAGATTCTGGTATCTTTAGAAAGAAGGATGCGCTGCGGCCTGGGAAAATGCGGCCATTGCCAGATTGAGGGGGTATATGTCTGCCAGAGCGGCCCGGTCTTTGACTATGCCCAGTTAAAGAATTTTAAAGGAGAGTGTCATGAGAAAGCCGGTTAACCCTGAGCGAAGTCGAAGGGCTAAACCCAAGGTAGCCTTTTTTGATTTTACTGACTGCGAAGGCTGTCAACTGCAATTTGCCAATATGGGCGAAACCTTATTAGCGTTGACGGAGCTGGTGGATATTGTCAATTTCCGGGAGATTATGTCTGAGGCGGGCGAGGATTATGATGTTGCCTTTATTGAGGGAAGCATTACCACTGATACTGATGTTAAAAGGATTAAGCGAATCAGGGAGAAGGCCAAAGTAATCATAGCCTTAGGCTCCTGCGCCACTATCGCCGGGGTCAATGGGATTAAAAACCGTAGTCCTTTAGATTTAGCTAAACAAAGGGTGTATGGGGATAAGGCCGATACGGTAAACACCATCAAGGCCATGCCGGTGCATGAAGTGGTGAAAGTGGATTATTTTATTAACGGCTGTCCGGTGTATATTCCTGAGGTTATCAACGTTATCAAATGCGTCTTGATGGGCAAGCCTTACCCGGTGCCTAACTATCCGGTGTGCGTGGAATGCAAGATGAATGAGAATGTCTGTCGTTATGAAAAAGACCAGGAATGTTTAGGGCCGGTAACCCGGGCCGGATGTAATTCCTGGTGTATCAATTACGGCAATAAATGTTATGGCTGCCGTGGCCTGGTAGAAAATCCGGCAGTTAACGGGCAGAAAGATATTTTATTAAAATATGGACTAAAGGCAGAAGACATTCTTAATAATTTTACTTTATATAATGATTCAATGGGAGAAAAATATGACCCCGAATTCAAATAAACCAGCCTATTCTAAGGATGTTAAGATAGATGTGCATTACCTGACCCGGGTGGAAGGCCACGGCAATATCGTGGTGGATGTCAAAGAGGGTAAACTGACTAAATGCGAATTCCAGGTGATTGAGTCTCCGCGTTTTTTTGAGTCAATGCTGGTGGGCCGGTCTATCTGGGAGGCCCAGCATATCACCAGCCGCATCTGCGGCATCTGCGCCTGCGGCCACAGTTTAGCCAGCATTAAGGCGGCTGAAGACGGTTTAGGGATAAAGCCAACGGAAGAAGTAGTGATGTTGAGAAAACTGCTCTTGTATGCCGAGGTGATGGATAGCCACATCCTGCATATTTATATCCTGGTAGCGCCGGACCTTCTGGGCCTAAAGAGTATTATGCCGTTGATAAAGACCGATAAGCCGATAGTGGAGATGGCCTTAAGGATGAAGCGGATGAGCGATTACGCCGGGGAGGTGCTTTCCGGCCGGCATATTCATCCGATTAGTTATGTTATCGGCGGGCTGACCCAGCTTCCCTCCAGAGAGGGCTTAGAAAAGCTTTATAAGCTGATGTTGGAATCCCGCAAGGATACCGAGGATACGTTTAAGATAATCAAAAGGTTGAAATTCCCTGAATTCCAGCGTCCCACCCAGTATATGTCTTTGACTTGTGAAAACGAATACGCGCTGTATGACGGGGATTTAGTGGTTAACGGCAAATCCCGCACTAAACCCAAGCATTACAAACAACTCTTTACCGAAACCGTGTTGGATTACTCCCGGGCCAAGATAGCTACGATTAATAATAAGCCTTACGCGGTAGGAGCGATTTCCCGGTTTAATAATAATTCCGATCAACTCAACAAAAAGGCTAAGGCCGCGGCCAAAGAATTAGGTCTAAAAGCCCCCTGTCATAATCCCTATCTTAACACCGCTATCCAGTTAGTGGAATGGGTGCATTGCCTGGAGGAGTCAATAAGCCTGATGGAGAAGATTTTAAAAGATGGCCTGGATGAGAAAAAAATAGTTACCTCCAGCTGGCCCAAAAGAAGCGAGGCCGGGAAAATAAAATATAAGCCCAATACCGGGATTGCCTGCGTGGAGGTGCCCCGGGGTTCCTTATTCCACGAGTATTCAATTAACGACACCGGCCATATCACCCAGGCCAACTGTGTTATTCCCACCAACCAGAATATGGGAAATTTAGAAGAAGATATGCGTCAGCTGGTGCCTCAGCTTATAGGCAAGAAAACCCAGGAAGAGATCACCCTGGATTTAGAGATGCTGGCCCGCTCCTACGACCCCTGCATCTCCTGCTCCACCCACCTTTTGGATGTTAAATTCATCTAAAAGGTTTGCCGTTATCGGATTAGGCAATACCCTAAGAAAAGACGACGGAATCGGAATAATCGTTTTAGAATCCCTGCTTAAATCCCTCAAACACCCCCAGATAGATTATCTTAATTTCGGCATTGCCAGTTTTGATGTGGTTCACCGGATGGAGAAATATGAGCTTATTTTGCTTATAGACGGCATAGATGGTTCGACTGCGCTCACCACAGGCGCCGGGCTTAAGCCGGGAGAGCTGAAGATATTTGAGCTAAAAGATATAAGTTATCATTTAAAAGGACCGGCCCTTTCCACTCACGAATTTGACCTGAAAAGCCTCTTTGAGCTGTATAAAAGATTTGAGTTAAAGTCAAAAATATATGTTGCCGGAATCCAGGTCAAAGATGTTTCTTACGGCGAAGGCCTTAGCCCAGAATTAAAAATGCATCTTGATCAAATCCTCCAAGGAATCAGCCGCTATATCAATAAAGTTCTGTCAGCTTCTCAAGAATCTCCTCAAGAATAGTTTTTTCTCAAGAAAGCGCTTTCTTAAAACCCCGGCTTTACCCCTCTCCGATGGCTTTTTATGTGGTATACTTTAAGCATGCTTTCTAAGTTAAAAAAACTAACCTCCGTCTTGCTATGTTTCTTGCTCATTCTCCAGCAGACGAGTTTTGCTCAAACCCTGGATTTATTCCATTACTTTGCCAATCCTACCAAGCCAGCTCTCCCAAGCGATAAGTTCAGGCCATTACATCTAAGGTATCTGGGCTATGATAACCTGAATCAGGACTTTAAGCTACTCTTAGACAAGGGGGATACCACAAAGGACGACTTAGAGAATAAGACCTACATAGAAGAAAATACCCAAACCCTGCTCAAATACTTCTTCATAGGATTAGCTCTACCCAATGAGAAGTTTTGGGTTAATCTCAGGCCGGATTCGCCCGACAATATCTTAGACCCGGATTTAGAGAAAACCGACATCGGAAGGATATTCCTGGAGGCCGATGTCCAGCTTAAGAAAGACACCGCAGGTATGACCTCGCCCCAAACTCCGGAAGGCAAGGCTTATTGGGATAAGCTGTATAAGAAAGCCGGAGAGCTATTCGGCACCGAGAACATTACCATCCCCACCATCACCCGGCCCTGGATAGTCCCCAATGAGATCATCATCCGGGAAGCCTCCGACAACGCTTATATTTACAAGGCCACCTTAAAGGTGATGTTGGAAGAAGACTATTTATCCCGCGAAGCGGGATCCCGTAATCTTTTAGATACTTTGGCGGGAAAAAACTCTCAGCCATCCGAACCAAACTACCAACCTCTAACTTCTTCCGCCGTAGGCGGATCCGCCTTCGGCGGAAACTACAACTTTTCTGACCCTAGGCTAAAGGAGCTTAATCAGTACTCTACCCAGTTAATCAAGGAAACAATAATTCCTAAGCTTACTTATGAGGTAAATACCTCTAAGAGATACGCGCCCCTTAGGCAGGTGTATTACTCGCTTATCTTGGCCCAGTGGTTTAAAGCTCGCTATCGCTCGCAGAGGACAGAGAACAGATTACAGATTACAGAAAAAGCCAATAATTACCTCAAGCTGATTGATTCCGGCAATCTTACCAATCTTACTTCAACCCAGCCTTATGATAAGCAAAGCTATTTTAAGCAATATCAGAAGTCCTTTAAAGATGGTGAATATAATTTAACAGAACCGGTATACACCCCAATGGGTCAGAGTATCCGCCGGTATATGAGCGGGGGGATGTTCTTTGGGGAAAAAGTATCTTCGGCTATTGAGGAAGGGAAGGTACTAGCGAAAGAACGTTTCGCATTGCCTCTTGCTAATTCTAAATACATCATCCCTGAAAGGGCGCAACGCCTTCCAGTGTTAGGACTTAGCTTAGAAGATATTATCAGGAGGTCTAGATCTTTAGATACTGCTTGTCAAGAAGCCATTCGCGGTCTCATACAGGCAAAAACATTAGGATTAGAAGAAATTATTCGTGATATTTTTATAGATACAGTTAAGCTGTTTCCGGGCAGGAGTTCGAATCATATAAATCTGCATAATCCAGACAGGAAAGAACTTCTGCGGGAGCTTTTGAGAATAACCGGTATTGAAATAGAAATTGTGGTTAACGAGATTGCCGCCGCCAGAGCCGCCAACGGATTAATTAATGCTATGGGATTAGGGAAAGATTATGTGGTAATAAGATTTACCGGCGAAGTTGATGAAACACAGGCGAGGAAACAATTTCCGGGATTTAAGGTTGAGGCTGTCGAAAAGAACGTAAAAAACCGAATATTTGTTGAATTCTTTGATTATGGATTAACTAAAGTAAGATCAAGGATCGACTTACAGTATTATCCCTTTAAATTTTTCGCAAACGAATCCGTATCCCAAGAAGAAAAACAACGAATAAAGAGAGAATTAAATATAGGGCAGAGAAAAATATTTGTAATAGGATCTCCGTTTAATAGCGATTTAAAGGAATTTTCCGAGGTCTACAGTCAACTTTATAAAAAAGTGGATGTTGGGAAAAGGCCCTTGGTAATTGTTGCTCCGCGAGAAAGAAGAGATAGCATCGCATTATCTGTCTACAGTTTTTTCAGCGGGTCTAAGATAGAGGTTAGAAATAATGTTGACTCTGTTTTTCCAAATATGCAAGATGCGAATGTGCTGATTCTTAATACTTCCGGAGAATTATTGAAAGTGTATGCTATTGGTGACGTTTGCATTGTTGGGGAGGATCGCAATATTCTTGAGCCTGCTAGCCATAGCAAAGCAGTTCTCTATTTTGGTGAGTATTGGTTTCATAATAGGAAGGCGAAAGAAATCCTTGAAGAAATGGGCGGGGCGTTAAGGTTCAACAAGGAAAACCTGGAATTGCTGGTTAATAATAGCGCGCGTAACAATGCTATGGGAAATAATGGATTTGAAGCGATAGAGGTTTTTCAGAAAAAGATAATTCCTGACGCGGGAGCCGAAGTAGCTGTCTGGATGATTTTTGATATTTACTTTAATAAGCTTGGACGAGGGAATTTCGGCGGACTTTCCTCCTCCGGATTAGCGGCGGAATCTGCTCTTTTGGGAGAGAATCAATCTATTCCAGCAAATCCGGAGGACATAAAGAAGATGTTGAGGGACAAGAAAATAGATCCGTTTTTCTTGGATTCCCCGAATAAATTATACGGCAAGATATTTTTTACTGAAAGAGGCAAGGATTTGCTTGACGATGATGACCATAAGAAATTGTTTGATTTCTTATGGTCTAGAAACAAATTACCAAAGGAATTAAAGGCAGGCCTGAAAAAAACCTTAAAAGAAGAAATTATCAAGAATAGGGAAAAGCTTAATTCGGTGATGGGTAGTATAGTAGAGGGAAACATAAAGGATGAAGTTTTTATATTATTAAAGATGGTCTTAAAAGATGAGTTTCCCGGTGATAACAATGCTCAGGATTATTTGGATTCTATTAAAGCCTTTCAAAATAAAAAAGGCGGTATTGATTTTGCCGCCTTGCCGATTGTAACCCAGCAAATTAAAAGCCTCCAATCTTTGTCCGCCAGTCCTCTGTTTATAAATCCTAACTTTAACCTTGATGCCGAATGGGCCCAGATACAACAAGTCTTTAACGCCGGGATCCGGCCTTCAGTCCAGCGGCTGGTTGAGTTTAGCGTAGCGGCCGCAAGCAGCCCTGCCGAAAGCCGACGTAAAGAAGACGTTATCGGCCTGATTGCCGACCTCCTGCGCCGGGAAGAAGAGGATAAAAAGCTCACCTCTACAGACTCCGTTTTAAAAAGCCTGCTGACCGCGCTGGAGACATAGCATCAGCAGCCCGCAATCTCTAGAAAATTTTGAAATAGCTTTCGGCCGGTTGAGGTGTATTCGTCAAGAAAGGAATTAAATTCGTTTTGGAGCTGTTTTTTATTTAAACGCGGTAAATCAGCGTCTTCATTAAGCCATGCCTCAAATATCTCCGGCGACAGTTCAAAATGACATTTGATTCAATTTAATTGATTAGATGTAAATAATTTGCTATACTTTTTATCATAGGATTTTTTCTAAAAAGGAGCTGGATTAGACAAATGCGTAAATTCACTGTTTTGATAGCTATTTGTTTTGCCTTATCCGGATGCGCGGTGATACTTGTGGGGGCGGGAGCGGCAGGGGGATATGCTATAGGGAAAGATTATATTCAAGGCGAAACCGATAAGGATTTTAACCGGGTGTATGACTCTGCGGTAAATATCGCGGATAGTATGGGAGTAATTGAATCCCGGTTTAGTAATCCCTCCACCGGTAAGATCAAGGCCAGCGTGGAAACCAGCAGTTTAGAGATTTATGTGGAAAGGCTCACCAAAAAGACCGCTCGGCTTAAGGTAAGAAGCCGCAAGAACCTGATGCCCAATATTGAGCTGGCCCAGAAAGTCTATACCAGGATCCTGCAAAACGCTAAATGACTTCTTGCCGCAAAACAGCCTTATTCCTGGCTTTGGGTTTGTTTTTTTTCGGCTGCAGCGATAATTTTAGCGCCTCTAAAGAATTCCGGGTCAAGCAGGTTATTGACGGAGACACCATAGAACTGGATAACGGCCAGTCTGTGCGTTATATTGGGATTGATACCCCGGAAACCAGAAAGCGCGAGGGCGGTACCTGGGTGTATGTCGGAGAGCCGTTCGCTGAGAAGGCCAAAGATTTTAACCGCCGGCTGGTTGAAGGTAAGATTGCGCGCTTAGAGTCGGACGTCCAGAAAAAGGATAAATATGGCCGCACCTTAGCTTATTGCTTCGTAGACGATACCTTTGTTAACGCCAAAATGCTGCAGGAAGGCTTTGCCCTTCTTTATACTATACCCCCCAATGTTAAGTATATAGACCTCTTGGTTAAAGCCCAAGAGGAAGCCCGTAAAAATAACCGCGGCCTCTGGGCGGAAATCCCGATTATTCCAGTAAAAGAGGCGGGAAAATACCTTAATCAGGTGGCCGTGGTAGAAGGGAAGGTTTCTTCGGTTTACCAATCAGCCAAGGTAACCATTCTGAATTTCGGCCGCAGTGATTTTAAAGCGGTGATATTTAAGAATGATTTAGCTTCTTTTATGACCGCGGGGGTTTCCATTTCCGCTTACAAAGGCAAAACCCTAAGGATCAGCGGCAAGGTTAAGAAATATAAGGATAAGTTTGAGATTATCGCGGGCCATCCCTCAAGCATTGAAGTGATAGACTGATAGGTAACCGGTCAGCGAATGGGGACAAGTATTCTCTCCTATTCCCTCTCCCCTTGCGGGAGAGGTTAGGTGAGGGGTACAAGGGGGAATCGCGAGTTTCTCCTGATAATTGACTGGTTACACAGATAGACTGATTTTGATTGACCCGATTGTAAATTATGTTATACTAAACGATTATAAACGGAATTAAAAAAGTAGAATTTTTATAAATGCCGAGGTAGCTCAGTGGTAGAGCGCGGCCCTGAAAAGGCCGGCGTGGGAAGTTCGATTCTTCTCCTCGGCATTTAATTTTTAAGAGGGGGTTGCATAACCCCTCTTTTTTGTTATATTTAGGCGTAACTGTTTTACTTATGAAGCAGTATGCCCTGCCTTTTCTCATCTTCTTTAGGCTTTAGCCTCCCTTGGTGGTTTTGAGTGATTTTTTTGGTGCCTGATATGCGGTAGCCTTCGCAAGGCTTGTTGGAAGGATTGCGCGAAGGCTTACAGCAGGCAAATAGCTTTAAGTGCTAGGGGATTTTTCGATTGTTTCTTTGAATATCTCTGATATAATATGGTATAAAATGTAATAAAGGAGCCCTAATGAAAGAATTGTCTGAAGCTTATACCGCAGAAGATGTCGCTCAATATCTTAAACTTCATCCTTACACTGTACGCCGTCTAGCCCGCGAGAAGAAAATACCAGCATTTCGCGTCGGTGGCCAGTGGCGTTTTAGAAAAGATGAGATTGACAGATGGTCACGCTCATATTCATTTTCCGATAAGAAAGTGAATGAGAGATGAAATACAAAATATTTATTAGCAGTGTTCAGAAAGAGTTTAAAGATGAGCGTCGAGCGTTAAGAGACTACATCCATGGCGACCCATTGTTGAGGAAATTCTTTGAGGTATTTATATTTGAAGATTTACCAGCAAGTGATCGCCGGGCAGATGAGGTTTATTTGGAAGAAGTGAAGTCGAGTGATTTGTATCTTGGGTTGTTCGGTAATGAGTATGGGGTTGAAGATAATGAAGGAAAATCTCCGACACATAAAGAGTTCCTTCTGGCAACACATCTAAGTAAACCTCGGTTGATTTATGTTAAGGGGGATGGCGATTCTGGCCGTCATCCAAAAATGCTTGCGTTGCTCCGATTAGCAGGTGATCAATTAATCAGGCGCCGTTTCAACACGCAGCCTGACTTGCATTCTGCGGTCTACGCAAGCTTAGTACAGCATCTTATTGGCTCCGGTCGGATTATAACAGGGCCCTTTGATGCGACGGTGTGTCGTAATGCGGAAATTTTTGATATTTCCGAAGACAAGATTCGTTGGTTTCTTTCTCGCGCTCGACGCGCTCGTAATTATGCAGTAGAGGAGAACACACCTGTTCTCGACGTTTTGACACATTTAGATCTGCTGGATAATGAAAAGCCGAACCATGCAGCAATTTTATTATTCGGGGTTAAGCCTCAGCGTTTTCTTATCACTTCAGAAGTGAAATGTATGCATTTTCATGGCGCGCAAAAACTAAAGCCGATCCCATCATATCAAATTTATAAAGGCACAGTTTTTGATATGGTTGATCAGGCGGTTGATTTCGTGATGTCAAAACTGAATCGTTTTGTTGGTACTCGCAAGCATGGCCCGCAGGCACCGGTTGAATACGATATTCCGGAAGAAGTAGTTATGGAAGGGATTGTCAACGCCGCGGCTCACCGCGATTATACAAGCAATGCCAGCGTCGAAGTGATGCTTTTCGCGGACCGCCTTGAGATATGGAATCCCGGAACATTGCCGCCATCGTTGACGATCGAGAGCTTGTCTAAGACTCACTCGTCTCAACCCGGAAATCCGCTGATTGCTGAACCGCTTTTCTTGGCGAAATACATCGAAAAAGCCGGTACCGGGACAGTCGATATTTTTGATAACTGTCGGAAAGCTGGCCTGAGTTGCCCGTATTTCGCTTAGAAAACGGTTTTTTTATTTTAACGGTGTGGCGAAAGCGATTTACTGAAAAGAAAGCTATTCAGCCTGTAGGTCAAGTCGCAGGTCAAGTCGCAGGTCAAGTCAGCGCGGAAGTGGGTAGATTGTTGAAGAGTCTTCAGGGCGAGATGACGCGTCAAGAACTACAGGAAAAACTTGAACTGAAAGGACGCGCCAATTTCGAAGAGCGGTATTTGAGGCCAGCGATAGAGCATGGTTTAATCGAATACACGATTCCAGATAAACCCAATAGTCGTTTACAGAAATACCGTCTGACTAAAAAAGGCGCGGGGTATTTAAAAAAGCAAGGCAAGAAATAGCATAGGCACTTGCCCTTCATCAGGACAAATAAACGAAACGTTTATGCAGTTGAGGAAAGAGTAGTTTATGGGGACTACAACATTTTTTCTTAAGAATAATGATTTAGGTAAGCCATTAAACAAAATGGGCAAGGAAGAATTAGAGAAACTCAATAATCTTTCGCCTTATGTTGAGACGCCATATTATGCTGGCTGGCAGGCACCCTTAGAGCTTCATAATGGCAATGTATATGTTTTGGTGTTTTGGAAAGGCAGGTTAATGAAAATCGAAGAGGCGCCCAAGGTTCTAAGTAAAAAATATTACAGTAAACATCTCGGTAAAGAAGTTAATGAGTATGAATGGACTGTATTAAAAAAATATATGTTAGCGGAAATACAGAGGCTCGATAAAGAATTTAAGAAGTCGCTACGGAAAAATAAGACCTGCATTAAAGTGAGCAAAGAGTAGGATTTCAGTATGAATTATTGGTGGACATCAGATTATCATTTTTCGCACTTCAACATCATTCGTTATAGTAAAACAAGACCGCTTTACATAACTATCTTTAATGTATTAGGTTAAGAAACAAATACCTATTCGTAAATAACAGTTAATGCCTCCATAGCCGAAGGCGAATGATGGTTGTTTGAAAAAATGCGATTGAGGAATTAGGCAGTGTCTTAGGTGTTGAAGCATTAAAAGAGTAAAGAAATGAATGCCGGCGAGCTTGATGATTTCTTCCTTGAAGGCGGCGATGAGCTGATGAATAGCGAAGAATGCCCGAAATGCGGGGTGGTAAATTCAATTAGAAAAATCTTAAAATCTGTGCTAAAATGATTTTTTTAAACAGCCTATTCGCTGTTGGGTTAAATTGTCTCTTATATAATGTTTTTAAAATATTGCCGGCGTAGCTCAGTTGGCAGAGCAACGGTTTCGTAAACCGTGGGCCGTGGGTTCGATTCCCCCCGCCGGCTTTCAAAAATTCTAAGAATCGAACAAAAGGGGAGTTTGAGGGGAAAAGATTATTTTCCCCTCAAGAATCGCTTCTTTGTTTACGCTGCGGGGTGACAGCGAACCGCCGTAGGCGGCGAGCGTCATCAGGGGCAAGGAGCCCCTATGAGAAGTTCGATTCCCCCCGCCGGCTGTTTTATTTTTATGTAGGGGTCAGCGTCCGCTGACCCTGTATGTTGCCTTACCTGCCTGCCGGCAGGCAGGCGGTAACCGTTACAAAGATGGCTAGATTCCGAGAGGTTTTAAAAAATAAGAATTTTCTTCTTTTGTGGCTGAGCCAGATAATTTCCCAGTTTGGCGATAGGTTAAACCAGATGGCTTTAATCGGTTTTATTGCCCAGCGCTCTCCGGGGAAGACTCTGCAATTAGCCAGCTTGCTGGCTTTTACCATACTGCCGGTATTTGTGGTGGGGCCGATAGCCGGGGTTTATGTGGACCGCTGGGACCGGCGCAAGACGATGTATCTTTGTGATTTCTTAAGAGGGATCCTGGTTTTGCTCATCCCTTTGTATATAATTGATTCTCCTAAATCTATTGTGCCGCTTTACGCGGTGGTGTTTTTGCTTTTTTGTATAGGCCGGTTTTTTGTCCCGGCTAAATTAGCCATTGTGCCGGAGCTTGTTCCTAAAGAGCAGATGTTGATGGCGAATTCTTTGGTGAATACTACCGGAATGATTGCCTCTACCGCGGGATTTGCCATTGGCGGGATAGTGGTAGCCGTATTAGGGGCAAAGGGAGGTTTTTATATAGATTCGGCAAGTTTTTTTGTTTCCAGCTTTCTGGTATTTTTTATCCGCCTGGCCGGCAGGCAGAGAGTTAAGATTATGGAAGTGGGTAAAGAAGTGCTGGAGGCAATCAGGAAATCATCGGTGTTTAGCGAGGTTAAAGAAGGGATAAGATATCTGCTCAGCCAGAAGCAGATGCGGGGAGTGATTGCCATTCTTTTTTTGATTTGGGCGGCCCTGGGAACAATGTATGTGGTGGTGATTGTCTTTGTTCAGGAGACCCTGAAATCCCTGACTTTGGATTTAGGCTTATTAGCGATGTTCTTAGGGATAGGGCTTTTTCTGGGTTCAATTATATACGGCCGTTTTGGTAAGAGCGGCCATTGTTTTAAAACTATATTTTCTTCATTAATCTCCAGCGGCCTGGCCCTGGCGGGATTTGCTTTTATCTTAAGCCGTTATCCATTTTTCTATACCGCGGCTATTTTAGCCGTTGTATTTGGTTTGGCCGTGGGGCCGATAATGACCGCGGCCAATACCCTGATTCACGATGTCTCTTCCGGCGCCATGCTAGGAAAGGTCTTTAGCTCGGTTGAGGTGGTGATGCATCTGGCTTTTTTATTGTTTATGTTTATCGGTTCAGCTTTGGCCGAGATAAAATCCATAGGGCAGGGAGGGTTGTTGATCGGGGTGGGGGTATTATTTTCCCTAATCGGCACCACGGGATACTTAAGGCAGAAATTCTCTATTAATTCTAACAGTAGTCGAAAGACTGAATATGTTAAAGCTTAAAGACAAAAAAGAACTTACCGCTGATTTGGCTATTCGTCAGGCCAGGCTTCCAATGAAGGTAATAATTCCCTTATCCCAGCATATCGGTAAGGCGGTTAATCCCATAGTGAAGACAGGGGATGTAGTGAAAACCGGACAACTTATCGCGGATTTAAGAGAAGATTCGGTCTCGGCCCCGGTGCATAGCTCAATATCGGGAAAGGTCCTGGCTATTGATGATTTGGCCCATCCGGTTTTAGGCCGGGCCAGGGCAGTGGTAATTGCCTCAGACGGCTTAGACCAAAAAGAGGAATTTAAACCGATAGCCTCCGCTGAAACAGCAGGGCGCTTGAGTCCGGGGGATATCCGTAAGGCAGTTTTAGCCGGCGGGATTGTGGGAATGGGTGGAGCGGGTTTTCCCAGCCATATAAAGTTGAATCCGCCGAAGCCCGTAGACAGCTTTATTCTTAACGGCGCGGAATGTGAACCGTATCTAACTTCGGATAACCGCCTGATGATTGAAAGGACGGATGAGATCATTCAGGGTATTGGCTTAGTGGCGCGATGCGTGGGGGCAAAGAATGTGTATATTGCTATTGAGGATAATAAGCCTGATGCTATCAAGGCCTTTAGCCGTAAATTAGCGGGAACAGGATATAGATTAAAAGTTCTCAAGTCAAGGTATCCCCAGGGCGGAGAAAAGCAGTTGATTAAGGCCGTGCTGGGTAGGGAAGTCCCTCCGGGAAAATTTCCCTTTGATATGGGGGCGTTAGCGCATAACGCGGCCACTATTTACGCGATATATGAGGCGGTGTATTCAGGTAAGCCGTTATACGAAAGGGTGATAACGGTTGCCGGTGATTGTTTAGAGAAGCCGGCTAATCTTCTGGCGCGTATCGGGACAACTATCCGGGATTTGATCAGCGAGTGCGGGCCATTAAAAGAAGAGCCTAAGAAAATAGTCTTTGGCGGGCCGATGATGGGTATTGCCCAATACAGCTTGGATACGCCGATAATCAAGACTACCGCGGGTGTGATATTTTTAACCGAAAGCGAAGTTAAGCCGGCCGAGGATGCCTTTTGCCTGCGCTGCGGCAGGTGCGTGGAGAGTTGTTCTTTAGGGCTTGAGCCTTGTATGATATCTCTGGCGGTAGAAAAAGAGAAGTGGGACCTGGCCAAAAGCTATGGGGCTTTAGAGTGCATGGAGTGCGGCTCTTGCAGTTATGTTTGTCCCCAGGGAAGGAATATTGTGCAATCAATAAAGTATGCTAAGATGAGATTAAAATGAGAGAAACATTTAAATACGCGCTGATTCTGGGTTTGATTTGTTTCTTGTCCAGCTCAGTGCTGGCGGTGATTAATTCGGTTACCGAGCCGATAATAAAGGCCCAGAAAGAAGAGCAGGAAGCCCAGGCCTTAAAAGAGCTCCTGCCGCAAGCCGCTATGTTTAAGCCGTATTATGATCAGGAGGAGGTGCTTTTTTATCGCGGCTATGACAGCAATAATCACCTTGGCGGATTTGTGCTTAAGTCTATGCAGAGGGGCTACTCTTCGGATATTGAGATTTTGATAAGCTTAGACCTCGGGTTAAAGATAGTCAGCGTCAAGATTTTATCCCAAAATGAAACCCCTTCCATAGGAAGCCGTATATTAGAGTTATCTTTTCTGGAGCAATTTAGAAATAAGAGACAGGAGTCTTTAGGAGAGGTCCACGCCATCAGCGCGGCGACTATTTCCTCTGCCGCGGTGATTAATTCCGTAAAGAGTAAAATTTCGGAACTTCAAAGCACATTACTTGAGGAGCTAAAAAGTGGCGGATAAGCTTTATGTCGGGGTTTCCCCGCATATTCATAGCCGGGAAAGCGTTTCTAAAGTGATGTGGGCGGTGTGTCTGGCTCTTATCCCTTCGGGAATAGCCGGGGTGTTTATTTTTGGTTTATCAGCCTTAAGGGTTATCTTGATTTCCATATTAAGCTGTGTATGCACCGAGGCCCTAATTCAGAAATCCCGCGGCAAGAAAATAACCATAGCCGATGGTTCAGCTGTGCTTACCGGGCTTTTATTGGCCTATAATCTTTCCTCAAGTGTTCCTTTTTGGATTCCTTTAGCCGGAGGGATTTTTGCCATTGCCGTTTGTAAACAGGCCTTTGGCGGGTTAGGGGCGAATATCTTTAATCCGGCCCTGGCCGCCCGGGCCTTTTTACTGGCCTCTTGGCCAAAGCAGATGACTGGGTTTACCAAACCGTTTAGTTTAGACGCGATCAGTTCAGCCACTCCGCTGGTGATATTGAAAGAACAGAGCGCTAAAAGTTTATCGGATTTGGGGCTGTCTTACGGGGATTTATTTTTGGGCCGGCGGGGAGGGTGCTTAGGCGAGGTCTGCGTTATCGCGTTACTCTTAGGAGCGGCATATCTTTTATGGAAAGGATATATCTGGCCCCAGGCTCCGGCGGGGTTTATTTTATCTTTGGGGTTTTTAAGCTGGGTCTTTAGCCCGCAGGGATTTTTTAAAGGCGATTTTCTCTTCAGCATACTCTCCGGGGGGCTGATCCTGGGGGCGTTTTTTATGGCCACGGATTATGTAACTACTCCCTTGACCAAAAAGGGCCAATTAGTCTTTGGCATAGGATGCGGGCTGATTGCCTTTGTTATCCGCAGGTTCGGGGGGTATCCCGAGGGGGTATCCTATTCTATTTTAATGATGAACGCGGCTGTGCCTTTGATTGATAGATGGGTCAGGCCGAGAAGATACGGGGTAAGTAAGAACCGCTGAACCACGCGGAACGGCACGCGGAACTACGCGATAATTTATGAAGCGTCTTTTTAAGGAATTCACTAAAGGTATTATTATTGAGAATCCCACCTTCGGGCTGGTGTTGGGGCTGTGCCCGACCCTGGCGGTTTCTACCTCGGTCCGCAATGCCTTAGGTATGGGGCTGGCCGCGACTTTTGTCTTGATCTGCTCCAATATAATAATTTCTTCGGTGCGCAGAGTTATCCCGAATCAAATCCGCATTCCCTGTTTTATCGTGATTATCGCCACCTTTGTAACTATTGTGGAGATGCTGATGAAGGCTTATTTCCCGGCCCTGAATGTTTCCTTAGGTATCTTTGTGCCTTTGATTGTGGTTAATTGCATTGTCTTGGGCCGGGCCGAGGCCTTTGCCTGTAAAAATCCGGTTTTACCTTCTCTCTTTGATGGCCTGGGCATGGGAGTAGGTTTTACCCTGGCCTTAATTATTATTGCCTCAATAAGAGAGGTTTTGGGCGCGGGTAAATTTTTAGGTTTTCATTTAATTAAAGGTTTTGAGCCGATAGGGGTAATGGTTTTGGCTCCGGGAGCCTTATTGACTCTGGGGTTTTTAATCGGTTTAGTCAATTATTTAAATGGGAAAAAAGTAACCAGAAACCGCCCGAGCGAAGCGAGGGAAAATGGATGTAAGTAAATTTATTGCCATAATCATCTCCACGGTTTTTATCAATAATTTTATCCTTTCTAAGTTTCTGGGGTTATGCCCTTTTATCGGGGTCTCCAAAGAAACCAAGCCGGCAGTCTCTATGGGCCTGGCGGTTACTTTCGTAATTACAATGTCCAGCCTGATTACCTGGCTGGTCTACCGCTGGCTGTTACTTCCCTTTGGAATCACTTATTTACGCACTATTTCTTTTATTCTGGTTATTGCCAGTTTTGTCCAGCTGGTGGAGATGGTTATTCGGAAGTTTTTCCCTCACCTTTACCGGGCCTTCGGGATTTACCTGCCTTTGATTACGGTTAATTGCGCGGTGCTGGGGGCGGCGGTATTAAATTCCCAGGATTTTTTTGTCAACGGACAGCCGGTAGCGGGAAGTTTCTGGTTTAGCTTAACTCAGGGATTTTTTGCCGGAATAGGCTATCTGTTGGCCATGCTTTTAATGTCCGGGATCCGGGAGCGCTTAGAGCTGATTGATCCGCCTAAAAGCCTAAGCGGAGTGCCCTTGGCTTTTATTATTGCCTCATTGATGAGCTTGGCGTTTATGGGATTCAGCGGATTTAAATTCTGAAGATGAATATCTTGGTTCCGGTTTTGACCTTAAGCGGTTTGGGGGTGGTTTTTGGGGCGGGGTTGGCTATCGCGGCCAGGAAATTCTGTGTCGCGGTTGACCCGCGCTTAGAGAAGATATACGCAAAACTTCCCGGGGCAAATTGCGGGGCCTGCGGTATGGCGGGTTGTATGGGGCTGGCCGAGGCCCTGATCCAGGGGACCTGCACGGTG
The DNA here is from genome assembly GCA_030674475.1 of Candidatus Omnitrophota bacterium. GTDB lineage: Bacteria > Omnitrophota > Gorgyraeia > Gygaellales > UBA12090 > UBA12090. The sequence continues at coordinate 30,820 of JAUSCZ010000026.1, forward strand.
GAGCGCTGCGCGGTAATGCAGGATGAGGAGCGGGCGGAGGTTGCCGCTATCTTGGGGGTGGAGGCCAAGGCTAAGGTTAAGCTTGTGGCTATACTGCATTGTAATGGCGGCACTAAAAGGGTAATAGATAAATTTATTTATACCGGCCGAAGGGATTGCGTTTCGGCTAATTTAATCGCGGGAGGGCCCAAGGCCTGTTTTTACGGCTGTATCGGTTACGGCACCTGTGCTGAGGCCTGTCCTTTTGGAGCGATTATTATGAATGAGGAAGACCTGCCGGTAGTGGATGAAAATAAATGCACAGCCTGCGGGGCTTGCGTGGCGGCTTGTCCTAAGAAGCTCTTTAGCCTGGTGCCGGTAAGCAAAGCCTATGGCGTGCGCTGCAAATCCCTGGATTTAGGCAAGAAGGTTTTAGAGGTTTGTTCGGCGGGTTGTATTGCCTGCCGCAAATGCGAAAAGGCCTGCCCCACAGGAGCCATCAAGGTGATAAATAATCTGGCAGTGATTGACTATAATATCTGCGATAACCGGGGAGAGTGTTTTAAGGTCTGTCCTACCAAGGCGATAGCGGTGAAGGAAAATAAGGTTTGGAGGGCGGAATGAAAAATATCGCGGTGCTGGCCTCGGGAAACGGTTCTAACTTTCAAGCCATCGCGGACGCGATTAAAAAAGGGAAACTTAAAGCTCATTTAAAGCTGTTGATTTCAGATAATCCTGAGGCCTATTGTTTGCAAAGGGCGGCCAAGGCCAAGGTCAAAGCCTTTATCGCGGATAGGAGGGATTTTTCCGGTAGAAAAGATTTTGAAGAGCAGATTATCCTAAAGCTCAGGTCAGAAAAAATAGATTTAATTATCCTGGCGGGATTTATGCGCCTGCTGAGCGGGGAATTTATCAAGAAATACCGGGGCCGGGTTGTAAATATCCATCCCTCTTTACTGCCTGTCTTTAAGGGCGCGCAAGCGATTAAAGACGCCTTTGATTATGGGGCTAAGGTGAGCGGGGTAACGGTGCATTTTGTGGATGAAGAGATGGACCACGGCCCGATAATCCTGCAGGAGCCGCTCAAGATTAAAGAGGGGTGGAGCTTAGAGGAGTTAGAGAAGAATATTCATAACTTAGAGCATAAAATATACCCGCGGGCAATCAGCTTATTTTTGAAAGGCCGCCTGCGCCTTGAAGGCCGAAAGGTAAGAATTTTAAAACCGTAACTATTTTTTACCTTTTTCTAAAACCTTTGCTTTGCTAAAAGAAATCTTTTTTTCGCTGGCCAGGTTATACATATCTAAAGTCAGGAAGTCGCTAAAGTTATATATTTCAAAGACGGCCCTGATGGATTTCAAAACTTCTTTTTCTATATCCACCCCGCCCGCCTTAGGAAGATCGGAAGAACGGTTAAATTTTATCCGCAGCCTCTGTTTTATCTGATCGATTAAAAACCTTTCAAAATTCACATCATAGAATTCTAAATGCGCGCCCTCAAGGTCTCCGATTGCCTCCGGAGCGAGCTTTATATCCTCGACGGTGCGGTATTGGTATTCTGTCCAGGAAATCATTTCAAAGAGAACCTTCTTCAGGTCATCAATATAGGTGGTGTCGGTAAGCTCAAACCCGTTTTTGGTATCCGAGGTTACCACCGTGAAGAATCGGGGGCCGTTTGCCTGACGTTTAAGGCTAAAGACTACCCGGCGCACGCAGCGCAAGACCTTATTTATTTTTTTACCGGCCTCGGGATTAAACTTCTTGTTTTGGCTTTCTTTGGTTTCCGGGATTTCCCGGATGTCGTAGACGAAGTTTAAGGTCTTTTCCTTAAGAATTCCCTCCGCATGCTTAAAATCAAATCTGGAAATAGATTCCTGGGGCTTATCCGAATCAACAAAAAGGTCTTCTTCCAGCGGCAGATATATCCATAGGGTTTGCCCGATTAGTTTAGATACCAGATGTATCCGGTATTCCTCCTGGGCTATTTTTACTACCGATTCAGCTATGTTTTCTGATGTGTAAGTAGGTTTAGAGGGAAGGAGATTGCATCCCCAGAGAGAAAAGATTAAAACTATTAGCCATAAGCTGTATGCGGGAGAGAATTTTTCGAGGCTACTGGGCGCGGCCTTTGCCGAATTCTTTAAAAATAGCCTCGATCTCATCATAATTAAGCTCTTCTTTGGCAACCAGTTCTCTGGCTAAACGTTCCAGCAGGACATCTTCTTTCTTGAGCAATTCTTCAACTTCTTTGAGGCAGGTCTGCATTATGTCCTGGACATCAATGTCTAGGCGGGCCTTAGTTTCCTCGGAGATATATTTGTTATCTACGGCGTGGAAATCCCCGATTAGTCCGGTTTTGCCCATGCCAAAGCGCCAGACCATATTATGGGCGGTAGAAAAAGCCGTGTTAAAGTCTCCGCTTACGCCGGCGGTGCTAAAGCCTAATTTTAATTTCTCCGCGGCGTAAGAACCCAGCGATATTTTTATTTGATCTAAAAGCTGATTCTGGTTTTCAATAAGAAATTCCTCGCGTTCAGGGACCCAGGTCGCGCCGCCGGTATGTCCGCGGGGAGTGATGGTGACCTTAAAGACGTCTTTTTTAGGAACGAGTAAATAGGTGGTTAGGGCATGTCCGGCTTCATGATAGGCCGTCTGCAGTTTTTCTTCGGCTCCGTATTTAAATCTCCTCTTTATGCCTAAGGCAATCCGCTCTCTGGCGTCGTCAATTTCTTTAGCGGTTATTACTTGTTTTTTATTGCGGACCGCGATTAACGCCGCCTCCTTGATGATATTAGCGATATCCGCCGGGCTGTAACCGACGCAAATGCGGGCCAGGCGGTCTACTTTTATAGTAGCCGCGTCATATTCCACACCTTTAAGATAATAGGTGAATAGTTTTTGCCGGTCTTCAAGATTAGGCTTATCTACGTAAATTTTACGGTCAAACCTTCCCGGACGCAAGAGGGCGATATCCAGAATATTTTCCGGGGCATTGGTCGCGCCGATTATAACAATATTCAAGTCTTTTTCTTTTAAGCCGTCCATTTCCACCAAAAGCTGATTGAGCGTCTGGTTGTGTTCGGTTTGTCCTCCTCCTCCACCCCCTCCTAAGCTGCGGGCTGTGCCTAAGGCGTCAAGTTCATCAATAAAAATAAGGCACCCTCCGTCTAATTCCGCTAAATGCCGGGCTCTTTTAAAAAGGCTGCGGATTCTTCCCGCGCCTACGCCCACGAACATTTCCACAAATTCCGAACCGGACATAGAGATAAAAGGAAGCTTGGCTTCGGTGGCAATGGCCTTGGCTAAATAGGTTTTACCGCAGCCGGGAGGCCCGAGCATAAGCAGCCCTTTTAAAATTTTTCCGCCGATTTTATGCAAGGCCGCCCGGTCCATAATTAAATTCACTACCTCCAGGGCTTCTTGTTTAGCTTCATCCATGCCAATCACATCATTCCAGGTGATTCCAATCTTCGCGCCGGCAATTGACTTTTTAGTAGTTTGGCTAAAGGTGCTGGCGCCTTTTTTGTAAATAAGCCAGTAAAAAAGCCAGGTGGAGATGACTGCCTGCACCAGCCCCATAACCATCCACATAAAAATCTGGAGAGGAAGCGTGGCTAATTGTGATTCTCGAAGGTAAGATTCAGCTTCTTTCCAGGCTCTTATTCCATTAATCAGAATGACAGCTGTGAGGGTCAATGTTGCAATGACAATCGCGGCAAGGATCAGCTTTATCCAGTGCAAGCTCAGATAAAATTTTATTTTTCTCCAATTCATCATTATTTCTCCGTTTGTAGTATATTAAGACGTGTTGCTTAACATGTTTATTCTATGAAAGATAACATATTTAACAATCGTAGTCAAACCTTTTCTTGTAAGCCAGGAAGGCAATGCCTGCCTGCCGGCAAGGCAGGGTTTGGCTCCCAATAGCCAAAGCCATAACCGCAAAAGCGCAAAAAGGCTGAAATAATGTCCGCTTGACTTAAACAGTTTTATGGATATAATTACATTGTGTAGCATAGCTGTCCAAAATAGCATAATTTTTTCCTCTTCTTTTTCCTCTCCCCCGTCGGGGAAGAGGGTAGGGCGAGGGGGTCGTGTGGCGCGTATTTTGGACAGGAGTGATTATGAATAAACCATAAATAAGCAAGGGAGGATTTACTAATGGCAAAGATTAAGAAGGTTTGGGCCAGGGAGATTTTGGATTCGCGGGGAAATCCCACGGTGGAGGTGGATGTTGTTCTGGATAATGGTATCTTAGGCCGGGCGGCGGTGCCTTCGGGCGCCTCAACCGGGGAAAACGAGGCCCTGGAACTGCGCGATGGGGATAAGAGCCGCTATCTGGGAAAAGGGGTGCTCAAGGCAGTGGAGAATGTGAATAAGATTATTGCCAAGGCCATAATCGGCAAACTTCCGGATTTTAAAAAGATAGACGAGATTGCCCTGAAAATAGACGGGACCGAGAATAAGGCGGTATTAGGGGCGAATGCCATACTGGGAGTTTCTATGGCTGTGGCTAAGGCCGCGGCCCTGACCAAGAAGCAGTCGCTCTATAAATATCTGGGAGGGGATAAGGCCAAGATTTTGCCGGTGCCCTTAATGAATATCTTAAACGGCGGATTGCACGCGGATAACAACCTGGATATCCAGGAATTTATGATTATGCCTGTTGGCGCTCCCAGTTTTAAAGAGGCCTTAAGGATGGCTACCGAGACCTTCCATAGCCTGAAAGCCCTGCTTAAATCCCGGCATTTATCTACCTCAGTAGGCGATGAAGGCGGTTTTGCCCCCAGCCTGAATTCTAACGAAGAGGCCTTAACTTTGATTATGCAGGCCATTGAGAAGGCCGGATACAAGCCGGGTGAGGATATTGCTTTGGCCCTGGATTGCGCCTCCAGCTCTTTTTGCAAGGACGGAAAATACATCTTTGAGGGCGCTCAGAAGACCTCGGCTGAGATGATTGCCATTTATGAAAATTGGCTGGCCAAATATCCGATTCTCTCCATTGAAGACGGATTGGGAGAAAATGACTGGCCGGGCTGGAAGGAATTAACCCAAAGATTAACCGCTAAGACCCAGTTAGTCGGCGATGACATCTTTGTTACCAATCCTAAGATATTCAAAAAAGGCATCGCCGAGAAAATCGGGAATGCTATTTTGGTTAAGGTGAATCAGATCGGTTCTTTATCCGAGACTCTGGAGGCTATCAACATCGCCAAAAAGAATAAATACGGGGCGATTATCTCTCATCGCTCAGGCGAAACCGAAGACACCACCATCGCCCATCTGGCCGTGGCCACTAATGCCGGACAAATCAAAACCGGTTCGCTTTCCCGGACTGATCGCGTCTGTAAATATAATGAACTGCTTAGGATTGAAGAGGAGTTGGGTAAAAAAGCAGTCTATTCCGGAAAGCTCCGGAAACAATAGTTTATAGTTGATAGTTTATGCTTGATAGCAGAAAACGAAAAGTATATTTTGCCATAAACCATAAGCTATAAACTATCAACTGACACTTTAGCATGCTCAAGATATTTAAACAGACATCCTTCTTGGTGGCAGCGGGCATACTCCTGGTTATTTTTATACCCGGCTACGCCAAAATTCAGGAACTGCGCCAGAAAAACCAGGAATTAGAGGCCAGCGTCCGGAGACTGCAGGCTGAAAATTCCGCCTTTCAGCAGGAAAAGGAAAGGTTAGAGAACGACCCGGAGTATCTGGAGCAAGTGGGCCGGAAAGAATTAGGCATTGTCAAAAAAGGCGAGATAAGCTACAGGCTGGTTCCCCAAGAAAAGAAATAGAAAATTTGGAAGGACAATTTGGGTAACCGGTTAGTGATTGGGGGCGTTCTTTTTAAAAATCCCTCTAACCCCCTTTTTTCAAAGGGGGAATTTCTGTTCCCCTCTTTCATAAAGAGGGGCGAGGGGAGATTTTCCCCTGTTTACTGACGCATTACCAATTTGGAAGGATAAATTCGAAAGGATAATTATTGACTTAATACGATATTATGGTAATATTAAAAGTGAAAATCAGGTGTGGTATGTTTGAAGGGGGAACTGCCACGTTTCCCGACATGCTCATTCGTAGCGGTCGGGATCCCGACAAGAGAGAAAATGTGGGTCGGGAAAAATAACTCAAACCTTCGCTCACAAAGCGAGGGTTTTTTTGTTTAAGCCAGAAAATTAGGTGACAAAATGAAAAATAAATATTATGCAAAAAGAAGTAAAATGAAAGATAAGAAAGATAAAAAAGCAATCTGTAGGCACGATTATAAAAACGCGATTAAAGTCGGCAATATTGATTATCAATGTCCGTTATGTGGCAAGCTTTTAGATCCAAATGAATGGTTTTTTATGAATAGCTTTGAATTTATTGAAGTAGAAAGTAAAAAATAAAAAAATTTGTAATTTGAGACCGTTGAAAAAGCCTCTTTCCGCAATGACAAAATGGGGGTTTTGCAACGCTCTCAATCTTAGAAGTGAAAGTTTTAAAGTGGTATAATATAATCACGAATACCATTGGTGTTTTGATTGATGATTTAATTAAATAAAATATGAAACAATCATTCACAATTCACGATTTGCCTAAAGAAGAGCGCCCGCGCGAGCGGTTAGTTAAGTTTGGCGAACAAGCACTCAACGAACAGCCTAAATTTATCTGAGTGCCCCAGTTGATTTTTTGTCCTTACTGTCCGGAATTTTGTGTAGCAATCGCTAATCTTTTATTATGTCCTTTTTGTAAACAAAGCATTGCTTACAGTGCTTTAATTGAATAAACAAGTAGTTAAGGTATATATGATAAATGATATACAGCTAGAGTTTTTAAATGCAGATAAGCCAGTTGTCACCTCTGATCAAGTTGTAAATCCTCAGGGGTATAAAGGGCTTTACGGATTCCATAAGTATTGGGGTAAAAAGCCCATGGAAACGTACGGTTTTTTAATTGAAAAATTGACACGAGAGACGGAAATAGTTTGCGACCCTTTTCTTGGTTCTGGAGTTGCCGCGCTGGAATCTTATTCAAGAAACAGAAGATTTCTCGGATGTGATATTAATCCTGTAGCAGTTGGTCTGTCCAAGTTGCTTATCTCGCCACCTGATAAGGCCCATTTTCAAC
>JAUSCZ010000001.1 GCA_030674475.1 Candidatus Omnitrophota bacterium
GAGAATGCAAACAGGCGGTTGCCTCTCTTATTATCATCGATTCCGCTTTCTTACTCTCAAAGAACAAGGAACTCGCCGCCTCTTTATACAAAATCCAATCTCAGCGCTTTAAGAAAAAACTGGAAAACTAACAAAGTCCTGGTTTGATTCTTCTATGGCGTGGTTAATCATTTCCTGCTTTTACTTATGATAAAAATCAAATTTCTTAATAAATGACCGCAGGACAATATAGTTCATTTTTTAGCTTTATTTTTAAAGAACTTTACCATATCGTTACCTGACTTAAACTTAACTTCTTCTTCCGGCACCACTCCAGAAAGAACTTTTTCCGCCGCCCTTAGATCCTCTACGGGATACTTATCCTCCAGGATAACCTCTTTGGGAATCATGATAATTTTATTTTGCGGTTTCGCGGTGGATGAATAAAAGCTCGATTCCTAAGAGCAAAACCCCGATGGTGATGGCGGAATCGGCCAGATTAAAAACCGGCCAGACGCGAAAATCCAGAAAATCAACGATATAGCCTAAGCGCAGGCGGTCTAAAAGATTTCCCAGCGCCCCTCCCAAAATCAGACATAAGGCCAGCCGCTTTTTAAAAGCATAACTGTGTTTATTTAAAAAATAATCCCGGAAAATAAAAGAAATTATGCCTAAAGAGAAGATAATAAAAAGGCTGTTTTTGCCCCGGAATAAACCGAATACGCTTCCGGTATTATAGACTAAGGAAAGGTGGAATATATCCTTAAATACGGGGACGGACTGGCCTAAGGATAAGCCGCGGCAGATATAAAACTTGCTCAGTTGATCAAGGATAAAGGTTACAACTAACACACACCATAACATATAGGTATTTACCCAAACCCGATTATAAAAATAATCAATAACCAATTTCCAATAACCAAATAATAACCAATCACCAATTATCAAATGTTTGGTTATTGATTATTGGGTATTGAGATTTATTTGGTTTATTGTATCTTGGTTATTGGTGATTGACTTGTCGCAATAATTTAGATGCTATAACGTTTATAATTTTTGGGTTTAGCGGGATTTTTCCTGAACTTCCTGGCATTTGAGACAACAGGCGGCAAAAGGAATGGCCTTAAGCCGGGTTTTAGAAATCGGTTTGCCGCATTCTTGGCAGACGCCAAATTTTCCCTCTTCCATTTTTTTTAAGGCATCATTAATCTGCGCGAGTAAATCCCGGTCATTAGAGGCCAGCCCTAAAGAAAATTCCCTATCGTAAGAATCAGTAGCCAAATCAGCCATGTGCAGAGTATATCCTGAAATATCTCCGGCGGCCTCTTTCGGGGATTTTTTTAAGGTGTCCTCAGAAATATGCTTGATATCGTCGCTTATCCTTTCTTTAATCTTCAACAAAATCTGACGGTACTTCTGCGTTTCTTTCTTGAGCATCTTTGCCATAATAATTATCCTCCTGCGTTAAATTCAAATGACAAAATTCAAATGACAAAAATTTAATTTTATGTTTGTCTTTTGTGTTTATGCCTTTGAATTTATTTTGAATTTTGTGCTTTGTTATTTGTCATTAACCTTGATGAGCCCCTGCCGCTTTGCTTCGCGAAGCGAAGCAACAAGGGAGAATCAACTTAACGCCCTGACGCATTTAGGGCAGATATCCGGATACCTATCGCTCTCTCCGATTCTTTCGGAGTAATTCCAGCAGCGCGGGCATTTACTTCCGGGGGCCTTAGAAACATCAATGCGCGGCTCTCCTGTGGATATCTCCTCTAAAGAAACCACCGAGACTATAAGAACCTCAGGCAACACTTCTTTAAAATCTCTCAAGAAGGCGCTGTCTGAATTCATTCCGATAGTTACTTTTGCCTCCAGAGAACTCCCGATTTCTCCGCTGGCTCTTTTCTCCTCCAACAACTTTAACACCTTGGTTCTGAATTGGATAAGATTATACCACTTATTTTCCAATTCGGTATCAATATATTTAGTATTCGCCTGGGGCCAATCTGCTAAATGCGCGCTTTCGACGTTTTGGTCTTTGGCCAGATACTGCCAAACCTCCTCAGCGGTAAAGGGCAGTATCGGAGCGATAATCCTCACCAGGATCGTAAGGCTCTCCCACATCACCGTCTGAGCCGAACGCCTTTCCAATCCATCTTTCTTAAAGGTATACAACCGGTCTTTTAGAATATCCAGATAAAAATTAGACATCTGGAGGATGCAAAATTGATGCACCTCCTGATATATCCGGTAGAATTCAAATTCTTCGTAATGTCTGGTAACCTTATTCAGTAAGGTATAAAGAACAGAAAGGCTATAACGGTCTATCTCCAGCATATCTTGGTAATCAACCCGGTCATTAGCCTGAGAAAAATCCGATAAATTCCCCAAAAGAAACCTGATGGTGTTGCGAATTTTGCGGTAGGCCTCACTCAAACGCGAGAGGATATCCGGCGAAATACGCACATCCTCGCTATAATTGCTGGAGGCAGCCCAAAGCCTTAGGATGTCCGCGCCGGAGGCGTTGATTATTTCCTGGGGCGAAATAACATTACCTGTGGATTTGGACATCTTTCTCCCAGCGCCATCAACCACAAAACCGTGGGTAAGCACAGCTTTAAAAGGCGGCTTTTCTTCCAGGGCCATAGCCGTAATCAAGGAGGCCTGAAACCATCCCCGGTGCTGGTCCGAACCTTCCAAGTAGAGCGAGGCCGGAAATTCCATATCCGCGTTATTCATCAGCACTGCCCGGTGGCTTACCCCGGAATCAAACCAGACATCCAATATATCCTCCCCCCGGGTCCACTTAACGCCCTGGCAATGAGGACAGCTAAAGTTTGGCGGCAGGAATGTCTCTAACGTCTCTTTAAACCAGGCATCGCTTCCTTGTTCTAAAACCTTATCGGCAAAATTATCCACTATCTCCGGAACAAGCACTTCTTCGTTACAGCCTGCACAGCGCGCCGCCGGAATCGGCACCCCCCAATAGCGCTGGCGGGATAAACACCAATCCGGACGCGATTCCACCATTGCCTTTATCCTTAAACGTCCGGCTTCAGGAACAAAATCAACCTGGCCGCTGATTGCCTTAAGCACCTTCTTTCTTAGGCCATTATGTTCAATATTCAGAAACCACTGCCGGACGGCCCTAAAGATAATAGGATTCTTACAACGCCAGCAGTGAGGATACGAATGTTGTTTTTGATTAAAGGCCAAAAGGCTGCCCAAAGAATCCAATTTTTCAATAATCATCCGGTTTGCCGCGAACACATCCTGCCCCTTAAACTCAGGGACGCTCTGGTCAAACCTGCCTTTTTTATCCACCGGCATAATTATGGGAAGGTTATATTTCAGGCCGGCAAAATAATCCTCCTGGCCGTGGCCGGGGGCGATATGCACCAGTCCGCTTCCTTCTTCTTTAGAGACATAATCCGCCAGGACTACTTTTCTCACCATGCCGTCTTTTAATAAAGGATGCTCGTAAGCCAGGCCTTCTAAATCCTTGCCCCGGAAGAGCTTTTCTATCTTAATTCCCGCATCAACTAAATCAAGCTCTTTAAAGGCACTGCTTAATAAATCCTGGGCGATTATCAAATCTCCCTTTTCCGTTTTAACCAGCGCGTATTCTAAATCCGGATGCGCGGCCAGCGCGGCATTTCCGTATAAAGTCCAGGGAGTGGTAGTCCAGATTACCAGATACAAATCAGTTGATAGCTTATAGTTGCTAGTGGATAGCTTCTCAGGGTCAATAACTTTAAATTTTACATATATAGAAGGGGAAGTTTTATCTTCATATTCAACCTCAGCCTCGGCCAGAGCGGTTTCACAGCTTACGCACCAGTTTACCGGCTTAAGGCCGCGATAGATGAATCCTTTTTTTACCAATGCCCCCAGGGCCCTGACTATTTCATATTCGTATTTTTTATCCAAGGTAAGATAGGGATTGTCCCAATCAGCGAATATGCCCAAACGTTTGAACTCTTCCTTCTGCAGATTGACAAATTTCAAGGCGTAAGCGCCGGCCTTTGACCTAAAATCCAGCTGAGAAATCTGCTCCTTATTGATATTCAACTCTTTAAACAACTGATGCTCCACCGGAAGGCCGTGGCAGTCCCATCCGGGGATATAGGGGCTGTCAAAGCCCCGCATAGTCTTAAAGCGGATAATTATATCTTTGAGTATTTTGTTTAAGCCGTGGCCGATATGAATATTGCCGTTGGCATAAGGAGGGCCGTCGTGAAGCACATATTTCTGCCGGCCTTGGCATTTAGAACGAATCTTGGCGTATATATTCTCCTTGCGCCAAAATTCTAAAATCTTCGGCTCATTTTGAGGCAGATTCGCCTTCATCGAGAAATTAGTCGCCGGAAGATTTAAGGTAGGTTTATAATCCATTATAAATATTTCCCGATAATTATCTTTAAATCCTCTTTGACTTTCTTGGGGATTAATTTTATATCGGTAACAATGGCGTATTTCAAGGCCTCCTGACAAGAACAGCTATTCTTATCTTCCAGGGCCGGAATTAATCTTTTAAGGATATTTTTAGCGTTCTGGATATTCTTGGATAAATTAGACATCACCATTTCCACGGTAACGGTTTCGGCGGATTCATACCAACAGTCATAATCAGTAACCGCGGCTAAAGTGCAGTAACATATCTCGGCCTCCCGGGCCAGTTTTGCCTCAGCCATATTGGTCATCCCGATAATGTCCATTCCCCAGGCCCGGTAAAGATTAGACTCGGCCTTGGTAGAAAATGCCGGACCCTCCATATTCAGGTAGGTCCCACCCAGATGAACCCTGGAGCCGATTTTCCCGGCTGACGCATACACAGCTTCACACAACTTCGCGCAGACCGGCTCGGCAAAACCAATATGGGCCACAATCCCTTTTTCAAAGAAGCTCATCTTGCGGCCCTGGTTAGTTCTGTCCACGAATTGTTCCGGGATTACAAAATCTAAAGGCTTTAATTCTTTCTTTAACGAGCCGCAGGCAGATACGGAAATTATCCTATCCACGCCCAGTTTTTTCATTCCGTAGATATTGGCCCGAAAGTTGATTTCCGAAGGATTGATACGGTGGCCCAGGCCATGACGGGGCAAAAAAACCACCTGCCTTCCTTCAAGCTCACCGGTGATATATTTATCGGATGGCGCGCCAAAAGGAGTGGCGACTGCCACCGGCTTGACCTTTTTTAGGCCCTCTATTTTATATAAACCGCTTCCTCCGATAATTCCGATTTTTCCCATCTGTTAATCCTTTCTGGATAGTTCGTCAGCCCGCGCTTTAGCGGCTTTTACCGCCTCAGCAAGACTGCCTCCGCTATCCAAAACCCTTAAGGCCGCCTCAGTAGTACCACCCTTAGAAGCCACCTGCTTAATTAGCTCGCGCGGGGCGATCTTGGTTTTCTTGAGGAAACTGACCGTGCCGGAAAATACGGCCTCGGTTAAAACCTTGGCCTGTCCGAAAGTAAAACCAACCCCCTGGGCTGATTTCTGAAAATCATTTAAAAAAAGGCTTTTCTTCTCCTGGGGAATTCTATTTATATTGACGCGCTCGGATTCAAGATACCTTAAGACATAAGCCGGCCCGCTCCCGGAAACAGCGGTGGCGGAATTCATCAGTTCCTCTTTTATTCTTACGGTTTTACCCAAATAAGTAAAAAGCGTATCCGCCAATTCCAGGTCTTTTTTAGAAGCCAGCCCGCTTCTGGACAAACAGCTTATCCCCTGAGCAATCTTTGCCGGCATATTCGGCATCACCCGGATCACCCGGGATCCCCGGCCTAATGCTTTCTCAATATGGTTAGTGGTTATCCCGGCGGCAATAGAAATAACTAATTTCGTTCCTATCCAATCTTTTATTTCAGCCAAGACTCCCGCGAAATCCTGAGGCTTTACCGCCAGTATCAGCGCGTCAGAGCATTTTACTAAGCCCGGGATATCCCGGGCTGTTTCTATCCGGGAGAGATTTTTTGTCTTGCTAGTATCCTTATCAAATACATACACCTTATACGCTGACTTGATACGCCCGGCCAGGCTTGAGCCCATATTACCAAAGCCGATTATCCCGATGTTTTTATTCATTTTAACCCTCTCCCGCTTCAAAATGTAAATTTATGAAACGAGCCTCCCGCCTAATGCTAAAATTACGGGCGGGAAAATATCGCCCGGCCCAATCTTATCATATTCGCGCCTTCTTCAATGGCCACGGCAAAATCACCGGACATACCCATTGATAAAATTGGTCCGCGGTGGGTAGTCCACTGTCTCCAGTCAATCTTCTCGGATAATTCTCTTAACATCTTAAAATAGGGGCGGGAGGTTTCCGGATTATCCGTAAAAGGGGCTATGGTCATCAAGCCTTTTACCTCAAGGTGTGGCAAAGAAGAAATTTCCTTAAAAACCTCCGGTATTTCTTGAGGTTTAAGGCCGAACTTGCTCTTTTCCGGGGAGGTCTGGACTTCAAGCAAGATGTCCTGTTGCTTATTAATCTTACCCGCCTCCTTAGAAATGGCTTGCGCCAGGCGCGGGCTGTCCACAGACTGGATTAAATCAAAAATCCTTACCGCTTCCTTTACCTTATTAGTCTGCAGGTGGCCAATCATATGCCACTTTACCCAGCCCTTTCTATCATCAGACGATTCGTTGAGGGAAGAAAGGGCTGGGTTTAGGCGCGGGGCGTATCGCGGGTGAGGCAACGCGTTATATTTTACCAACGCCTCCTGAACTCTGTTCTCACCGATGCCCGCTATGCCTTGGGCGATAACTTCTTTTATCTGCTCGACGGTTCTGCCCTTGGTTACCGCGACAATAGTAATTTCCCGTTGGTTTTCCCCTGTGGCAGCGCGAAGCGCGGATATAACCTGCATGATTCTATCTATATTCCGGCCTATTCTCTCATCTATCAATTATAATCACCTGGTGGGATTATATCTCTTTTTTAAGCTTTTGCAAGGTATTTTACAAGAGTTCTTCAATTGCCTTAAGCAGGTCCTGGGGCGGGGCATCTTTGAGAATAAACTTACTGGCTAAGTGGGCGTATTGGGAATCGGCGTAGCGGTGGAACGCGGTATAGATTATAATCTTGATTTCGGGGCGCAGACATTTAAGGCAGTCAAATACCTCAATGCCGTCTTTTTCCGGCATCATTAAATCCAATATGATAATATCCGGTTGGCTGTTTTTTAGATAGGCTATCAACTCATAGCCGTTTTTCACCGTATCCACCAAATAAGCGTGTTCGGTTAAAATATCCTTAAGAGTAAGGCGGATATTAGCGTTATCATCAGCGATAACAATACGGACTTTCGCGTTCATAATTAGTTTTACTGCCCAGAGGGGCGGACTTTCCCATTCTTAAAGGAAGGGTCATTCAGCACTTCCAAAAAAGCCTTGACTATTTCCGGATCAAACTGCGTGCCGGAACCTTCCCGGATAATCTTAATTGCCTCATTCCTGCTGTAGGCTTTGCGGTAGGGCCGGTCGGAAATCAAAGCCTGATACACATCCGCGATAGCGATAATCCTGGCCCCTAAAGGTATCTCTTTTCCCCTGATACCCGCGGAATATCCGAAGCCGTCGAACCTTTCATGATGATAAAGAATCATCGGAACCACCTCTTTTAAGAAATGGATATCCCGGACAATCTCCGCTCCTATCAGGGGATGATTCTTTATCTTTTCGTATTCTTTAGAGGTGAGTTTTCCTCTCTTATGCAGTATCTTATCCGGAATGCCGATTTTTCCTAAATCGTGAAGCATTGCCGCGTATTGAAGATATTCTATGCCCTCGGAAGAAAGATTAAGTTTTTTGCCCAGCGCGGTAGCTATGGAAACCATATTTTCCGAATGCTTAGAGGTTGAATAATCTTTAGCCTCAACCGCCTTGGCAAAGGCGAAAATAGATTCCAGGAGCATCTGGTTGGCCCGGCCTTTCATTTTAGAAAGCCTTCGTTTGAGTTTTTCCACATTCTCTTTTCCTCCGTCTTTAATAATATCTTTTATTTCTCTGCCGGAGACATTCTTAAAAGCCAACAGCCGGTTTCCTCCCTGTTCTTTCGCCTCATTTAGGGTCTTGTCCGCCGCGTCCAGGAGCTCGGAAGAACTGCCGATGTCGTCTTCGGGGAAGCTGGAAAGGCCCATACTGATTTTAAGCCTTATTCTCTTGCCCGTGCGGTCAAGAACACGTTCCCTGAGCATATTAAGAAGGCGCTCTCCAAAGGTTAACGCTCCTTCTTTATAGGTATCCGGCATAAGGATTACAAATTCTTCTCCGCCGTAGCGGACTAAGATATCATTGCTACGCGAGCAATTTTTTAAATAACCGGCAAACTCTTTCAGGATAGAATCTCCGTAATGGTGTCCGTAGACCTCATTAATAGACTTAAAATAATCTATATCCAGCATTATCACCGATAAAGGCAGGACATATCTTTTGGCCCGCTTAAACTCAGAGGATAACCTTTCCATAAGATATCTATAATTATATAATCCGGTCTGGGAATCCTTCAGGCTTAATTTTTTTAGTTTGGATATCAGGCTCTTATTCTCTAAGGAAATCCTCTGGACACTAAGGGCCTTTTTTATCATAATTTTGGCCTCATCCATATTCAGCGGCTTCTGCAAATAGCCAAACGCGCCGTCGCCGATAGCCGAAAGAGCGGTATCTAAAGAGGCGTAAGCCGTGAATATAATCACCATCGTATCCCGGCTTACATCCTTGATCTCTCTCAATAAATCCAAGCCGCTTCCTTCATTGAGCCTAAGGTCAGCCAGGGCTAAATGATAAAACCTTTGGGAAATATTTTTCCTGGCTTCGGTCAAATTGGAAGCGGTGGTTACCTTATACCCCTCCTCGCTTAAGATATCCCGTAAGGTCTCCCGCATCCTGGGATTATCATCTAATATCAAGATATTAATTTGCTTATCGTTTTTCATAACCTAACCTTTCGTTGTTAAAGCGGCAGTTTAATGATAACTGAAGTTCCTTTTCCGTAATCGCTTTTTACGGCAATAGAGCCCTGATGGGCTTCAATAATCAGCTTAGCCGTAGCCAGGCCTAAGCCTATTCCTCTGGCCTTGGTGGAGAAAAACGGTTCAAAAAGCTTTTTTTGGTCCTCTTCCTTAATTCCCGCTCCGGTATCGGTAAAGATAATAGTAACATAACTATTTATTTTTTCTACTTTTATTAGCAGGCTTCCTTTTTCTTCCATTGCCTGAAGAGCGTTTAAAATTAAATTCACAAAAATCCCTCCCATCTGCAGGGGATCGGCATTAACCATAAAATCATCCGCTGCCGCGTCCAGAGAAAGTTTTATTCCTTCGGGTATTTTCAGCTTAGACGCGCTTTTCAAAAGGAGGTCTTTTAAGTTTATCCGCTGGAATTCCGGATGTTTAGTCTTAGAAAAAGTAAGGATATTTCCAATGATCGCTTCAGTTTCAACTACCTGTTCATCCAGAATTTCTAAATGCCGTTTGATTTTTTCGTCTTTGGCCTCCAGCTTCAGCTTAAGAAAATAAGCGGAGTTTCTAATTACCCCCAGCTGATTCCTGAATTCATGAGCGATTGCCCCGGCCATCCTGCCGATGCCGGCCAGCCTTTCGGATAGGGCGAGCTTTTCCTGGGTTTTCTTGTAATCAGTAATATCCTCAAACATCTCTAAGACCGCCTTTTTGCCTTGATAAAACATCCCGGTATGGGTAATGAGAAAAATCTTACCGCCCATAGCGGCATCTACCTCTATCTCTTTGGTCTGGCCAAACTGAATTTCACTTTTTAAAGGGCAATTCACACATTGCTTTTTATCGTCCTTATACAGGAGATAACATTTTTTACCTAAGGCGCTTGGGCTAAAAAACCCTTCCATCTTCTCATTTTGATACAGGATATTTCCTTCTTCGTCAACAATATCAATTCCAAAAGGAATAGTTTTCAAAAGAGTCTCATTGATAGTTATAGCGGCGCGCAATCTCTCCTCCAATTCCCAGCGCTCGCTTATTTCTTTCTTCAGTTGTTCATTTGACTTGGCCAGATCAAGGCTTTGATTTTCCAGCTTTAAGGTTTCCTCAACAATACGGCTGGCCATCGGCCGGAAGATAAATAAGCCGCTGGCAATAATCACCAAAAGGCTTACCCCCAGGACCAAAAGTTGCAAAGCCTCAAAGCTGACAATTCTCTTTTCGCTTTCTCGCTGATACTGCTGGACCGCCTCATCCAAAGCCCGGAGCAGTTCAAGACGAGACGCCTCCAGGATATAGTGAAGATGCGGATTATCAATAGTCATTGTGCCGTCAAGGCTCAAAATCAAAGCCTTGGCCTCCTCCAAATACCGGCGCGTTTTTTTATCCAGCTCAAAGGGAGGCAGGAAATATATTCTCTTCATCGAGGAAGAAAGCTTCCGGGAAGAATTCATTTCAACGGCTCCCTTAATCAAGCTGTTATGCGAGTCCTCCATCAAGGAAATTGCCTCTTTAAGCTCTCCGGCGCAAGTTTTCTTCTCAGGGGAATCCTTGGCGTTGAGGAGCCTTAAGGAAGATAAGGCAATCCGCTGGGAAAGCATCCTCTGCCTTCCGCTGATATTAACTATTGCCGCGCTGTTTTTCTGGTCTTTAATATTTTCCTTAAGGATAAAATAACTTCCTAAAGAAAGTATACTCAAAAGCCCCAGGGCCAGGAGATACCTGAAAGTCAGATAGAATGATATAGTTTGTTTTACGCGCATTTTAAAGCCAGCCGCATAACGCTAAAGCGGATATAGTCTTGGCATCTTTGAGCTTGCCTTCTTTAAATATTGTTTTCAGCTTTTGTTTGGTAAAAATATGACTTTCTAATATTTCATCCGCGTCACCTTTTACTTCTGAGGCCTTTTTAAGAGCCTCCGCCTTATAGATACTTATCTTCTCGCTGGAATATCCCGGCACAGGATAAATCTCACCTAAGAAATAAAACTTATCCGCGCGATATCCTGTTTCCTCCAGTATCTCTCTTTTAGCGCACTCAAGAGGAGTCTCTTTCACATTAAGTGTCCCCGCGGGCAGTTCATACAGGTAAGAATTTATCGCCGGGCGAAACTGTCTTAACATTATTATCCTGTTCCTGGATAAAAAAGGGACCACCAGGGCCGCCCCCGGGTGCGTAATCAGCTCCAGCCTCACCTTAAAGCCATTAGGCAGGATAACTTCTTGAAGCCTAAGGCTGATAAGCCTGCCTTTATAGATATGCCTTGGTGTATGGCTGGCGCTCATTGTGTCAAAGTTAAGGTAGACCGGAAATTAAAAATATTCCTGATAAAGCTCCCGGGATTTATTGGTTATTTTCTGGAAGATATTACCATAAGAGGATAATTTAAGGATATTAAAAGGGGGCCGCTGGAGCAGGGCGTATTTAAGCAACCCGACAGAAACAGAATAAGAAGAATCATTCAGAGAAGGATTTTCCATTTTGGCTAAACGCGCCGGAAGGCCAAGATTGGCCTCAAAACTCTCCAGCAAACCCTCAAGCAAGGCATCTCTTCCGCTCACCACGATTCCTTCAGAAAGGCCTAATCCCTGCTGATACCCTGCCAGCCGTTCTTTAGCCAAACCGAAAAATTCTCTCCATTTTCTTTCAATTATTTCACAAAGCACCTTACGTTTAAGAGGGCGGTAACTCTGTTCTTTTTTTAAAAGCACCTCATCATCAGGATTAACGCTGTCTGGGATACTATTACCATGAGAGAACTTTAGGGCTAAAGCCGTATCCAAAGGCACCTTTAGTTCTCTGGCAATCGCTTCAGTTACATCATTGGCGCCGAAAGGGAGAGCCTCAAAACCCCGGATTATCCCCTCTTTAAAAATCAGCATCTGGGTAGAATCAAAGCCTATCTCAAAAAGACAGCAGCCCTTCATCCTGAGGAAGTCAGGCAATACGAGCCCCGCGGCATATCCGGCCAAAACCAAAGACTTCACTTTAAATCCGCAGCGCTCTACAGCCGAAATCAGACTATCAGTATCCTGGACCAAAGCGGTAATCAAGAGCGTATCCGCCTCCAGGGTGTGTCCGTATAAACCCAGAGGATTCAAAACCCTATTCTGTTTATCAATCACATATCCCTGAATAATTTGATGCAGAACGCGCTCTTCAATATTAAGTCCCAAGCAATATGCCTGGTGATTGGCTTTGGCGATATCGCCTGAGGTAATAATCTTGCTTGAGCGCTCGGATATAGGGATTGTTCCCAAAGATTGACTGGCCTTAAGTGAGGCTGAATACGTAGATACATATAAAGACTTGATCCGGCCTGATGAATTAACGCCAAAGCTGTTTAAAACTTTTGCTACGGATTCAGCCAACAGGCCCAACTCGCTGATTTTACCGTTTTTTATTCCCCGCGCCGGGCCGCTCTGACAGGAGATATCTATGAATCTCTCGTCCTTATTATCAAACAGGCCGCAGACCGCGAATATCTTATCCGATTGAATATCTAACCCGCAATACACTTCACCTTTGTTTCTCATTTTTTTGGTTCTTTCTTATTTATATTGATTGAAAGAACTCTTTTTTTTAGTTTCTAAAACTGCCGGTGAATCCGGGTCTTTAAGGTCAATATACTCCACATTTTCTAAGGCTTGGCCTCCGGAAGGCATAGCGCTTAAGCCCTTACGTTTATCCAGAAGTAAGGCCAGCACATTAATAACATCACCCGGCCTATCCAGGTCAAATTTTACCTCAACTTCTTTCTGAGGATACATTTTTTTTGAAACATCTTCAGCCGGGTATTTTTTAATAAGGCCTTTCTCCGCGGGATAGGAAAGCCCATCCCTCTGGATAATAAAAAATGAGCTGGTCTTATTCTTAGCCAGACTTACCCTGGTAATCAGATAATCGCCAAGATTAGGCGCGCTGTTTTTGCGTTCAATCAGCGATAGTGCCTTTTTTAGCTCAAGAACAAAACAAAGTTTCCCTTTTTTAGGCCCTTCAATCGCGCCTTCCAATCCCAGAATAACCGGAAGGAAAGGTTTAGCCAAATCCGAAGGATTATCCATAATCATCGCGCTGGCGTCAATGGGATAAAAACGGCCTAATTTCAGCTGGGCAATGGCTGACCTATCACTTAAAAATAAAATCAATTCTCCCGGCAGTCTCCTTTGGATAGCCCGGCATTCCACGTCTCCCAGTTCTTCTTCAATTTGTCTTTTTATTAAAGAGAGTTTTTGGGAAAAGATGTTTTTCCCCATCAAGCGGCTGGTAAAATGAGCCTTAAACTCAGCGTATTTATCTTCCTCGGCCCCCTTGATGACAATCCTACTAATGTTGAAATAGGGATAATGGTAAAAAAATGCCTTAAGGACAGCCGCCGAAATCAAAATAATAGAGATAAAAAACAAAAATATCCCAATAATCTTAAAGGGAATTTTGAAATTCTTAGTTTTTCTTCTGGCCATAGTTCAGATAGATGAAAAGGTCAAGGTTGAAACAATTTGAATATCGAACAAAGAATAATGAATTTCGAAGTAGCGGTTGCCGTAAGGCAACGAGATTATGTTTAGGTCAGCTTACGCTGACCACTACTTCGTTATTCGATACTCCTTGTTCGGTGTTCGATATTCCTTAGCCTTTTATCATAGGTTAACCAACTAACCAACCAACACGGCAGACCTCACCCGGCTGGTGGCTTGGGCTATAGGAAGCCCAACCACGGCCCTCTGGCCAGCTGACAATGCCGCTTCGGATATTTTCACCACTAGCTCAGGAAAAGCTATCCCTCTGGCTGAGGCCGCCTTAGGCAAAAGGCTGGTAGCGGTGAAGCCGGGTATAGTATTGACCTCCAGGACAAAAGGCTTGTTTGTTTTATCTAAGATGATATCTACCCGGGAAAAAAACGAACAGCCGAGCAGATTATGCGCCTTAAGCGCGGTTTCTTTTAATAAGCGCATAATCTCTAAAGACACCAGGGCCGGAACAATATATTCGGTCTCACCAGGCTCATATTTAGCCTTATAATCAAAGAAGCGCCGCTTGGGCTTTATCTCAATTGCCTCTAAGGGGGCGTCTTCAAATATCCCGACAGTCATCTCCCTTCCTTCTATATACTCTTCCGCGATTACCCTTCGGTCATACTTAAAAGCCGTCTCAATAGCTTCTCTTAACGCTTGAGGTTTATCTACTATGGATAAACCGATGCTTGAACCTCCAGAGGCGGGTTTTATTACCAGGGGAAAGGTTGCGAAATCCCTGATATTTTTGTGATTTTTATCCAGCAGGCAATGTTTAGGCGCGTTAAGCCCGCCGGAGATAAAAATCTTGCGCGAGGCAATCTTATCCATGGCCAGCTCGCTTGAGCTCACCCCTGAGCCGGTATAAGGAATACTCATCTCCTCTAAAATAGCCTGTATCTTTCCGTCTTCGCCAAAAGCGCCGTGCAAGGCCAGGAAGGCAAGATTGATGTCATAAGAAAGAAGAAGGTCTTTGACATAGTTTTTATCCTGGCCTTTAATATCAATGGCCACCACCTCAAGGTTCCTGGACTTTAACGCCTCTAAAACCGCCTTTCCGGACTTCAGCGAAACCTCTCTCTCCGAAGAAAGCCCACCCATCAAAACCCCAATCCGAATTCCTTCTAACATAGCTCACCCCGCTAAATTATTTGTATTTCCGGCTCAAGTGTAACTCCGAATTTCGCCTTCACCTTTCTTTGGGCCAATTTTATTAAAGACACTATATCTTTTGAATCCGCCTTAGCGAGATTAATGATAAAATTTCCGTGCTTGGCGCTTATCTGGGCATCTCCGATGCGGCTTCCCTTAAGTCCGCATAAATCAATAAGCCGGCCGGAGGCCTGGCCATTAGGATTCTTAAAAATACAACCTGCCGAAGGATGCTCTAAGTCTTGAGTGGCTTTACGGTAATCCCGAAATTTATCCATCTTTATCCGGATATTTTTCCTCCTCTTCTTAAACAGCCGAAACCTCGCGCCCAGAATTACGCGGGATTTTAGGTTAGACCCGCGGTATTCAAATTTAAGCTCTTCCTGGCTTAATGTTCTTACTCTCCCCAATCTATCCATCACCTCTACTTCATACACAAAAGTCCCTATCTCCAGCCTCACCGGCCAGCCCACCCCGGCATTAAGCGCTAAGGCCCCGCCCACGCTGGCCGGTATGCCGCTTAAAAATTCTAACCCTCCCAGGCCGTTCTCATAGGCAAAAGCCAGCAGTTTATTTAAAGATACCCCGGCTGAGGCAATTATATCACTTCCTTCAAAGACGCATCTTTTAAAATTATCCGAGCCCAGATGTATAACCAAAGGCACTTTCTTGCTTTTAAAAAGCACTTTGGAGCCTAAGCCCAGGATAAAATACTCTTTTTTTAAATGCCCGCACCTTTTGATTAAGGCCTTTAAATCTTCCTTATCAAAAGGTTCCATCCAAAGCCCGGCCTTGGGCCCGGACTTCAGGGTGGTATGTTTAGCCAGGGCTTCGTTGACCAACACCTTCGCTTTTAATCCGCTGAACCAGCTCATCGCTTAACTTTCCTATGTCTCCGGCGCCCAGGGTAATAATCAGGTCTCCCGCCTTAATTGACCTCAAAAGATGTTCCGTAATATTCTCTTTCTTAAGATACACCGCCTCGATTCCGGATGACTTTTCCTTTATCCCGGCGCAGAGAGATTCCGCGGATACGCCTTCAATGGGCTTCTCGGAAGCCGCGTATATATCGGTAAGGATTAACTGATCCGCCCCCGCGAAACTCATCACGAATTCCTCAAACAAAAATTTAGTCCGGCTGAAGCGGTGCGGCTGAAAGACCACAATCAGGCGCTGATGTTTGACATTCCCGGCGGCAGCTAATACCGCCTTAATTTCCGAAGGATGGTGTCCGTAATCATCAATTATCTTTATTCCAAAAAAATCCCCCTTCAACTGAAACCTGCGCTCTGTGCCTTGAAAAGAGGCCAATGCCGATTGAATGATTTTCTGAGGTATATGTAATTCATGGCCCAGGGCAATAACGCTTAAGCAGTTAGAAATATTATGCTCACCGGCCAAAGGCAGGGTGATTTTACCTAAGGTTTTACCGCGATAACAACAGTTAAAGAGCGAGGAAAATTCATTCAAAATTATATCCTCAGGATAAAAATCATTCTCAGTTGATAACCCGAAATACACTATTCGTTTTCTATAATCCCGCGTAATCTCGCGTAAAGTCCGGTCGTCGCCGCAGCAAAAAAGGCACCCCTCATCTTTGCTATGAGAGATAAATTTTCTGTAGGCCGCGATTATATCCTCCCAGCTTTGATAATAATCCAGATGTTCCCGGTCAATGTTGGTAACAATAGGATACTCCGGGTTATAATAAAGAAATGTCCCATCCGACTCATCGGCCTCCGCCACAAAGAAGCGGCTTTCCCGGCCAAAGCAGCAATTATCGCCTAAATCACGCGCTATCCCTCCTATCGCCACTGTCGGACATAATCCCGCCTCCCTGAGCAGGTGGCTGGCTAAGGCAGTGGTAGTGGTTTTTCCGTGAGCGCCGCTGACGGCAACACAAATCTTATCTTGCATCAGCTTAGCCAGCATCTGAGCCCTTCTTAATATCAGGAGGCCGTTTTCCCTGGCAGCTAAAAGCTCCGGGTTATCCTCTTTAATCGCCGAAGAATATACCACCGCGTCCTTATCTTCAAGATGTAATCGGCTATGGCCGATAAAAACCTTTACCCCCTTGCCGGACAATTTCCTGGTAACCGGGCTTTCCTTTATATCCGAGCCGCTTACCCTATAACCCTGTTCAGCCAGGATAGAGGCAATCCCGCTCATTCCGATTCCCCCTATGCCGATGAAATGTATCCGTTTAAACTCCGGGCTGAATATAGGCTTAAATCCCTTCACTTCTCCAACCTCTTCTTTGGCAGTAATATCCACCTGTTTGTTCATTCTTTGATATATTTGAGCCAATTTTTATTCAGGTCTTCCAGATTCTTAAAAACCCGGTAGGCTTCAGTTACCGCCTGCTCAAAGTTTTTGCGCTCCTTTAGAGCCTTGCACAACTTCACAAAATTGTCTTCACCAAACCTGCTAATCAGATACTCTACCACATTCACGGATTCGTTATAATACAACTCCACCACGCTCTTATCCTCGACAAAACTAATATTTAGCTGGGATAATTTCTCCAGGCTCATAAACTTTTTTTCTTCAATAGCCTGAAGAAGTTTGAGTTTAATATCCTTGCGCCTGTTTTTCTCCTGATACATCGCTACCCCTTCATCTAACCATAAGGGGGCGTTATTCTGGGTCCCGATAAACTCCCGGAAAATGATATGGCCTAACTCATGAGGAAGCAAGGAATCAAAAAATCCCCCCGCCCAGGGATACGTCTCAATCACCTTCTCGTGATAATAGGCATGCCCTCCTGACCAGGCAGGCTTTCCGGTCTTTTCCTGGTAATCCTGGGCATCATCGTAGATATATATCCTGGCCCGCTTATCCCAGGTCCAGAATTCATAACGGCTAAAGCCTAAATTATCAGCGATGCTTTTGTAATATTCCTCCGCCTTATCTAATACCTGGGTGACGAATTTCTCTTGGGCCTTCTTATAATAAACTATAAAATGCGTGCTTTTTTCAACGTCCCATCCCTTCTCATCAAAGGCGAAAAGATTAGTAGTGTTAAAAATAAAAAGAGAAGAGATTGCAATAAATAAATACTGAGCGGGTTTAACGCGCATTTTAACTCATCACTTCATTTAACACTAACTCTGCCAGCCTGTCTGTGGCTTGCGGATTCGCGAAATCAGCGATGCGCTTCTCTAATTGAGCGCGCTCATCAGCTGAATTCATCAGCTTAAGGATAAGTTCAGCCAATTTAGGGCCCTCAAGTTCTTTCTCCTCAATAACCAGCGCCGCCTCTTTTTTCTTTAAGATACCGGCATTCTCTAACTGATGAGCGCCGGCATAAGGATAAGGGATAAGAATGGCGGCCTTTCCAAAAAAGGCGAGTTCGGTTATACTCCCGGCTCCGGCGCGGCAGACAACTAAATCCGCGAGGCTGTAAGCAAAATCCATCCGGGCCAGAAAATCATAAAGGCGATACTTGATTTTAATACAAGAGTAGTCTTTTTTCAAGCTGGAATAATCTTTTTTTCCGCAGAGATGAATAAACTGAAAATCCCGGCCTTGAGCGGATAAAATATCCACTGTCTTTTTAAACTCGGCATTTATCCGCTCTGAACCCTGGCTCCCCCCTAAAACCAAAATAGTGAATTCTTTGGCCAGGCCAAAGAAAGCCCGCGATTCTTCCTGGTCTTTTTTAACTAACTCCCGGCGCAGGGGATTTCCGGTAAAGACAAATTTACGGCTGTCTACGGGCGCGTCCTTCCTATGCCGCTCATCGGCGAAACTTAGCGCCACTTTATCCACGCACAGGCTTAAAACCTTGTTACTTAAACCCAGAGAAACATTCTGTTCATGAATAACCGTCGGCTTCTTAAACAAGGCTGACTCCAGAATAACCGGAAAGCTCACGTACGAGCCAAAACCTACGACCACATCCGGCCGAAAACTTTCTATAATCAAAAAAGTCTCCAGGAACGACTTGACAAAACGATAGAGTGAAATTATGAATCCCTTGAAGCCCCGGCTGAAAGGACATATCGAAATGATAAAAACTTTATACCCCGATGACTCGATACACTTTTCAATTTCCGCGCGCCGGCAAGTAACAAAAGCAATTTCCCAGGACGGCTGTTTATTTTTTAAATTCTCAGCCAGGGCCAGGGCGGGATAGAGATGACCGGCGCTGGCCCCGGAAGCAATCAGGATTTTTTTTGCCTCCCCGCTCCTGGCGGAGTCCACCGCGGGCACAACAGAAGGATTATGTCTCATGGGGATTCTTACTGAACCTGGCCACATTCAGCAAAAGTCCGGCGCCCATCATATCAAAAATCAAGGAGGAGCCGCCATAGCTGATAAAAGGAAGCGGCAGGCCCTTGGTAGGGAATATGGCGGTGCTTACCCCGATGTTAATAACCGCCTTAAGGCTGATTAATAAAACTATTCCCAGGCTCAAGTAAATCCCGAAGACATCCTGAGCGGACTTTATAATCTTACAGCCATACATAAAGAAAAGGGCGAAAAGAAAGACTATCCCGACAGCCGCGAAAAAACCCAATTCTTCCCCGATAAGGGAAAATATGAAATCGGTATGTCCGGCCGGAAGATAAAAAAGCTTCTGCAGGCTTTTTCCCAAACCTCGGCCAAACAATCCCCCTGAGCCCAAGGCCACCTGCGACTGAATAAGCTGAAAGCCCGAGCCTAAAGGGTCAGCCCAGGGATTTAAAAAAGCGAGCACGCGCGCCCGGCGATAAGGCACGCGAAAAATCAAAAGATAAAGAAAAGGAAGCCCGGCCAATACCACATACGCGATATGCTTAAAATTTACCCCCGCGCTAAAAAGCATAATAAAAACCACCATGCTCAAGGCTACCACCGTCCCTAAATCCGGCTGGGCCAAGACCAAAACGGATACCATGGCCAAGACTATCATCGCGGGCATAAAACTAAAACTGAAATACTCTACTCTTTTTAAACCCTTATCCGCCAGAAAAGAAGCGGTATAAATAATCACCGCCAGGCTGGCGAATTCCGAGGGCTGAAAGCTGAATCCGAATAAACGAAACCATCTCTTGGCCCCGGAAATCTCCCGGGTCATTCCCGGGATATGCAGTAAGAGTAGAAGAAATAAAGCCAATAAAACCAATATTTTAGAATACCTGCTTAAAAGACGGTAATCTATGGACATTACGCACAAAGAGGAAACCGCCCCTAATGCCACAAACAAAATCTGCCTCTTTAAAAAATAAGCGCTGTCACCGAATTTCTCCCAGGCATATATGGCGGTTGAGCTGTAAATCATCACTATGCCTATAGCAATCAAAGCCAGGACCACCATCAGCAGGGATATTCTTAGTTTACGC
>JAUSCZ010000002.1 GCA_030674475.1 Candidatus Omnitrophota bacterium
TAATCCGCTGAGGATTAACCCCCTGCTTGCTGACTTTGCGTAAACCAACCATAACCCCTGAATCATTTAATATCCCGGCTATTGCCTTTTCTATCTTCTTATCTACCAACTTCTTGGCATTATCTTTGTTTGCTTTATCCAGCCTATCAAATAAATCCTTGAAGGCGGCAGTTACATTGTTATCCTTTAAATCGTAAAGAGTTCTCCTTAAATTTAGAGGAAGCATTATCCAAACGCCTCTGATAAAAGTGTTAATCCGCTGTGGATTAACCCCTTGCCCGCGCACATTGCGTAAGCCGGTAATTATTTGAGGGTTACCCAACAAAGCTATCATCATTGCATTCACTGATTTCGCGGCGTCACTCTTGTTCTTGATATCCAACAACCTAAACAATGCGTCCTTGGCTAATGTCTCGTCGTTGGAATTACTTCTTAATAGCTGTTTCTTAAATCCGGGGGATGTCTTTGCCCAGGCATAACTCATAAAGTTACTAATGATGTTTATCTGGGAATCTATAAGGGCTATATCTTTGGCGATATCTTCTATCTCTGTATTGATAAATAACGGCAGTTGCCGGCCTTTATGCCGGCTTAAGACTTCGGCTCTTGCATCAGCTAAATATTTAGTTTGCTCAACCTGAGATAACCGCTGCCAGTTATTATCTTTTGCCTTCTCGTCTAAAATAAGCTTATTGATTTCGTTGCGGGCTACCCTCAAATTCCTAATTACAACTCTGTCTTGAAGGAGATTGGTTGCTAGCGAGCTTGTTTTCTTACTCCTTGCTTTAGCAACTCTCTCAACGCCTCTATTCTTTATCTTATTGTTCCCTTTCCAGACCAGGTTTATTACCACCGGAAACAAAAACACAATGACCCCGGCAATAAGCATATGGCTTAAGGCATAGGCGTGGATATTGGCAAAGAATAGCAGATAGCATAAGAAAGGAATGAACAGCGGCGCAGGGACAACCAACAGCCAGGCCACAAAGGAAACCACATACAGAGTGGTCCACCACAGCCATCTTACCGGGTCATGATACTTTCTGCCGTCCTTAAATTCGCCCTTAATAAATTTGATATTTTCCCTGAAGTCTCCACAGAAGAGCTTCCACCAGCCGCGTAACCCTACGCCAAAGAGGGGTAATCCGGCTTTATTGGTCAGGAAGGGGACCATCATCGCGGAAACCATTATGGCGATAAAGGGCAGGGAAAGGATCAGGGAAGGATTCCACCAGATTATAATCCCGGCCGCGCAGAAGGCAGTGCCTAAGATACCATTAAAGATATGTATCCGGGTGTAGCTTTTGGATATCTCGGAGACCTTGGTATGCTCCAACATAAAGCCCCTTCCGGTAGCCATATAGGTAGCCACACCCTTCATTGCCGAGTTAACCCCCTGGGCATAGCTAAAGACATGTGCCATAAAGAAGGGGGCAAAGGCAAACCAGTATAACACAAATCCAAACGAGGCCCGGATGAACGGCCTTTCGGTGATATACTGCATAAAGCCGGTAAAGGTGATTGCCTGGGCAAAGAGGCTAAGGCCGTAGATGGCAAAGAATATTTCACAGGGGAAGGCGGCAAAACCGCTCACCCCCATAAAAAGCAGCAATACCGCGTAGCTTAGATTGCCCCAGACCACCCAGGGCTTGCGGAAATAAAACCCTATGCCGCCATAAAAATGGGCTATCCTCTCCAGCCAGCCGAAGTTCCTGGAACTGTTCAGGTAATAGAGATAACGGTTGTAGAACTGCTGGGCCGCGCCCATGCCAAACTTTATCCAGATGCCGAAGGTCGTCCCCCAGGCAACCTCCCTGGCCTTGCCGGCCTCAATCCATTCCACAAAGAGTATCTTTTTTCCCTTTAAGGCCATTTCATACCCCAGGAAGATATCCTCATTCACCGGGTAAGAGCGGGACAGCCCGCCAAACTTATCCACGCAGGAGGCCCGTATCGCATCGGGATGCCCGTAATGAAACCTGCAACCCAGGAGGGCCAGGACCCTCTGGACGATGGTAACAAAGGTCCTGTCGGCAATGGCGTGGAATTTGCCCATCAGGGTATAGGTGTCGGTAAAGATATCCTCGGGATAGCCCACCACCGCAACGTCCGGGTCATTACCATATAAGCTCAATAGATGCGGCAGTTTCAAGGTCTCCTCCACATAGAAATCCTGGTTCATATCCATGGCCAGGATTATCTCTCCCCGGGCAAAGCGGCGGCTGTTGGTCTGGTTGCCAGCCTTGCCTTCGCTTACTATGGGGAAACATTCGGTAAGCTTAACCGCGCAGATATCATCTATATTCTTACTAACTGGATTCAGGCGGGCCAGGACATTATACCAGCATTTATTTCCCGCCGGACCGCGCTCCTGCAGATACACGATGTCTATCAAATAACCATACTTGTTATAATAATACTCTAACAGGCTCCTGGTCTCTTCGGCTTTAATGTCTTTACCGATATAATCTCCGTAACCCTGGTGGGCCCATAGCAACTGGAATTTTCTGTTCACCTCATCGTTTACCTTGTCCATATTCCATTCTGGATGGTCTAACCGGGCATAAAGCCTGAGCGCGCTCACATAGTGTATTAAACCCCGCAGGGTCCTGACAAACGGCTGGAAGCGAAACGATGCCCACAGCCGTATCTCCCACTCCAGGTCTTTGTTGACCTTTCCCAGGGAAACCCCTAATTTCAGGCCCTTCATCCGGATAATTTCATCGGGGGTGGCTATGCCTTCCCGCTCTATCCTTTCTATAAAGTTACACCACTCATCAGGGGTGCGCCGGATAAGATTGGTCAGATTGGTAACCCCGGACTTAAGGCGGACATCCAGGGTAAGCACGGCATCATCAGAACTCATCCCCGGGGTTGGGGCATAGGTATAAATGAGGGTCTCTCCCTTGCCCACAGGCGAAAGCAGGGTTGAGGTCTTTATATTCTCCCAGACCGGCCGGTTGGGTATATCCATAAGCAGGCTGTTCAAGAAGACCGACATCCTCTGGCGGATCTTATTATTTTGCGCGTCCGAGAAGAATGCATCCGGGGCAAAGGCCCTGCCGGAGAGGAAATTGTCTTTTTTCTCGCCCCGGATAACCCAGCCGTATTGCAGTTTTTCCTCTTCGGTAATCATGTCCTCTTCATGCAGAGTATCAATGATAAAGTTGACGATCCTGGCAGTGGCTACCAGCCTTTGGGCATCGCTTAAACCCGACTCTTGGGCTATAAACTTCTCGCCGATAAGCTGAACAAGGGTATCCTTGAGAGCGGTATTCTTGCTTACCTTGCGGTAGCCCATTTTGCCCCATTTGATAATCCCCAGGCCTAAGCGCTTTCCATGGAAATATCCGACGACCGCCTCCATAAGATAAAAGATAGAGAAGGTATCCAGGAAGAAGAAAAGGACAAAGGGAAGCCACAGGCCGGCAACCAGGAATAAATTACAATTAAAGATGCCAAAGCCAGGACCCCACGCTGCCCCCCAGAGGCTGGTGTGGGCAATCAAGATGTATTTAAGCAGTAAGGCGTTCCAGAGCAATTTAATCACGATGATGCTGGACCAGAAGCTTATGCGGAATAATTTCAACTGCCATGCTACCGGCGCCTTCTTATACCCCTCATCCGGACGGACAGGTCTGCCGTATCTGGCCACGTTGACACTCTTCTTTAAGGCCCTGGCCAGGTATAGATCCAGGCCTTTTCTGGCCCCCTGCCAAACCAGCCATTCCAGGAGGGCATAAACTATCAGCGCCGGCAGGCCAAAGAGGCTTCCCTGCCAGGCCAAGGCAAGCATGGATGCCAGAAGGACTATCTGCAGGCCAAAGGCCACAGCCATGTAATTATTCCTTAACGAATGCAGCCAGCCATTCAGGCTGAAGCGGATACCCACTAGGTCGGAGTAGGTTTTATAAAAGAGCGGGTTTTCCTTTTTCCATTCCCTGGTCATAAAGGCCACATAATCCTTATAGGCCTGGGTCTTGACCAGCCTGACCTTGATTCTTTCCTTATAGGCCGGTCCGTACCTGCCGTTTAATTCCTTTATGGCCTTGCTTAGATTATTTATCTTCTGGCGCAATTGGCTGATTAAATGGCTGTAAACACCCTCTTTATCCGGCAGACCGGAATAAAACTCAACAAATTTAGCTGTCCTGAACATCTCTTCCAGATCGTCAATGCTGAATAGATAGTGATAAGGGACAAGCTGAGAGGTATCTGCGCGAGGGGGGCCAACGCCCTTAAAGGTGCTTAAACATAAAGATAATATCCTGTACCATCTTTCATATTCTTTCCTGACCAGGACCCCCGCGGTATTGTCTTTCTTTTCCAGCGCATTATGCAGAAGATAATTGAACAGGCTTGGGGTATCGTTATGAAAATAACCGCAACCGGTATTGACCAGGAAGAAGACCCATAAATCCTCTATTCCCGGATTGAAATTATCCTTCCGGCCCAGCGCTGTGCGCCTCCAGACGCGGTAGGATTCAAAATACTCATCCAGTATTTTACTAAGAGGCTCCCTGGCCATAAGCCGCTCTTTAATTACGGTATACTTATACTTCGCGGCCTCAGGAACCCCTTCGTCAAACCCGTAGGCATTATAAGAAGGATGGGGAATTACGCTCTCCGCAAGCGGCGCAGGGACAGGGGTAACCGCGCCTTTCCTGCCCTTTCTTGAGTCCTTCTTCGCCCGGCCCAGCCTGCGCCAGTCCAGCATTGTGCCGATAAATAACAAGATTGATAACCCGCCCAGGGCGCTGCCGAATACCACATATCTATTCCTCCAGATGTCCTGGCCCCATCCCCGGAGGGTGCCTATGCGCCTTTCCTTTACAAACTCGCCATTAACAAGGGTTAATTCGTAGTCATGGGAGATATTCCGACCCAGAGAGTTTGGTTTCCTTATGGTATGCGCCTGTTTTATTGATCCCTCTGGTGTAAGCTCGTATTCAATATTAAGCCATTCCTGGGTAACTATGCCTTCCTCATCCACTGCCTTCAAGGGGTTTTCTAAAACATCGTAGGAGACCATCTCTTTCCCCTTTTTGGAATAACCCCCAGCCCCATTTATCACTCTTACCTTGGCATTATCATTCACCATACACTCCAACATACCCCATGGAGTCACCCACATCTCCTTCTGCAGATCACGGCCTTTCCGCTTGTCATTTAGGCTATACACAATCAAATCAACTTGTCCGTCATTTTCAATCCTGGCCAAAGAGGCCTGGGCCTGCAGGCTGCCGCTTCTGTAATCCATGTTCTCCTGGCTGGCGTAGGTCCTTGAGCCAAGAAGAATCTGGATATATTCATTCCAGGGGTAATCAAAATAGGTTACCCAAATCTCTTGGCCGGCGGCAAACTTCTCATTATTTAAAGAGGTAAAATCTCTCCTTTCTCTTGGCCGGCCGCGGTTATCCTGGAGCTCATTGTATGCCCATTGAGTAAAGAAGGCGCCGTTACTCCTTATAACCTTCTTGACCTTGAACTCCAGGCTGCCGTCATCCCGGTTGAGGTGAGTGGCATTAGCCATATACGCGGTATACACCTTATCCTGTTCATCAAATACTATTCTGCGGCTTTTCTGGGCAATATCAAACTGGGCATATTTAATCTCATCTTTATGTCTGGGATATTCCGGAGACAGGTAAAGGATGGTGCGCGGGACATAATATCCATTCGCGTCAATATAACCCATGGATTTCTCGGAGCTATTACCCAGGTTATTCTTTACTTCCCGATAATATATGGTAAGTTCCCGGGATACATTATGCTTATTAATCCTGAAGCTTTCACTGCCCTGGAATACAATCCTACCCTTAGCATCAAATATCGCGTCCGTATTCCAGGCATTCACATCCAGACGCCGGCCGCTTACTATATTCACCGGCCAGGATTCACCCTTAACCTTTCTTAGGGAATCCTCGTTATATTCAACCAGCGGAGTAGTTTCAGTCAAGGCGGGGATATTCAAAACCCCCAATACTCCTTCGTATTTAAAATGCCTGCTTTCCTTCTTCAAGAACTCGCCATTATTGTAAGTGCCGTCAATAATCTGAATTAACTGGTCATCCCGGTTTTTAATCTCTATCCAGGCCAGATGGGAAATATTATTAGTTATGAATACTTCAAGCCTTCCTGTTTCAGGAGAATAATCCCTGGCCCGGGAGGATTTATACTTTTCCTTTTCCCCGGAAGGATAGACATTGATTACCTCGGAGGATAGAGGAATATCATAACGCTCGGATAGTTCCCCGGCATAGGTATGGACGGTCCTTCTTATGTTGCCTGAGCCCTCCAGGTCCAGGTAGCTTTCGGTTGTCCGGGAGCGCCGAAGGATATCCTTCTTTTCAAACCAGCTAAGCTTCCTCAACAAATCTGTAAGCTTAAGGGTAATGATGCCGTCCTGAAACCCGATTGTTTGCGATTCAGTAAAATTTATCTTCGCAACCGTCTCATTATTGATAATCACTTCCACGTCGGTCTTGCCCTTGTCGGCAATGAAAGGGCATCCCAGTTTGGCCGAACCATCATAGATGTAAGCAGTTTCGCGCCTGGCTGTGCCTATTTTATTGCCCTGGCCATCGTAAAGCGGGAATTCTTCCGCTTCCTGAACGCTTATGCCTTCAGCATCAATAGTCTCTATTTTTTCTTTATACCCATGAAGTATATCGCTTGTCCTACGGGTCAGTTCACCCTTATTCCACTTATAATCAGAATATGTATAAGCCAATATCCGCTCGCCGCCAGGCAGGATCCGGTAACCATTAGCCGCCATTTCTATACCCCCCCGGGAATATACCGGCTCGTATCTTAAATTTATATTATCCGCGCCGAAGGTTACCCGGGAGATTAAACTGCCGTAACGGTTAAATTCGCTGACTGTCTTTTGATGAGGAATATTTTTCTCATAATCAAACCATTCAGTCTCGGTTTTGACGGTTAGTCTTACCGTATTTATACCCTGCATAAGACTAAAGGTATGCTCAGACTCCGAAGTAATAATTGTTTTATTCGTCCGTAAATCAGATGTAACACTCTTGGTTTCCACACCGTAAACATCATAATTTATCCTGGTCTTCCTGGTTTTGCTCTGAACCTCTAACAACCGGCCGACATGATTATAGGTATAGGTAAGCTCCTGTTCTCCCTTGGTATGATCAATGAATTTCTGGGTTAGACCATCCGGGGAAGTTGCCCGGGTCTCAAATATACCTTGCGGATATTGCTTTATCAGGGCCTGGCTATAGGTAACCCCTCTCTTAAATACCTCTTTTTCATCATAATCAATGACCGATTCCCGGGTATCAATAATTCCCGGGGCCACTTCGGCGTTCTCAAATCTGTAGCCTCTAAGCAGGCCGGAGTAATTATCTACCAGCATAACCCCTTCCTCGCCCCAAGCAGTCAGATAATAGACTGCGGACAGCTTGCGCTCCTTATCGCCGATTGCCCCCTGGGGAAACAACTCGCCTTTCCTGTCCAAGACCCGGGTATATTTTACCTTGCCCATCAGCACCCTGTTTTGATAGACAAAAGTATCGCTGGAAACCTCATTTTCCTGCCGGTCATACTTAACCTCGGTCTGCCAGGTAACCTCTACCCCGGAAAGCTTAATGCGCGGGATAAACTTGTCAATAAGCCCGTTATTTAAATTCTGGATAATGTCCTTTTCCTCGCCTGTAGCCGCCTTTTTCCACTGCTTTAACAGGCGGCTTTTCAAAGACTCGCCTTTCGCGTCTTTAGCTGCCACGGGACGGCCGTATTCATCCAACACGCTGACAGTGGTTTCCAGCTCTTCCCCTGCCGGATTAATAATCCTTGAGGCCTTCTCAATGCCCAAGGAATTGTAATCCACCTCGGCTGTGCGCGGGTATTCAATATCCCCTGGAGTAGCCATGCGCACCGGCTCGCCCAGCTCCAGGTCAACTGCCACAGACATCCTGGTGTCAACAGAAGGCTTATAATATTCGGCCTCTAACACCCTATGCCCGCCGTAATGCGTAACAATAGTTTCAACAGCTAACGGCCTAACCTTGGTAATCATCCCGGATTTCATCTGCCGGGAGTTATCCCAGCTCCATTTTTCGGAAGAGGAAATATTCCTTGCCCTCCAAGAAAGGTCTTCATATTCAGAGATAACCACTGTATCGGCGGTTATGCTGCCGGACCGATAAGCCACATTCTCGCCTTCGTATAACCTGCGGACATTACCCCGGCCGTCCAGGACCCGGATCTTGGACGAATTCTTGACTAATAAATCTTCAGCCAAGGTAACTCCGCCTAAGGAATTAAATTCCAGGAACCGGGAACGGCTTATCTTTAAACCGGTTATTAAATCAACGGTTTCACTGCGTAAAGGTATGCCGCCAAAGCCGGCATACAGGGGATTCTCAAAGTAATTCCGGGTTTCCCGGTTAATGTGGCGGCCGGACAGGGTTTCCTTATAAACCTTACCCAGGACATCTCTTTCCCGGATTATGGTGAGGCCGGTAACAAAATCCTGGGTGCGGGAAACCAGGCTTAGGCCGTAGCTGGTCCCCTTAATATCCTGACGGAAGTCAAATTCGGTAAGCGATAACCTTTCCCCGTCAACGGCAAACCTCTCTACCCTTGATGCCAGGCCTAAGGCCTCCATAAAGGCATTATCATAAGTATAAGTGCTGTAGGCATACAGCATACCAGTGGCCTCATCCCTTTCCTCTTCCCTTAAGGTATTGCCGGCGTAAAGGCTGACCTGGCGGTATAATTCATAGGCCTTTACCTTATTCGGGGAATAGAAGGTAACGCGCTTGTTTATCTTTTCCGCGGAGACATCCACGGAGTTCTCGCTTTCGCTGTAGAGGTTGGCATCGGTTTCCGGCTGGCCGAGGATATCCACATACGTCCGATCCGTATCCGCCACATAGACCGGCATACTGCGCTTAGAATGCAGGATCACCCGGCCTGGGCCGTATTCATACTTAGTCCTTAACTGATAGCCGGACAGCTTATCCTGGACCACCCGCTTTAAGAGATAACCTCTCTGGGGCAGGGTATCGTAGGTTTCCTTGGCCAGATAATTCTCTTTTCCATCAAGCAGATAATACTGGATATCAAAGTCAGCGGTATATTCATATTCAGAATAGGCTGTTCTCCGGGCGATACTCAAAATATTGTCGGCATCGCGGATCAGGCCGGCCTCATTGGTATAATTCCGGCTCAAATCGGAAAGGGAATCCCCATCGCCCACCAGGGTTACCGCGTATTTTGCCAGGCTGTAGGGATTGACCTTGCTGGTCTTAAAGTCATATCCGTCGTAGACGAATATGGTAACCTGTCCGGCCATTACCCGGTAGTCAAAACCGATATTTTGGGGCGCGATTGCCACCGGGCCCAGCTTATCCCAGACGCTGTGGATCTTGGCCATCATTTCCAGGAAGCTCTCGGCATCCTCATAAATGCCGTCATTAATCAGGCCGGCCTTGGTAAACAGGAAGTCGCCGACATTCTTCAAGTCAAAGGCGGCTGTCCTGGGATTCAGGCTGAAATTGGAAGAGTATGGGATGTTGAAATTATGGAAGTAATTGAGGCTTTCCACATATTTGGGATCGCCCCTTAAATTAATGATTAAATCTCCCACTGCCGGCAGTGTCTGCACATATCCGGAAACCCCTCCGAAATTCTTGTTGAATTCAGTCTCAAAATTGCCGGAGGTTCCGGAAATAATCATAAATAATACCCCGGCCAAGTCATAATCATTATCCTTTAGTTTGAAATCGCTCTTTAAGGAATGCAGGCCGTAGACATTATTGAAGGTGAACAGGTCAACATTATTAGTATCCAGCTCGCCCAGGAACCAGTCCATATTGGAGGCCAGGGTAAAGACGGCATTGCTGAAATCCTCCATATCGCTGTAGCCTTTATTCAATAAAGGGTTCAGACTTAAAACCGGCGGGAGGGAGGAAATCGCGAATTCCCTGCCTTTGGTCCAGTTAATAAAGCTATTCGCGGAGATATAATCGGACTTAAGGGAGGCCAGGATTGTATTGACCAAAGGAAGGAGATTAAACATCTCTTCAATCTCACTCTGAGACTTAAGCTGGCCGTTTTCGTCATAAATAATAGTCGCGAAAAGGGATAAATCTTCAGGCTTAATATTTTTAAAATCAACCTTGGTGCCATAGGCGCTATTGAACACCTTTTCAAAATTACCGTTTCTTACCACCATAATAAAATCATAGCTGGCCTCAAAGAATTTCATTGTCTCTTTCGGATTCCTCGTGGAGCCATTCTCATCGTAAATCAAACCATATCCTGTTTTCTTGTCCGCGTCGTAATAACCTAAGATGTAGATATCATCCGGGTCCAGGCCGTTGGTATCGGCCAGGTTCAGGTATTTGGTGGAGTCGGAAGGATGCTTGAAGGCCTTATGCACCACATCCACCTTGGTTTT
>JAUSCZ010000008.1 GCA_030674475.1 Candidatus Omnitrophota bacterium
TGAATTTTTTTGATCTCAGAAGGCGACAGCCCTTTAGGTGAGAAGGCCGGATCAGCCGTATTTTCCTCAAGTCCAATCACAATATACCCGCCACCCCAGTTATTAACGTCGTTGGCAAAGGCGCACATGGTATGCAAAACGGCCAGAGGATTCCATCCTTCTTTAAATTCCAGCCGTTCGGTTTCAACTACTCGGCCGGAGAGCAGTTCTTCAATATTAATAGGTATCGCCATTTTCACTCCTTCGCATAAGCGAACACTTAAGAACCCAGGAATACATTACTTATTTCGCCCCTTCCTGCATGGCTTCCGGGGAGACTCTGAATGAATTAAGTGTTGTGTCCCCTGAATTCCCCATAATCAGTAATCATATTTCCCTATTAAACTCAATAACATCTCAATTTAGTATCACCTCACGCGGCCATTTCGTTAGCGCCAACAAAATGGTCTCAAAGAATTTTCCTAATAGTTCACTTACTATTTTCCTCCGCCTTACAATTCCATCGAATACGAGACATCTTTTCTGTCCCCTCGGGATCCCACATATCCCGGTACGCGTAAACATATTCTGTGGCGGATTTTTGGTCAATGTCATAATAATATCTGCAAAGTTTTCTATACATCTCAAGCATATTTTTATCGAAGCAAAAACCAAGCATCCCATCAAGGGTGCATTCTATCCGGTGTTTCTCCCGGTAGCGGGAACCGATAATCTCCTCAAATTCCCGCTCATAAACAGTTACAGCCGTTCTGGCAAGGCTCTGGATATTTTTCGCTAATTGCGTAATTGTCTGCTTTTGTTTACGAATCATATGATTTTAGCCTCAAGCCCTTCTTGAGCAGTTTCTCCCTTGGCCTGTCATCCTCCGGCCACGTCTTAATTCCTGTCGCTTTAGATTCCTTCGTCATTCTTCTCTGCTCCAGTTATTACCCTATTTATTACCCTATTTGAGAAGTTGTTACCCTATTAGATCTTTTTCCATTTTGCGCTCTTGCCTTTTCCAAGGCATTCAATCTTTTTTACCTTTTGCAATTCCCGGAAGATTACCTTTATCATATCGCGGCTGATAGCAGGACACTCTCGTTCAATATCGCCTAAACTGAATTCTCCAACCTGACGCTCGATAACTTGATTCAGAATCTGTGTCTTTGCCCCGCGTGCAGGCTTAATATTTGCCGCCCGCTCTTCAAATTCCTTATAAGCCGCCAGCACCGTGCCGAGGAAGTAATTGAACCATGGAATCACATCATGTTTAGCCTCGTGCCATTTCTGCGAGCTTTTGTTAAGCGTTTCATAATACGTTTCTTTCGACTGCTCAACGATGCGCTCAATACTGATATATTTCCCTACCGTAAAACCATGCTGATACAACGCCAGCAAAGTCAAAAGCCGCGAAACCCTGCCGTTACCGTCACGAAAAGGGTGAATACTTAAAAAATCCAGCACAAGACAGGCAACCGCGTAAAGATCGGGATATTTAAGCTGTGAGACGCTGTGCTCATAAGACAAACAGAGTTGCTCCATCGTCTCTGGTGTTTTAGCGGCACTCACAGGTTTAAAAATTACCTCAATGCGGCCATCCGGATGCTTACGAATAATGTCATTATCTTTTTCTTTCCACTTACCCGCATCCCACGATTCGCCGCGGCAAATCCGGTGTAATTCCTTGACCGTCTCCGGATTAATCCTTAGGCTTTTATGCTTTGTGTGAATCAATTCAAGCGCTTTGCGGTATCCCGCGATCTCTTCTTCAGAACGATCGCGCGGTTTACTGTGCCCGATAACAAGCGGTTTTAAACGGGCATGATCAACCGTTACCCCTTCAATGCGGTTTGATGACTCGGAGCTCTCAATAAGTGCCGTCTCAAGTAAAGTCTTTAAGATTTGCGGCGATTGCTTCGTGTAGACTTCCTGTTTGCCTTTGTATTCGGCAATCGAATTCGTCAGCCAAACCGCGCTTAAAGGCAATTTCACATTTTCTCGTTTAAATGAGTTCATTTTGTCCTCTTATTTAACGCTGTATTTTTGGGGTCCAAAAGTTACGCCTGAAATAACCTTTTGGAATTTTTTTACAATCCGAATTGCAACATCTTCTGCTTCCCGGTGGACACGTCGTCTTATTGATCCTTCGATAAGCTCAGGACTCCGCCCTGGTTTGGCAAACTCAACATAGCGCTGCTGGCCTTCATTTTCAGCTGTTGCAAAAAATGCAACAGCTGAACATTTATTATATGCCTAACTATCAATAATTCAAGAAATTGCAATAATATTAATTTATCCCTTGCTCTTTATTTTAATCCCTCGAAGGGCTAAAAACTTACCTATATGATACTGCTGAATTTTATTCGGCTTGGTCTTGCCGTTAAACCACCGGCTGACTGTTGAAAAGGCAACCTTTAAATCTTTTGCCAGTTCAACTTGCGTAATTCTGTTTTCCAGCCGGTATAGCTCTAATTGTTTGATCATGTCCATTGGACTTTACCCCCATATTTATGTCTCAGGATTGATTTTCGTGAATTATTCTAACCTGCTTTGCACAGATTGCATTATATAGCTAAAAATGTCAAAAGGCAAGAAAAATTTTTTAGGAAACTTACCCAATCGGTTATCAGGGGAAACTCGCGATTTTTCCCTCACCTTACCCCTCCCCGCCTCCCCTTGGTAGAGACTGGGTCAAATGAAATTGGTCTCGACGAGAAGTTTTTGTCATCCCCGAATGCTTTAGTCGGGGATCCAGAATCTCTCGTCGTGGATTCCCGCTTTCGCGGGAATGACATAACCATTTGGCACAGTCTCTGGTAAGGGGAGGATTTCTTACCTCTCCCACAAGCCAGAGAGGGTCATAAACCTAATAAAATTAATATGTCTGGATTGCGTCCTCCGACTTGACCGGGGGATCAAGCCGGACAATGACAAAAATTGAATTTCGCAATAATCTTAACAGTGCGGTAGAGCTCGAATACGCCCTGCGTTCCAGTCCCAAACAGAGAAACCCCTTCAGCCGAAGGGGTTTCTCTGTTTTATCTAAATTATAGACCAAGATTTTGCTAGCGCCAAGCGCGCGCGAAATCAGAGTTTATTCTTCTACATAAGCCTTGATTATTTTCTGCTCGGTTACCGGCTTATCGGAAGCGCCGACCTGGCAGTTCTCTATCTTTTCTACTATTTCATATCCAGACACCACTTCGCCGAATATGGTATGTTTCATATTTAGCCAGGGAGTAGGCACCGTGGTAATAAAAAACTGGCTTCCGTTGGTGCCCGGCCCGGCATTGGCCATGGCCAGAATGCCTTTGCGGTCAAACTTTACATTGGCAGAAACTTCATCTTCAAACGGCTTTCCCCAGAGAGACTCTCCCCCCATTCCGGTTCCACTGGGGTCTCCCCCTTGGATCATAAAATCCTTAATCGCCCGGTGAAAAATTATCCCGTTATAATAACCCTTCTTCACCAACCCCAGAAAATTCTCCACTGTCTTGGGGGCTGTTTCAGGAAATAACTTTACCACTATTTTTCCCTGATTAGTCTCTAAAACCACCTTCGCCTCACCTGCCATAGCCACGCCTCCGGTTAAAAAAGTAGATAAAAACCACACCCCTAACCACATCCTTACTGTCCGTCCCATGCTCAAACCCTCCTCGTATAATATGTGTAATAGCCTGTTAATGTCGAATTTCCTAATAACGAATGCCGAACAAATGACTAATTCTTCAATTCCCTAATGTCTAAAAGATTTATTTAGGCCTTTAGGCATTAGACATTAATTCGCCATTCGGATTTCGTCATTAGACATTTTCCTGTTGCTACCTCACTTTATCTCTATCCTTTTATCCCTTGACCTTTCTCCCTGGATGATCAAAATCCGGGATTTACGAACTCCATAATATTCCGCCAGCGCCTCAATTACAGCCTTATTCGCCTTATTGTCCTCGGGCGCGGCGGGGACATACACTTTTAAACACCCCGGGGTTGTTTCCTCAACGCGCTTGAATTTTGCCTTTGTTGTAACCCGGACATTGATAATCACTCTGATCTTTACTTAATGGGATTGAGGAAACTCGCGATTTGTGCCCCTCGCCTAACCCCTCCCCGCCTCCCCTTGGTAAGGGGAGGATTTCTTTCCTCTCCCCAAGGGGAGAGGAAAGAACGAAAAGATATTTACTCTAACAACTAACTGGCTACATGAAAAGTCTAGCCCTCTGGCTTAGTTTCGATTGTTTCCGGCTTGGCGGCGGATGAGGAAATCAGCTTATCCTGGAATTTGCTTAATCTCTTATCGGCATCATCGTATTTCTGGGAAGAGCCTCTTATGTGATTGCCTAACAGCCGGAAATCCTCGGAGAACTTAGACAGTTCTTGCTGAAGGCGGCCCAGATTAGACAAAATTTCCTTGGCGTTACGCTCTACCTGCAGGCCTTTTAAACCTAAACAGATTACCTGTAGATAGGCGTAAAAGGTATTCGGGGAAACCGGAACCACCTTTTTACTCAAGGCATAGCTCAGTAGCTCCTGCCTTATGGTTGCCTCGTAATAGACATTCTCCGCCGGAATATACATTAAGGCGAAATCAAAGGTCCCTTCGTCGGTAAGGATATATTTGTTAGAAATCTCGTTAATTCTATTCTTGACATCGGTAATGAATTTCTTGGAATACGCGCTCTTGGCCTCGTCGCCTTCAGCCTGTAAATAAGCTTGAAAATTCTCCAGGGGAAACTTAGCGTCTATGGGGACGATATTGCCGCCTAAACGGATCACCGCGTCTACGGTTTCACCGGTTTTAAAACGGTACTGCAGGTCATAATGGCCCTTAGGAAGAACCTGCTCCAGGAGATTGCCTAAAAGAGTTTCTCCTATTTCCCCCCGGAATTTGGGGGCCTTAAGCAGATTCTGCAGGCTGGAGATATCTTTGCTTATTTCAAAAATCTGACGGTTGGTTTCCTCTAATTTACCTAAGCTCTTAGAGAGGCCTGAAACTACATTTACGGTATTGTCTAAGCGCTCACCCACGCCTTTTTGCATCTCACCGACACTTAGAGACATCTCTTTGAGGCGCTCGCTGATTTGATTGGTTATGGCGTTTAGATGGAAATTAGTCTGGGAGGAAATCTTAAAAAGCAGGCCGGCTATGATAATTACTAACACCAAAAATAAAGCTATACCTATCCAGAGCATAATAATTAATAATTAAAAATTACCAAGCTGATGATTTTATCTCCGAAAAACAGCGCGGTAATGGCGGCCAAAGACAAAAACGGCCCGTAAGGAATCAGGTGGCTTTTTTTAAATATCAGGACATATATTCCCACTACCGAACCAAAGAAGGGGGCCAGGAAGAAAGTCAGCACAGTCAGCTTCCAGCCTAAGAAACTCCCAATCATCGCCAAAAGTTTGACATCACCCCCACCCATACATTCAGTTTCGCCTTCAATAGGGCCTTTTTTCATCAACTTAAAGATGATAAAATTTCCCAGAATCGCGCTTCCATAAATAAGCGCCCCTCCACAAAGAGCACCCACCAGCGAATCTACTAAAGGAATATGGGGAAATTCTTTAAAATTGGGAAAACTTTTAATCAGAAAGAAAATCAAACCCGCGGCCGTCCCACCTAAAGA
Source organism: Candidatus Omnitrophota bacterium (assembly GCA_030674475.1). Lineage (GTDB taxonomy): Bacteria > Omnitrophota > Gorgyraeia > Gygaellales > UBA12090 > UBA12090. The sequence goes on from JAUSCZ010000008.1 coordinate 5,613, forward strand.
AATCTCATCCGGGATAATCCGCCACTTAATATCAATAAAGGTAGCTACCAGCAGGCCTGAAATAAAGGTTATATAAATGAGCGAATCCAAAGAAAGGCCGTAGTGTCTATAGACAATCCAAAAAACCAGACCGGTCAAAACCTCAATCAGAGGATACTGAAAAGATATAGGCCTTTTACAAAATCTGCACTTGCCACCCAGGAAGATAAAACTTAAGAGGGGAACATTATCGAACCAGTGAATGGGTTTCTTGCAGGACGGGCAATGCGAAGACGGCAATAATAAGGAATAGCCTTCGTTGGGCATCCGGGATATGCAGACATTCAGGAAGCTTCCCACAATCAAACCAAAAAGAAAAACAAAAACCTCAATTATTTTTTCCGGCATTCCTTCAATCCTTCCTCTAAAGCCACGCGCATAACCTCAACCGGAGCGTTTTTCTTTGTCCAGGACGTTGTCCAGAATTCAAATGCCGCCACCCCCTGATATAAGAGCATACCCAAACCGCCGAAATTCTTCAACCCGAGCAATTTCGCGTCCTTTAGCAGTTGGCTTTCTCTATTATAAACCAGATCATATACGGATAAATCTTTATGCAGCCAATCTTTCTTGACTACAGATGGATCGCCTTCTTTCATTCCCACCGGCGAGGCATTAATCAATAAATCAGATGATGCTAAAACAACAGGTAACTGCTTCTCCTGAGAAATAAATTCAAATGTACAATTAGTAACATTAAATGACGAAAAATGCTCTTTTGCAGAATTAAACGCGCCTTGATTAGGCTCGTAGATATAAATTTTGCGAGGTGATGTTCTCCAGGCTAAAGCAGCTACTACGGCCCTGCCTGCGCCGCCACAACCAATCAAAAGAACATTTTTATCTTTGGGATTAAATTTCAAATCTTTTTGTAATGACTGCCGAAAACCAGTTACATCCGTATTAAGACAATACATTTTCCCATCTTTTCTTATAACCGTATTAATAGCTCCTGTGATATATACATACATACCAATACCAGCTTTATTGACTTCAGGATAATGCTCATATATTATCTCTTTGGCTCTTACCTTGTGTGGAATGGTTATATTAAAACCTATTATCTCCTGCGAAAAAATTTGTTTTCCTTCAACATCTTTAACTGGGATATTCTTTAACAAAAAATTTTCCAGCTCCTCTGGTTTTATTTCAAGTAATCTATATTCCGCGTTTATGCCTAATTCCTTAAAGGCCGCGTTGTGCATCCTGGCTGAGAGGCTGTGTTTCACCGGATATCCGATAAGGCCGTAGGTCTTCATGTATTCTGTGATTTCTTCTTAAAAATTATCTGCCAGAATTGCTGCCAGTGCTGATCCTGAAAATAACTAAAAGGGGAAGGGTATAATTCTTTAAGTTTCTCCTGCATCTCCGGGTTGGTCAATTGCCTGGCCCGCGGCGGAAGGCGCTCATTCTCCGAGTAGTCTACCGGGAATAACCCATAGATAACATTCCAGAACTTATCCCAGTCTAAACCCTGAAAATCCAAAAAAGGAGCGCCTACATACATTTTTAACTCCTCTTCTCTTTGCAGGGTAGATATCGGCCGGGAGCGCCCCGGGCTAAAACCCAGGTTAAAATTATCTACCCAGATATTAACGGTCTCAACCAGATCATTCCAATCCTGGCGCAGGTTTATTCTGGCTAAATAAAGCATAAAAGCCAAAACAATACCAAAAACTATCAGTATCTTTGGCCGCAGAGATGACATTATTATCTTGGTATTTAACTAACTATCTTATTAACCGCCTGCAGGTAGGCCTTGATAGAAGCCTCGATAATATCAGTGGAGCTGGCTCGCCCTAAAGCCTCTTTTGTCTTACTTCTTAGCTTCAGGCTTACCTCACCCAGGGCGTCTTCGCCCCGGCTCACCGACTGAATACCGTAATCCAAAAGCTGGCACTTGAGGCGGGTGATTTTTTCTATGGCTTTATAGCAGGCATCCACCGGCCCGTCTCCGCCGGAGTCCGCCTCAAAAATCTTACCCGAACTCTTTAAGATTATTTTGGCCTGAGGCACAGAATTGCTCTTAGAATTTATCTCAAAGGCTTCTAATTTCCAGACCTCAAGCACAATAGACCCAATTTCCTCCTGAGCAATAGCAACCAAATCCTCATCAAAAACCTGCTTTTTCTTATCCGCCAATATCTTAAATCTCTTAAAGGCCTCATCTATGTCTTTTTCGTTCAGTTTATATCCTAAGGTCTTAAGCCGGGCCAAAAAGGCGTGTCTTCCGGAATGTTTGCCCAAAACCAAACCCTCTACTTTAAAGCCCACATCCTCAGCCTTAATAATCTCGTAGGTAGATCGTTTCTTTAAAATCCCGTCTTGATGTATGCCAGACTCATGCCTGAAGGCATTCAAGCCCACAATGGCCTTATTCGGGGCAACTACAAAGCCGGTTAATTTGCTGACTAAGCGTGAAGTTTTATAAATCTCTTTGGTTTTGATAGAGGTGGTAACCCCAAAATAATCCCGGCGCACCTTAAGGGCCATCACTAATTCTTCCATTGAGGCGTTTCCAGCCCGCTCCCCTATACCGTTAATGGTGCATTCTACCTGGCGGGCGCCATTCTTAACCGCGGACAAGGAATTGGCCACCGCCAGGCCCAGGTCATTATGACCATGCACTGAAATAACCGCCTGATTAATATTGGGGACATTTTCTTTTAAGGCCCGGATAAGTTCGCCATAGCCATAAGGCTCGGCATAACCTACGGTATCCGGAATATTCACGGTCCTGGCTCCGGCCTTAATCACCGCCTCCACCACCCGGTATAAAAATGCTTCTTCCGTCCTGGAGGCATCCTCCGGCGAAAACTCAATATCATCACAAAGGTTCCTGGCGTATTTTACTGAACTTACCGCCAGGCGCAATATTTCATCCTCGGCTTTTTTTAATTTATAACGCATATGGATTTTGGAAGTAGCCAGAAACACATGGATGCGGGATTGCCTGGCTTTTTTAGTGGCTTGATAAGCGATATCTATATCCTTGGGGATAGCCCTGGCCAGGGCGCATATCCTGGAGCTTTTTATATTTTTGGCCACCATCTCCACCGCCTCAAAATCACCGGGGCTGGAGACCGGAAAACCGGCCTCAATAATATCTACCCCCAGCTTCTCTAAACTAAAGGCGATTTCCAGCTTTTCTTTCTGGTTTAAAGAGGCCCCCGGCGCCTGCTCCCCATCCCGCAAGGTCGTATCAAAAATAATTATCTTATCCATATAACAAACTCCGAAAAGTCAAGGTTAAGTGAATTAATCTTTCCTCAACCTAAGCCTCAGCCTTAACCTCTTACTTCTTCATCCAAGGCATCATTTCCCGTAATTGCCGGCCCACCTGCTCTATAGGGTGATTATCGCCTTCCTGGATAAGCCGGTTAAAGTTAGGACGTCCCTTTTTATTCTCCTTAATCCATTCCCGGGCAAACTTTCCGGATTTGATGTCCTTAAGGATTTTTTTCATTGTCTTCCTGGTCTTTTGGTTAATAATCATCGGCCCACGGGTCAGGTCTCCGTAAGTAGCGGTGTTAGAGACGCGCCGGCGCATACCGCTGATGCCGTATTCCTGGACCAGGTCGGTAATCAGCTTAAGCTCATGCAAAACTTCAAAATAGGCAATCTCCGGCTGATACCCGGCCTCAATCAGGGTATCAAATCCGGCCTTAATTAACTCAGTCGCTCCTCCGCAAAGCACCGCCTGCTCGCCAAAAAGGTCAGTCTCAGTCTCCTCTTCAAAAGTTGTTTCAATAACCCCGGCCCTGGTGGACCTAATAGCCTTAGCGTAAGCCAAAGCCAGCTGTTTGGCTTGCCCACTGGCATCCTGAAAGACCGCGACTAAAGAGGGAACTCCTTTGCCTTCTTCATACATCCTCCTGACCAAGGCTCCCGGGCCCTTGGGGGCGACCATAAACACATCCACATCCTTAGGAGGCTTGATTTGTTTAAAGCGGATATTAAAGCCATGAGAAAAACACAGGGCCTTCCCCTTGCGTAAATTCGGCTTGATGTCTTTTTTATATACCAGGGCCTGGGCGTGGTCCTGGGTAAGAATCTGGATAATATCCGCGGCTTTTGCCGCCTCGCTGGCACCTACGGGATTGAAGCCGTCCTGTTTGGCCTGTTCATAATTCGGCGTTCCGGAAAGCTCCGAGACTATAACCTTACAGCCGGAATCCTTAAGGCATAAAGCCTGTCCCCGGCCCTGGATACCATAGCCGATAATCGCGATGGTTTTATCCTTGATTAAATTCAAATCCGCGTCCTGATCATAATATATCTTTGCCATAATTTTCCTCCTTTGCAACCGCTGAAAAATTAAAACTTATTCTATTCTACTTACTCCGCGCCTCTGCGAAAACTATTAGTTCTTCCATATTCTGCGTTTCCGCGGTTACGCCATAGCGATTTTACCGGTCCTTACCAATTCTTTTATCCCAAAATTATTCAACTCGCTCAATAACTCTTTAATATCCTGCTGGACTCCGGTAAATTCAATAATCGCGATATCTTCTTTGCGCCGGATCAGCTTAGCCTGGAATTTATTCAAAACAGTTGTAAGTTTTGCCTTAACCTTAGCCGGACAGCTAACCTTGGCCAGAACCAACTCGCGTTCCACATGTTCTTTTTTAGTGAAATCAGCCACTATCAAAACATCAATCAGGCGGTTTAACTGCTTTTTTATCTGCTCCAGTATCTTTTCGTCATTTGTATCAACCACAATAGTCATGCAGGATACCGCGGGATTATGGGTCTCACTCACCGCCAGAGAAGAAATATTGTAACCCCTGGCGCTGAATAACCCGGCTATCCGCGCCAAAACCCCAAATTTATTTTCTACTAAAACCGAAATCGTATGCTTCATTTGTCGCTATCGCTTAGGACTACTACACTGTAAAATTAGTTTTTAGTGGCAAAACTGCTGTTTTGAACAATGGAACAATTGAACAATAGACCGCAATTGAGCATCAGTTCTATTGTTCTATTCTCTATTGCTCAATTGCTCTGCGCGCTGTCATATTAAAAATTAATTTGACAGCGCACTACGCCATGCCCCCGATCATCCTATTTATGGCTTCGCCGGCGGGAACCATGGGATACACATTCTCCTCTTCCTCAACCACAAAATCCAGCACTACGGTGTTATCCGTCGCGATAGCTTTTTCAATTGCCGGACGCACATCTTCTTTTTTAGTGATCCGCATACCCACGGCTCCGTAGGCCTCGGCCAATTTCACAAAATCCGGATTACAAAGTTTAGTATGCGAATAGCGTTTTTTATAAAAAAGCTCCTGCCACTGTCTGACCATCCCTAAGCAGCCGTTATTTAGAATAGCCACCTTCACCGGTATTTTATTGCAGACCACGGTCATCAGTTCCTGAATATTCATCTGGATTGAGCCGTCTCCGGCAATATCAAAAACTGTCTTTTCCGGACAACCCAGCTTCACCCCCATAGCCGCGGGCAGGCCAAAACCCATGGTGCCTAAACCGCCGCTGGAAATAAAGGTGCGCGGCTGAGTATACTTATACCACTGACAGCTCCACATCTGGTTTTGCCCGACCTCAGTAACAATAATCGCCTCTCCTTTGGTTGCTTCATAAATCTGCTCAATCACATATTGGGGCTTAATTTTATTAGTCTCATGGAGATATCTTAAGGGGTGTTTAGCCTTCCATTCGTGAATTTGCTCCAACCATTTGTGGGTATCCGGCTTTTTCTTAAGTTTACCTATAGCCTCTAAAAGCTGACCCAGGACATTTTTGACATCCCCGACTATCGGAACATCTACTTCAACATTCTTACTAATTGAGGTGGGGTCAATATCAATATGGATTATCTTGGCATGAGGGGCAAAGGCGCTCACCCGTCCGGTAACCCGGTCGTCAAAACGCGCGCCCACGGCGATAATCAGCTCCGACTCCATGGTGGCATGGTTGGCATAAGCCGTGCCGTGCATACCCAGCATCCCTAAAGATAATTCATGGGTTCCCGGAAAGGCCCCCAGGCCCATCATGGTCATGGTTACCGGAATCCGGTAAACTTCAGCCAATTCCTTTATTTCATTAGCGGCCCCGGAGGTAATCACCCCTCCGCCGATATAAAGGATAGGCTTCTTAGACTCGGCAATCAGTTTAGCCGCTCTTTTGATCTGTCCGGAATGGCCGAAATAAGTAGGCTTGTATCCGGGCAAATTAACTTCTTGCGGATAGGCGAAGTCGCACTCGGCCTGCTGGACATCAACCGGGATATCCACTACCACCGGTCCCGGCCTGCCGGTTGAGGCAATATGAAAAGCCTCCCGGATAACCCGGGCTAAATCCTTAACATCCTTAACTAAATAATTATGCTTGGAAATTGAGCGGGTAATTCCGGTAACATCCACCTCTTGAAAAGCATCGTTTCCGATTAAAAAGGTCTTAACCTGCCCGGTGATGGCCACCATAGGTATGGAATCCATATAGGCATTGGCAATACCGGTAATCAAATTAGTGGCCCCCGGGCCTGAGGTAGCCAGGCACACCCCGACTTTTCCGGTTGAGCGGGCATAGCCGTCGGCGGCATGGGCCGCGCCCTGCTCGTGGCGGGTTAAGATAAATTTTATCTTGGAATCATAGAGCCGGTCAAAAATAGGCAAAACCACCCCACCCGGGTATCCAAACATTATTGAAACACCCTCACGCTCTAAACATTCAATAAGTATTTGCGCGCCAATCATAATTAAACTCAAAAGTAAAAATGAAAAAGTAAAAACTACAAGTAAAAATTTAAAAGTTTTTATTTCTAACCGGAACTTTTGCCTTTTTACTTTTTACTTTTACTTTTTTACTCTTTATTTTTACTTTTGCCTTTTTACTTTTTACTTTTACTTTAATATCGCTCCCTTATCCGCGGAACTGACCATCCGGGCATAACGGGATAAATAGCCTTCGGTTATTTTAGGCTTGGGTTTCTTGATTTTGGCTAATCTTGCCTTTAATTCTTCGTCGCTGACTACCAACTCCAATTTTCTCTTAGGAATATCTATCTTTATGATGTCCCCATCGCGAACCGCGGCAATCGCTCCTCCGGAATAGGCCTCAGGCGAAATATGGCCGATACAAGGGCCGCGGGTGCCGCCGGAAAAACGGCCGTCGGTAATCAAGGCTACATCATCGGCTAAACCCATTCCCACGATTGCCGAGGTCGGAGAAAGCATCTCCCGCATTCCCGGGCCTCCGGCCGGGCCTTCATAGCGAATAACCACTACCCGGCCCTTTTGAATTTTGCCGTTAAGAATCGCCTTCATCGCCTCTTCCTCGGAATTAAAGCATATTGCCTGCCCCTGGAAAACCTTCATCTTCGCGGATACCGCCGTCTGCTTCACCACGGAGCCATCCGGGGCAAGATTGCCGTAAAGGATCGCGATTCCGCCTTCCTTATTATACGAATTATTTAATGGACGGATTACTTCACTGTCCGTAATTTCCGCCTCATCAGCGATTGTATAAATTGACTTGGTATTTACCGTAGGATTATTTTTTAAGCTTTCTTTGAGCCGCTTTAAAACCGCGGGGATTCCTCCGGCATATTCTAAATCCTCCATATAAAAATTTCCGGTGGGCTCCAGAGAACAAATATTAGGAGTAGCCTTAGAAATATCATCAAACAGCTTAAGCGGCAAATCCACCTTGGCCTCGCGAGCGATAGCCAAGAGATGTAACACCGTGTTAGATGAACCGCCTAAAGCCATATCCACGGTAATGGCATTATGGAAGGCGCGCTTATTCATTATCGAGCGCGGACGGACATCTTCTTCTACCAGGCGGACTATTTTTCTGCCCGACTCAAAGGCAATTCTCTCTTTCTTGGCTAAAGCCACCATGCTGGTGGCACAGCCGGTCAGGCTCATCCCCATAGTCTCAGTAAGACAAGACATAGTGTTGGCGGTATAAAGACCCTGGCAAGAGCCGGAACCGGGACAAGCGCACATCTCAACGGTTTCAATTTCTTTTTGAGATAGCTCGCCGGTTTTTGCCTTAGCCACGGCCTCAAAGGTATCCCGAACCAAAGAAAGCCGTTTTCCCCTCAGCCTTCCGGTTACCATTGGCCCGGCGGTTACTACGATTGACGGAATATTCAGGCGGGCCGCGGCCATCAGCATTCCGGGAGTAATTTTATCGCAATTAGTAAGCAAAACCAGCCCGTCCAGACAATGGGCATTGGCAATAGATTCAACCATATCCGCGATCAGCTCCCGCGAAGCCAGGGAATAATGCATTCCGGCATGCCCCATCGCGATTCCGTCACAGATTCCGGGGATGCCAAAGACAAAGGGCCGGCCGCCTCCGGCATAAATCCCGTTTTCAATCGCGCTCTCTAAAGGGCGCATCTGGGTGTGCCCAGGAACCAGGTCGGTAAAACTCGAGGCAATTCCGATAAAAGGTTTACCCAAATCTTCGCGGGTGATGCCGGTAGCAAAAAGCAAGGCCCGGTGAGGAATCCTCTCTATGCCTTTTTTGATTGTATCCGAACGCATCAGCTTCTCCTTTTAAATAATTTATTTATATCTATTTTGTCTTGCGGCCTGTTTGCCAGCTTCTTTGATCTTATAAGCTCATTGCGGCCGATAAAATAAACTTTTACTTTACCATAAATTCCTTCTTCTCTATGTTTCCATATTTCTTTAAAGGTTATCCCTCCCAGTGAAGTTATGAGATCAATTCTCACTGGTTCATAACCTAACTGAATTACCTTATTTTCCTGACTGAAATCTTTCTCTGTTAAATCTAAACTCTTGAATCCAAACTCCCTTATTGCCTTAATAACTTTTTTAGCATTCCCTGGAGCCGGCTCAACCAAAATATCAATATCACCCGTGTATCTTGGGTATCCGTATAAGCCAACGGCAAAAGCACCAATAATGCAGTATTTTACTTTATTCTTATTTAACGACTTTATAAAATCTTCGAAGTCCTTTTCGTACCTCATCAATATTTATATGTTTTAATTTAAAATACATCTGGCGGCAAAGCTGCATATCACTTAGCCTGTCTTCAGGCGGCATCTTACGATAATACTCATCATCAAATTCTTCCGCTTCTTTAAATGATTTTGCCTTTCTTATCCACCATTTCATATAAATTTGTTCTATGCCGCCTTTGTTTACTGTAAGCCGTCAACTGTGTCAGCCGTAGGCTGATCCGCCTTCGGCGGAAACTGTTAACTATTTTTAATCCGCCCCTTCGCCGTCGTGCACGATCGCGGCGGCTTCTTTTCGTTTACGCGAGATGACCCTTTTAAGGCCGATATATTTATCAACCAGCTCTTTTTTATTCACCACATTCAACTGTTTGAATAGAAAATCAAATTTTGCCTCCAGCTCAAGGGCGATGGCGTCCCGGAGTGAATCCGGCAGGCCCATAATCTCGCGCTTAAACGGGCCTAAGGCCTTTTTGCGGGTTTTATAGAAAAACTGCTCATCAGTCTCACCGTCTTTTTTCTCCGAGGCGGCATTGATTTTAAGCCACTGATATATTTTTTCTTTTAATTCCGGCGGAAAATGCTGGGAGTCATACATCATATTCTGGAATTCAGTGGCTAAATGCACCTCAGCCGTTTCGCACTGGGCGAATTTATGAAATGCCGCCGAAGGCAGGGTTGACGCCCCGTGCTGGACTGCCCCGGCCAAACCGTATTCTTTTCTGGCAATTTCTGAAAGCGTCTTTAAGGTATCAAAATCAAGGGCTACCTGGGCGATTGAACCATCGGGTAAAACCACGCCGCCGTGGGAGGTCCCGGTCTGCACGGAAATCTTGCTTATCCCGGTTAATCCTTTTCGCAGGCGTTCTTTAAAACCATCCATAAATACCCGCAGCTCTTCAGGGGTGGAATTTTTATGTCCCACCTCGCCAATCTCTCCGCCCACAGAGACAGTAACCCCTTTAGGCTCAACGCGCCGGATAAACTGGGTAAGCTTGGCGCAAACATCAAAATTATAATATTGCTGTTTCTTTACTGTTGCTTGCGACAAATCAACCAGGGTTGATGAATCTATATCTATGTTATAGAAGCCATACTCAATCGCTTCGGCGATTAAGGCCTGCAAGGACTCTATTTCTTTCTCGGGATTTTCTTTGAATTTCTTGATATTCACCTGGGTATGATCGGCCTGAATAAATACCGGGCCGCGATAGCCTTCCTTGATCGCGGCGGCTAAAATCACCGCGGCGTATTCCGGAGGCGGCTGATTGGTATAGCCCATTTCCGATTTGGCGATCTCAAAGATAAACGCGCCCGAATTATTACGCTGAGCCGCCCTGAATATCGCCCGCGCTAAATCGTAGGTCATTGAACGCAAATTCATTGCCGGCACCGTAAAACCGCCAAAGCCTTCTTTTGCCCGGGCAATATAAAAATCATGGATAGAGGCCGGATATATTCCGTTTTTATAGGCAATACCTAACACTTTTTTGTAAATTCTTTTTTTAGTCTCAATGTCCTCAATCGCGATTAAATCCTTTACGAATCCGCTGATGTCTTTTGCTGTCCTGGCCATTTCTTGCCTCTCTCCTTTCAAAACTTAAGTCATTTTTTTGATCAACGCGTAGGTCTGCTCTACCTTTAAGTCTTTCTTAACTAAGGCCTGCTCCAGGCCCACACTGATAATCTCTCCGTTGGTTACCGCTACCGCCTTATCCGACTCGCCTTTTAATAAGCACTCTACTGCCGCCTCCCCCAGCCTTAAGGCCAGAATGCGGCTGGCGGCAGTGGGCCGGCCGCCTCTTTGGATATGGCCTAAGACTACGGCCCTGGCCTCAAGTGACGTTAACTGATTTATTTTAGCCGCGACATCCGGGGCTGAGGCCGCGCCCTCAGCGCTTACTATAATCCAACTAATCTTTCCCCGGATATTCCCCTCAACGATTTCATGGCAAGCCTTCCCTAAATCAAAGCCTCGTTCCGGAATAATTACATCCTCGCATCCTCCGGCCAGGGCCGTCTGTAAGGCAATATAACCGGAGTCCCGGCCCATTACCTCCACCACAAAAATCCTCTCCATTGAAGTAGCCGTATCCCGGATGTTATCAATGGCATACAGCGCGGTGTTGATGGCCGTATCCAGGCCTATGGTTGAATCTATTCCGTTGATATCATTATCAATAGAGGCCGGAATGCCTATGCAAGGAAGATTATACTTAATCCCAAAACTATGCGCCCCCCGGAAACTGCCGTCTCCGCCGATAACTATGAGACCGTCTATGGCATATTTCTTTATGGTCTGGTAAGCCTGCTTCTGTCCGTCCTCAGTTTTAAATTCAGCGCAGCGGGCAGTCTTCAGGATAGTCCCGCCCAGATTGATTATCCCGGATACCGAACGATGGTTAAAAGGCTTAACCTCATCATCAATCAAACCCTGCCAGCCCCGGAATATGCCAACGACCTCTAATTTCGCGCTTAAGGCGCACCTAACCACACTGCGGATAGCCGCGTTCATTCCCGGGGCATCCCCACCGGCAGTCAAAACTCCAATTCTCTTGAGGGACATAATAAACTTTTGCCTTTTGCCTTTTAACTTTTGCCTTTTAACTTTTGCCTTTTTACGTTCCCTCTTCCCAACTGGCAAGATACTCTTTTTGCCTGGGGGTTAGTTTGTCTATTTTTATCCCCATTGAATCCAGCTTAAGTTTAGCAATATTGGCATCAATATCAGCCGGAACGGAATAAACTCCGGCTTCTAAATTTTTGCGCTCTTTAATCAGGTATTCCGCCGCCAGGGCCTGGTTGGCAAAAGACATATCCATCACGCTGGCCGGATGGCCTTCAGCCGCGGCCAGATTAATCAAGCGGCCTTCGGCCAAAACATGGATCCTTTTACCGTTAGCTAAAGTATATTCATCCACAAAACTACGGATAGTCCTTTTCTTTTTGCTTAAGCCCTCTAAAGCCGGGATATCTATTTCCACGTTAAAATGTCCGGAATTAGCCACAATCGCGCCGTCTTTCATCTTGGTAAAATGCTCCTTGCGGATAACACTGACATCGCCGGTAACAGTCAAAAAGATATCTCCGAGCTTTGCCGCGTCAGCAATAGGCATAACCTCATAACCATCCATGGTGGCTTCCAGCGCCCTTAAAGGATCAACCTCAACCACAATAACCCTGGCCCCCATGCCTCTGGCCCGCATAGCTACGCCCTTGCCGCACCAGCCATATCCACAGACCACAAAAGCGCATCCGGCGATAAGCGTATTAGTGGCCCGAACTATCCCGTCAATGGTAGACTGGCCGGTTCCGTAACGATTATCAAAAAGATGCTTAGTCTGGGCATCGTTAACCGCGATAATAGGATACAAAAGCTTCTTGTCCTTGTTCATCGCCCGCAGCCGAATCACGCCTGTGGTAGTTTCCTCGGTTCCTCCGATTACCGCCGCGACTAAATCCTTTCTATTTTTATGGATACAAGAAACCAGATCCGCTCCGTCATCCATAGTGATATTAGGCTTTATATCCAAGGCATTGTTGATGTGCCGGTAATATATCCGGGTGTCCTCTCCTTTGATAGCGAAGGTTTCTATCTGAAAATCAGCCGCCAGAGAAGCCGCCACATCATCCTGGGTGGAAAGAGGATTTGAGGCGCAAAGGCGCACCTGGGCCCCGCCTACTTTTAAAACATCCATAAGCACCCCGGTCTCGGTAGTAACATGCAGGCAGGCGGCTACGCGCAGGCCCTTTAAGGGTTTTTCCTTATTGAACCTCTCCTTAATCATATTCAATACCGGCATATTGTTACTCGCCCACTCAATACGCAATTTCCCCTTAGAAGCTAATTTTATATCCTTGACATCATAGTCCATATATCTCCTTAAAATTTAAAATCCGAATGACGAAACCAGAATGACAAATGAATATCCAATGGCTCAATGACCAAATGTCAAATTTCTTATTATATAGAAGAAAAATTTATTTGGCATTTAAGTCATTAGGTATTTGTCATTCATTCGGAATTCGTCATTAGTAATTCGTCATTTTTAATTTCGGATTGTGATTTAAATTTATAACCTGGCTGCTTGTTTCTTCAAATCCGCGGCCTTATCGGTCTGCTCCCAGCTGAATTCCGGCTCAGTCCGGCCAAAATGGCCGTAACAAGCAGTCTTCCTATATATCGGGCGCAGAAGATCCAGGCTTTGAATCATCCCTTTGGGGGTAAGGTCAAAATTGCTTTCAATCAGTTTGATTATGGCGTCATCGGAAATCTTTCCGGTGCCGTAAGTATCCACATAAATAGACAAAGGCTCGGCCTTGCCGATCACATAGGCCAGATGAATCAGGCACTTATCGGCGATACCGGCGGCCACGATATTCTTGGCCACATACCTGGTCATATAAGCGGCAGAGCGGTCCACCTTAGTCGGGTCCTTGCCGGAGAACGCGCCTCCGCCGGAGGCCACCATTCCGCCATAAGTATCTACCACAATCTTTCTCCCGGTCATCCCGGTATCCGACTGCGGCCCGCCAACCACGAATTTTCCGGTCTGATTAATATAATATTTAGTGTCTTTGTCTATATACTGTTTAACTATCGGCTTAACTACGGCATCAATGATTTCCTGCCTGGCCTTTTTGGTGATATGCAGGCCTGAAGCGTCCAGGATATCCTCGGTATGCTGGCAGGCGATAACCACTGAATCCACCCTTTTAGGATGGCCGTCAATATACTCTACCGTAACCTGGCTCTTGCAGTCCGGGCCTAAATATTTCAAGGTCTTGGCCCTTCTGACATCGGCAGTCTTCTTCACCAGCCGGTGCGCGAGCATAATCGGTAAAGGCATAAGCTCCGGGGTCTCTTTACAGGCATAGCCGACCATAAACCCCTGGTCTCCGGCCCCGCCGGAATCCACCCCTTGAGCGATATCCGGGGACTGGGTGTGTATAGTATTAATAACCGCGCAGGTATGATAATCAAAGCCGTATTTGGGATGATCGTAGCCTATTTCCTTTAATATGTCCCGGGTAAGGTTATGCACATCAACAAAACCGGTAGTGGTAATCTCACCACCCACAATCAAAAGCCCCATAGTTACATAGGTTTCGCAGGCCACCCTGCCGTAAGGATCCTGTTTCAGCACGCAATCCAAAACTCCGTCGGATATCTGATCGCATACCTTATCCGGATGCCCCTCACCTACTGATTCCGAAGTAAATAAAAACTTGCGCTTCTCCATCTACCTTCCTCCTTTTAGTTAGTTAACAGGTTGCCACGAAACCATTTTTTTGGATAGACGGGACATTCTTGTCCCGTCCTACGGCGGGGTTAGAAAACCCCGCCTATCCTGAGTTTTGTGACATTCTATTGGTTAAGGCAAACGCCTTATCCGCTTCCCGATAGACCTTAAGGTCTCCTATATCATACCACTGCTTCTTAAAAACAAAGGAATACACCTCATCATTCCGGCTTAACCAGCCGATAAAACTTCCCGAGGCATCACCGCCGCCCTGACAACTCTTCCGGTATTCGGCAAAATATTTTAATTTTTCTTTAGGTATATAATATAAACAGGTAGCCACCAATGAAGACATCGGGCGCGGAGGCTTCTCAGTAAAATTGACTATCTTATTTTTCTTATCTAACTTTACCACCCCGTATTTAACTGCCAGGGATTTTTTTTTGATATCGTATACCCCGATACTTGCCTGAGGTTTCTTGCCCAGGGCAAATTTTATAAAACCGTCCAGGCTTTCCTCAAACAGATTGTCACCGCCAAAGATAATCACATCTTCGTTAATTGCCTCACGCGTAAGCGCGAAGCTGATATCTCCCACCGCCCCCAGGCGTTCGTTCTCATTCCTGGTTCCGTCATTTACTATCTTAATCGAAGGTCCGGTTTTAAATTTTCCCGCCCACTTTAAGAAATTCGGATAGAATCTGGCATTAGTAATAACGATAATTTCCTTGAGCGCTTTGACCCTGGTTAATTTACCGGCAATATAATCAAGTATCGGCCTCCCGCCCACAGGTAAAAGCGGCTTGGGATATTTTTTGGTCAAAGGGTATAAACGGGTACCGTAACCGGCGGCTAAAATTAAGGCTTTCATTATAGAATCGTGGTTTTAGAGAAATTCGAACACATCCGAATAATCGTATTTTGAGGGATTATTCAGAAAATCGAGTTTCCGCGCTTGAACGCGCGCTAAAAGATACATCGGTTCCCTGGAACTTAAACCGAATTTTTCTATTTTCTCAGGAGGCCGGGCCACCCTCATCTTGGGCACTTCCTGATAATAAGGGTTAACCTCAAAACGTTCGCCTAAATTATCCTTAAAAACAAAATAAGCTGCCCCGCCCCTCATTTTATAAAGCTCGTATTCCGAAGAAAATTCAGATGAAACCCAGCGAGAAACAACCAAATGAGTTTTACCGGTATTTATCAGGGTATATCCGTATTCCGGAGGAATGACAACCTTATCTCCCGGGACAGCCTTAACCAGAATCACATCCTCAATAATCCGGCTGTTTTTAGTGTTTTTCTTCTGCAATAAACACCAGGCCTTGCCATATACTACTTCGTATAGCTCGCCATAATCGCCCCGGTGGTTTTGCCCGGCGGTCTTCATCAACTCGTTACCTAAGTTACCGGAGCGGATAACAGTAACATCATATCTTAATTTATTCCTGCGGATAATATCTTCATCTTTGATATCACGCAGGCCGCGATATATATAATACAATTGTTCCGGCTCAGTTATGCTTTTCTCTGCCAAAACCTCCTTGACTTCTTTTAAATACCTTACTTCCGGCTTAACTTTATTTAAATCCTTCCCCAGAATCAGGGAACATTTCTTAACATCTAATTTAAGCCCTAAACCTGAAGTCTTGCTCAAATCCTCCATGGCTAAGGCCGCGAAACGCTCAATTCCTTAAGCTTCCTGACGGCAAACCCTTCGACATCCTTGGTCGTGGAGAAAGACAGCGCCTCCTGGGAAATGTTCACGGCCTCAGGCATGCTCACCGAACGGATGATATGCTTTATTTCCGGTATCATCAACGAAGGCATGCTGAATTCATCTAAGCCCATCCCTAAGAGTATCAGGGTAAAAATCGGATCTCCAGCCATCTCTCCGCACATTCCCACGCTAAGATTGGACTTATGCCCTGTATCTATGATATTTTTGATAAGCCGCAAGACCCCCGGATGGGCCGGTTCATAAAGATAGGCCACCTTTTCATTACTACGGTCAACGGCAATCGAATACTGAATAAGATCATTAGTCCCAATACTGAAAAAATCTACTTCTTTAGCCAGGATATCGGCGGTCATTGCCGCTGAGGGAACCTCAATCATCGCCCCAACCTTAATAGATTCATCAAAAGGCCTGCCCTCCCTTAGCAGCTCATTTTTAGATTCCTCTAAAAGCGTATTTGCCTGCCTTAATTCCTCAATACCGGAAATCATCGGATACATCAGCTTCAAGTTTCCGTGCACTGAGGCCCGGAGTATGGCCCTGAGCTGGCTCTTAAACATATCCGGCCTGGCTAAACAGAATCTTATCGCCCGCCAGCCTAAAAATGGGGACATCTCATGGGGAACCTCTAAATGAGACAAAAATTTATCCCCGCCGATATCTAGGGTGCGGATGATAACGGATTGAGGCTTAACCGCCTCAGCCACAAATTTATAGGCCTGGTAATGCTCTTCCTCAGAGGGAATATCAGTCCGGTTCATATAGAAAAATTCCGTGCGGTAAAGCCCTATGCCTTCGGCGCCGTGTTCGATAATAGAAGGAATTTCATCCGGAAGCTCGATATTTGCCGCCACCCGCACCCGCCTTTTATCGGTAGTAATGGCGGGTTCATCCTTTAATGAAACATAACGCTGGGTGGTATCCTTAAAGGCCCGGCTTTCTTTGCGATATTTTTCTAAGGTAACTTCATCCGGATTAACGATAATAACGCCGGTTGTTCCGTCAATAATCAGGATATCTCCCGTGGCAATCTTTAAGGTTGCCGTCTCCAGCCCCACTACCGCCGGGATCTCCATTGACTTAGCCATAATCGCGGTATGCGAAGTTTTGCCTCCGATACTGGTGATAAAAGCCAGGACATTCTTTTTATGCATAGCCGCGGTATCCGAGGGAGAAAGATCATTGGCAACCAAAATAACTTTTTCCTTAAAATCCTCCAGGCGTTTGGCGCTTTTACCCAGAAGATTGCGCAGAACCCTGCGGCTTACATCATTTATATCACTTACCCTCTCCTTAAGATACTCATCTTCGATATTAAGGAACACCTGGATGTATTTTTTCAGGACATTTTGAAACACATAGGCGGCGGTAAGTTTTTCCTTCTTAAGCTGGAAAATAACCTCCTCAATAAGCATCCTGTCTTCCAGGACCAGGAGATGCGCGTCAAATATTTCAGCCACATTCTGACCCATTCCTTCGGCAATTTTTTTCTGCAGGTCTAAAATCTCATGGCGGGTCTTAATCAAGGCCTCCTCGAAAAGCTGGATCTGGGCGGCTATCTGACTCTCAGAAATCTCCTGGCGCGCGACAACAAACTCTTCCTTGGTCCAGAGATGGGCCGGGCCGATGGCTATTCCTCCTGATGCCGGTATTCCTTTTAACTCAATCATTTTTTATCTTCTTTTTATAGTAAGCTTTGAAACCGCCGCCCGCAAAGACGGGGAAGCGGATTTGCGAAAAATATTATCCAGGTCATCGGCGGCGGCTATCTTTTCAAGTTCAATAACTGCCTCCTGGGCATCTTTACCGGTAGCATTAATTATGATTATACTGTCCTTTTCCGCGGCCAGCATAAGTACGCCCATAATGGATTTGCCGTTTACCGCCTGGTTATCTTTGATCACAGTGATATCGGAATCAAATTTATTGGCCGCCTGGACAAACAAAGCCGCCGGCCGGGCATGCAGGCCCATTTTATTCTTAACCACAACCTTTTTCTCTATAGTAGTCATTTTTTAAGCTATCAGCTATCAGCTATCAGCTATCAGCTGAAGGCTGATTTCGCGGTCAAAAGTTTTCCTGAATCAAATCTATGACAATCTTAGCCAGCTTTTCGGAATCGTGGCGCACATAATCCAATGAGTTTACTAAATCTCCTTCGATAACCCGGTATCCGGCATGCCTTATCTTATCTATATCAATTAAAACCGGAAAGGAATTATCCTGTTGGTATTTCTCCAGCAATTCCTGGGAAATCAGTCTGGAATTCACCACGCAATAGTCAATTATCCTGGGTGAACTATGTTCAATAATTGCCCTGATATGCTCATAAGCGGTATAGCCATCGGTTTCTCCCGGCTGAGTCATCACGTTGGATATATATATCTTTAGGGCGGAACTGGCCAATATAGCCTCCCGGATCTCCTTAATTAAAAGATTGGGAATGACGCTGGTATAGAGGCTTCCCGGCCCCAGGATAATCGCCTGGGCCTCCGAAATGGCCTTGATGGCATCCGGCGTGCCCTGGATATCCGGAGGGTTTAGATATATATTGGCAATCTGACGCTTCTTATTAGGAATAGCGGTTTCGCCCTCTTGGATAGAGCCATCCTTATATTTTGCCACCAGGGATATTTTATTTAAGGTTGATGGTATAACCTGCCCGCGGATAGCCAAAACCTTGCTTGACTCCTTAACCGCCTTCTCAAAATCTCCGGTCAGTTTAGTCATTACGGTTATAAAGAGATTTCCGAAGCTGTGTCCGGAGAGCTCGCTTGAAGAATCAAACCTGAATTGAAAAAGTTCCTGCATCAGGGTCGGGGCATCAGCCAGGGCCACCAAACAGTTGCGGATATCGCCGGGAGGAAGTATGTCAAACTGCTGTCTAATCCTGCCGGAGGAGCCTCCGTCATCGGCAACCGTAACCACCGCGGCTATATTAGAGGTATATTCCTTTAAACCCTGCAGTAAAACCGATAGTCCGGTTCCCCCTCCCACAGTTACTATACGCGGGCCTTTTTCTAAATAACGTTTGCGGTAAATCATATCCACCAGTTCCTTGTCGCCGCCGGGCACAAACACATTAATAAAAGAACTTAAGATATTGCGCAGGCCCAGAACCCCCAGGAATACCCCTAAAAGGGTTACCAGGATATACAACGCCCGGGAAAAAAAGCTTTCTTCAATAAAAAACCGCGCGCTGCTTAAAGCCACCAAGGCAACCGCGAAGACAAGCAGGCCCACCCAGCGCTTGACGCGCATCCCGGGATAGAACCATTTAATTACCCGCAAAAAAATATTAGAATCTCTTTTCATTCTGTGTCATTGCTGTCCAAATTAGCCGTTAACATGTCATTCCCGCAATCTTTAGGCGGGAATCCACGACGATAGAAAAACTTGGATGCTCGCCTTCGCGGACATGACAGTTTTGATATCTCGAAATTAATTTCTCGCCGATAGATAACTGCTTATTTGGACACGAGTGATTCTGTGTATTAATTAAATAACACAAAAAACAGAGGACCAAGGTTAAGATAATCTTAATCTTAGACTCTTCATTTTACCATTTATTTTCAAAGCTATATCTTTTTATCGTCTTCCTGAAGGATAATCTTTAGTATGGACTTTTCGTCTTTACATTCTTTGAGTGAGTCGCGGAAGTATTTATCTTTTAAGAGGCGGGAAATCCTGGCCAAGGCCTTCAGATGCGGACCGGCAGAATCAATAGGGGCGATGAGCAGGAAAAATATGTAAACTTTTTCTCCGTCTAAAGAATCAAAATCAACCCCCTTTTGAGAAATACCAAAACCTGCCACCAGCTTATTCACGCACTCGGATTTCGCGTGCGGGATGCCCACCCCCTGCCCGATCGCGGTTGAACCCAGGGCCTCTCTGGCCATAAGCTGTTCTACCAGCTTATTACGATTTTTTTTCTCAATATCCTCCGAAGCCGCCAAAAGCTCAACCAATTCCTTTAACACATCCTCTTTTTTAACTGCCTTGAGGTCCGCGGTAATCGCTTTCTTGGATAAAAAATCAGCTATCTTCATAGTAATATTTCCTCCTTGAAATATCTCTTTCTTATTTTATCTTTTATTAAGAAAACATGGAGCGGGAGGCGGGGGTCGAACCCGTGACATCAACCTTGGCAAGGTTGCGCTCTGCCAACTGAGCTACTCCCGCAATAAAGCAGAATTAAGATTTAAGAGTTCAGAACTAAGAAAATTTAAAAAATTAAAGAACATGTTTTTCTACCTTGATCTTATTTCTGAATTCTTAATTCTCAGTTCTTAGTTCTGTTTTTATGGGCGGAAGAGGAGTTGAACCTCCAAGAGTTTCCCCAATAGCTCCTAAGGCTATCGCGTATGCCAATTCCGCCATCCGCCCGTAAGACAAAACAAACCAAAAAAACTAAAATAAAAACAAAATGAGCCGCCCGTGACTACGAACACTCGCTCCTCGCTTACGCTCGTCGCTCTCCAAAGGGGCTCTGCCCCTATGGCGCTCAGCCGACAATACGTCGGCTTCGCTGTTACCCCGACAGCGCGGGGGAAGTGCTTCCCCCGCACCCCCTGGTGTTCTCGTCGCTAAGGTATAAATGTAAAATGAGCCGCCCGTGACTCGAACACGGCACACTCGGCTTAAAAAGCCGATGCTCTACCGGATGAGCTAGCGGCCCATTTTATTTATCCCGGCTCTTCCACCATAAAAAACAACCGGCTAAAACTCCGCCAGATCCTTTTCTTTTCCCGCTAAAATCTGTTCCACCTTCTGAATATAAGAATCTACTATTTTTTGCAGGCTGTCATGGCCTTTAAATTTATCGTCTTCGGCGATACGTTTTTCTTTTTCTAATTTATCAATGGCCTCTTTAGAGTCCCTGCGAATAGTGCGCAGGGAAATCCTGCCGTCTTCAGCCATCTTTTTTACCACCCTGGCTAATTCCTCGCGCCTGTCCTTAGAAAGCTGAGGGATGATCACCCTGATTATCTTGGAATCATTAGACGGATTAACTCCCAGGCTTGATTTTAGTATGGATTTCTCAATCTCGGGGATAAGCGAGACATCCCAGGGCTGAATCTGAATCAACCTGGCGTCGGGAACGGTTATCGAAGCAAGCTGTTTTAAAAGCATAGGCGTTCCGTAACAATCCACCCTTAGGCCCTCAACCATGCTGGGATTGGCCCTGCCGGTAGAAATCTCGGCAAATTCTCTCTGCATCGCCTCCAGGGCTTTTTTCATTTTATCTTCCGCTTCTTTAATAATATCTTTAACCATTATAACACCTCTGTTTTACTTAACTACAGTCCCGATCTTCTCGCCCATCACTACTCTTTTAATATTGCCTTCCTTAGTCATATCAAAGATTATTATCGGGAGTTTATTTTCCATGCATAGGGTTACCGCGGTGGAATCCATCACCTTCAGGCCCTTCCTCACCACATCAATATACTTAACCGAAGAAAATCTCCTGGCATCCCGGACCTTTAAGGGATCGGCGGTATACACTCCGTCAACCTTAGTGGCCTTAAGCAGCACCTGGGCGCCTATTTCTTTTGCCCTGAGGGCGGCGGCGGTATCGGTGGTAAAATAAGGATTACCGGTTCCGGCCACAAAAATTATCACCCTGCCCTTCTCCAGATGGCGCATTGCCCGCCTTCTGATGTAAGACTCAGCCACCTGGTGGATTTCAATCGCGCTGATCAAGCGGGTAGGGACACCCTGCTTCTCCAAAGCATCCTGAAAGGCCATCCCGTTTATCACTGTAGCCAGCATCCCCATATAATCAGCCACAGAACGGTCCATATCCAAGCCCTGGGCCTCAACATTTTCCTGGCCCCGAAAGATATTTCCCCCGCCCAAGACTACCGCGATTTCCAGATTAAGCTCTCTTATTTCTTTTATCTGCCGGGCAATAGAAAAAAGGACATGCTGATCTATCCCGTGCCGGTGAACACCCTGCAAGGCTTCACCGCTGAGCTTAAGCACAATCCTTTTATACGCCGCCTTTTTCACCATCATTATTTAAGCTATCAACTGTCAACTGTTTTACTGCCCAAGCTGAAAACGGACAAAACGGCGAATCAGGATATTCTCGCCTATCTTACCTATCAATGAATTCAGGTAATCCTTAATCGTAAGTGAGGGATTCTTCACAAAGGCCTGCTCTAAAAGACAGGACTGTTTATAGAAACTCTCGACGTCAGGCTGCTCCTTCGCTGTCTCTGCCGGAACTTCTTCCCGCTTTACATATTTAGGGCCCATCGCGGCGATGTGCAAAGCCACATCAGAGCTGAATTTTACAAACTCTTCATTACGGGCGGCAAAGTCCGTTTCGGAGTTAATCTCCACTAAAACCCCGACCTTGTTGTCAAAATGCACATAAGAAACCACTCTGCCCGCGCCCGCGGCGCGATCCGCCTTTTTCGCGGCAATCTCCAAGCTCCTCTTTTTCAAAATTTCCAGCGCCCTGGGCAGATCACCCTTGGAATCTTCCAAGGCCTTCCGGCAATCAGACACCCCCAAAGAAGTAGTCTCGCGTAGTTTCTTAATCTGTTCTAAGGAAGCGTTCATTTCTTAATTCTCCTTTTATTCTTCGCGTCAAACGTTGAATCTGCCGGCTTAGCTTTCAGGGGGTGTTTTATACTCGTATCATTCTTATCCACGCCCGCGGCCTTCTCAGCCAGCTCCACTATCTCTTCTTTTACCTTAATATCTTCACCTTCAACCTTCGCGCCTTCGGGAAGGCCCTGAATTTCAGATATATCGGGCTTAACGCTGGCCTGGGTTAAATAATCCAGAAATCCCTTCCTTCCCTCAGCTATAGACTCCGCCACCAGGCTGATTATCAGCTTGATTGATTTGATAGCATCGTCATTGCCGGGAATCGGGTAATCAATTAACTCCGGATTACAATTAGTATCAATAAGCCCGGCCACCGGTATGCCTAACTTCCTGGCCTCGGCCACGGCAAGCTCCTCTTTTTTAGAATCCACCACAAACAAGGCCGCTGGCAGACGCTCCATATCCTTGATGCCGCCAAGGCTATTCTCCAGTTTTCCCCTTTCCCGCATCATCAGACCGACTTCCTTTTTGGTAAAATTAGCCAGCCTGCCGTCTTCTTTCATTTTATCAATATCCTTAAGCCGGGCCACTGACTTCTTGATGGTGGAAAAATTAGTCAAAAGGCCTCCCAGCCAACGGGAGGAAACATGAGGCATTCCGCAGGCCTTGGCTTGTTCAGCGACCATAGCCTGGGCCTGTTTTTTAGTGCCCACGAAAAGGATGGTTTCGCCTTTAATAGCCAGCCCCTTAAGGAATTCCCGCGCTGTTTTTAGACACTCCAGGGTTTTCTCCAGGTTAATGATATAAATCGAGTTTCTTGCTCCAAAAATGTATGGCGCCATCTTGGGATTCCAACGTTTAGTCTGATGCCCAAAATGCACCCCTGCTTCAAGTAACTGCCTAATCAATTCATCTGCCAATGGTATTCCCTCCTATATTAGACATCAAATATTAAAATCAAATATCACCCGCCGCTTCCGAGGCAGGAAAATGACAAATCTTTGATTTTCTCCTAAACTACCGCCGCATCTTTATACCTTTCCTTAATTGCCTGCCTGCCGGTAGGCAGGGAGCGTAAAGTATACCCCTCTGGATTAGCAACAAAAATGTAATTTACAATTATAACACAAAAATCCAATCTGGCAACCGAAAATTTTGATTTTGACTGGTTTTAGCCGATTATGGGCTTTGAATCACCCGGGATTCCAGCTCTTTTATCTTGGCCTGAATATCGGAAATCAGCTTTTCTATCTCCTTCAGGCGGCGGCCGTATTCCCTGGCAGTATCCTCATCACGAAAGATATGCGGATTAGACAAGGCCCGCACCTTGGCATAACTTTCTAATTCCAGCTTTTCTTTATCCTTTTCCAACTTGCTGATGCTTTCGCGGAGAGCAGAATTATGGGCCTTGCGGGTTTTTTCTTCTTCTTTGCGCTGTTTTTCCTTTTCTAGGTTCGCCTGCCTTTGCTCTTGGGGCCGGGAATATCCGGCGGCTTTGCGGGAAGCATTGTTTTCAAGAGAAGCTTCGCCTTTATCTTTTTTCTCCAGGTAATAATCAAAATTACCGGGGAATTTTCTCACCCGGGAATCCCTCACCTCATACACCACATTAGCCACGGAGCGCACAAAATAAATATCGTGGCTGATAAAAACCAGCGTCCCCTCGTAATCCTTTAAAGCCTTAACCAGGGCCTCCACCGCGTCCACATCCAAGTGGGTAGTCGGCTCATCCAAGAGCAGGAGATTCGGAGGGTTGATTAAAAGTTTGGCTAAAATCAGGCGGCTCTTTTCCCCTCCGGATAAAACGCTCACCTTTTTATCCGCGTCATCTCCGCTAAACAAAAACGCTCCTAAAATAGTGCGGATACTCTCCTCAGACATAAAACCGGCCGCGGCGGAATAGGCCTCCTTCAGGACGGTATTTTCCGGATGCAGGACATCCATCCTGGTCTGAGAAAAATAACCGACATCCACATTGTGGCCGGGTTTACGCAGGCCGCTGTCAATATCCACCACCCCGGCCATAATCTTTAAAAGGGTGGACTTGCCCGCCCCGTTTTCCCCGGCCAGGACCGCTTTTTCATCTTGAGTAATCTCAAAATCCAGGTCCTTATACACCTGAATATCACCGTAAGACTTGGAAATCTTTTCTAAGCTCATTACCCGCCAGCCGCTTCTTTTAGTTGGGGGAAAATGAAAGTTGTGAATACTCTCCCGGCGATCCTTAAGCACGACAATTTCCGGCATACTCTCTAAAATCCGCCTCTTGGCCCTGACCGAGGCCGCCTTATTCGGCTGGGCGTGAAAACGCCCGACGAATTTCTCCAACTGCTCTCTTTTTTTCTCCTGCTCCTTAAACTGCTTGATCTGGTATATCCGTTTTTCCTCCTGGATCTGTTCATAATGCTCATAATTACCCTTAACCTTGGCAATAGAGCCGTTCTCCAGAATCAAGGTATAATTGGTAACCTCGGTCAAAAAGGCCTTATCGTGAGAGATCATAATAAAGGTGCCCTCAAAATCAGCCAGATAACTTTTCAACCAAAGCGCGGCATTTAAATCCAGGTAATTAGTCGGCTCATCCAAAAGCAAAAGGTCGTATTTATAGGTAAGCAGTTTAGCCAGGAGGGCGCGCATCTGCCAGCCTCCGCTCATCTGGGCTATCAGCCGGCTAAAATCCCTCTCTTTAAAACCTAAACCCATCAGGATTTTCTTGGCTTTATGTTCCAGCTCAAAATATCCCAGGACCTCCAGGTTGTGCAAAATCTCACCGTAGCGCTTTGAGCCGGCTTCATTTTTTTCCTCCAGAAGCTCTTTCTCTTTTTTTAAAGCTAATATCCTTTCCTCCCCTTCAGTCAGCTCAGATAAAACCGTATTTTCAGACTTGAAGCTGGCCTCCTGCCTGAGATGGCCGATATGGATATTTTTGCTTATCTGCACCGCGCCGCTAGTGGGCTCCAAATCACCCAGGATCAGGGAAAAAAGCGTAGACTTACCGGCGCCGTTAGGCCCGATCAAGCCAACCTTTTCCCCGCGATTTATACTCAGGGATACCTTTTCAAAAAGGATTTTACTGCCGTAGTTTTTAGAAAGATTGTTTAAGTTAATCATTAGGGGAAAGTCAAATAATCCGGCGGGTTTCCAGGGCTTTAGAGAGAGTGGCGGAATCAGCGTATTCTAAATTTGAGCCTACCGGAAGGCCTAAGCCGATCCGGCTTAAACACACCTCCAGCGGCTTAATCAGCTTGGTAAGATATAAGGCGGTGGTTTCGCCTTCGGTATCGGAATCAGTGGCGATAATTACTTCCTGGATATTTTCCTGTTTTATCCGCTGAATCAGGCTGTCAATCTTCAGTTGAGCCGGCCCTCTTCCCTCCAGAGGGTCAATGGCGCCCAAAAGCACATGATAAAGGCCGTTAAAGGTGCCGGCCTTTTCAATTGAGGTTACGTCATTAGGCCGCTCCACCACGCAAAGGATGCCCCGGTTACGTTGGGAATTAGAGCAGATAGAACATTCCTCACCCTCGCTCAGGTTATGACAACGGTTACAAAGGCGCACCTTATCTTTTAATTCAATCAGCCTCTGGGAAAGCAGGACAATATCGTCTTTGGGGGAATTATTCAAAAGATGAAAAACGATTCTTTCCGCGCTCCTTCTTCCGATGCCCGGAAGCTTAACTAATTCCTGAATCAGTCTTTCTATAGTAAGCGGATAATTCATTTTTAACTCTTTCTGACTATTCTGCCGTTAAAGGTATTCAAGGTGGATTTTAATAACTGGTCTTCAGGTTCATTCTCGCCGGGTGAGTCCGAAACAGGTTTTTTCTCTTCTTTAGTAACGGCAAAATTTATCTTGATGTCCTGCTTAAGCAGTTCTTTCCATATTTTTTCCAGAAGAATATGATTTTCTTTGCCTTCCAATGACTCTTTATGAAAGCCCGCCCTTTGAGGAAAGCCGATAGTCAAGACACTGCCTGAAGTCTTACACGGGCTTCCTTCTTCCAGATAATGCGCGGCCGAAACCTTAACTTTAGTTAAATGTTCGACAAACCGCGGCCATAGCTCTTTTACCCTTTCCAGGTCTAAGTCACTATCCTCCCGGAGCTTAGGTTCCGGCTGAATAGGTAAAGGCTTGTTTTCCAGGGTTTCCTTTGGCTTAACAGCGGCAGTAAGAAATCCTCCCCTTGACAAGGGCTCGCCTCGCGGCGAAGCCGCGGGGAGGTGGGGAGGGGTTAAATCAGCCGGTGCCCTAAGATGAGGATTCTGGGCAAGGCTTTGGCTGCTCCGGGGAGGATTCAGAGGAATATCCCTTTTCTCCGAAACCACGGACGCGCTTTTTAAGGCTCCGCAATCTTTCCCCTGGGAGGATAATTTTACCAGGGCTATCTCTAAAGGTATGCGCAGGCTGTCCATATATCTGGCGGTTTCCTGGGCGCCAAGCAAGGTATTAAAACCCAGAAAAATATTATCCAAAGAAATCTCCCTGGCCTGGGCAGCGATCAGTTGACAGAGTTCCCGCGGCAAGTCCAAAAGCTTCTCCTGATTAGAAACAACGGCCTTGGCTATCATCAAGTTACGGTAATGCTCAATAAGATTAACTAAGAGCTGATTCAAGTCCTTGCCTTGTTCTATCAGCTCATCTAAAAATTCCAAAAGCCCGGCGGTGTCCTTTTTGATTATCTTATTCGCCATCTCCAGCAAATACTCCTGCTCTAATACCCCTAAGATAGAATGCGCGTCCTTTAGGCCAATATCTCCCTGAGCAAAAGAAACCAGTTCATCCAGCATAGACTCGGCATCACGCAAAGAGCCGTCGGAGGCCTTGGCCAGCGCCAAAAACACCGCCTCCTCTACCTTGAGATTTTCCGAGGCGGATATCCGCTTTAACTGCTCGATTATCTTCAAATTAGTAATCCGCTTAAACTCTAAAAACTGACAACGCGAGATTATGGTGGAAAGTATCTTTTTAGGCTGGGTAGTGGCAAAGATGAATTTTACGTGTGGCGGAGGCTCCTCCAGGGTTTTCAGTAAGGCATTAAAGCCTTCAGAGGTAATCTGATGCACCTCGTCTATTATATATATCTTAAACTTCCCCTGGGTGGGTGAGAACTTGACATTTTCCCTTAAGGCCCGGATATCGTCAATGCCGCGGTTAGAAGCGCCGTCAATCTCAATCACATCCAGGCTTCTGGCCTCGGTGATTTCAAGGCAGGAAACGCATTTATTGCAAGGGATTACTGCCGGGCCTTTTTGACAGTTTAAAGATTTAGCCAGGATCCTGGCGGTTGAGGTCTTTCCCACACCGCGCGGCCCGGCAAAAATATAGGCATGGGCCAGACGGTTAGCGGTAATGGCGTTCTTTAAGGTAGTGGTAACCTGTTCCTGTCCGACAACATCATCAAAACTTTGCGGACGCCACTTGCGGGCAAAAACTACATAAGACATATTTTAGAAAAGTTAGAAATTATAGGCTACGCCGGCTTCAAAGGTATCGCAATCATCGGCATGAATCCTATCGCGGTGGCGCCAGTCTAAATTAATCTGGGCTTCTTTACCCAGCGGAATAAGCAGGCCGGCAATTGCTTCTACGCGCGTTCCCCGGCCCAGACGAAAATCATAGGTATACTCTCCCGAGATATATCCCTTAAGGATATCTTTTCCGGGAATCAGTTGACGGCTTAAACTCACTATGCTCAGGGCCTCAAGCATATCGGTATCCTTAATCACTCCCCGGTTATACACCGGCTCCGAACGCCATACCTGACGCAGCTGCTCTCCTAAATAAAAGAAATCTCTCCAGTTAAAACCTAATTCCACGCCGGCCGAAACCCTTTCTTTTTTACGGCGTGCTACATTATGCCGCGCTTCCACAAAAGGTATTACCCTTAAGGTAACTTCTTTGCCGGCTGAAGAATTAATCTTCTTAACCAAAAGTGCCTCTAAACGGTTGGCGTAAAAATTTTCATCCGCGTGACGGATGTCGTGGTTAAAAATAAGGCTGTAGCGCAAGGGGAGCTTATACGCCCCGGCAAAACTAAGGGAATAAGAGAAAAGCGCTATCCCCAAAACCAGCGCCGCCGTCAATCTCAATCTTCCCGCTCTGGTCAACCTTACCTCAGGCTAGTGCTAAACCGCTTAAGAAAATCTTATTATACCAAAAATCCTTTTAAAAAGGTAAAAGAATTAGTTATCGCTTCGTAATCGGTCAGTGAGCGGGGGCGTCCTTTTTAAAAATCCCCCTAAACCCCTTTTTGGCTTTGGCTATCTGAATCCAAACCACCGCCCTCTGACTTGTCAAAGGGGGAATTTTTATTCCCCTCTTTTATAAAGAGGGGTGAGGGGAGATTTTTCACTGTTTACTGACGTATTACGTCGCCTCCGAACGCGCTCATTGTTCTTCCAATTTTATTTAGGGAAATCAAATTTGATATCTACGTCCTTTTTCTCCCCTTCCGCGGCCTTAAAAAGCTCTTTCGGCTTCATCTGCAGCATCTGGGCCACCAGGGTATCCGGTATCTGGGCAATCCTGATATTATAATTATTCACCGATTCGTTATATAACTCCCTGCGGTCGGCAATCTGGCTTTCCAAATAACTTATGCGCTGCTGCAACTGGGTGAAATTCTGGTTTGCCTTTAGGTCCGGGTAATTCTCCGAGACCGCGAACAAGGTCTTCAGGGCGCCGCTTAAGGAATTCTCCGCCTGCGAAGACTCTCCTACGGTCTTTGCCTGAAGGCAGGCAGTGCGCGCGGCGGTAATTTTTTCCAGCGTTTCCCGCTCATATTTCATATACCCTTCGCAGACCTTGATCAGCTTTGGTATTTCATCATAGCGCTGCTTTAATAATACATCAATATTCGCCCAGGCCTTCTCAATATTGCGCGACAGGACAATCAGCCCATTATAGACGGCGACAAAATAAAGCGCTATCCCTGCCAGCAAAAAGAACAGAACACCTAAGACAATCGCCAATATCATATCTCCCTCCCCTGTTATCCTCTATCCCACTAAACCCAGACGCGTTAATAGATACGCCATTGACACCAAGGTCAATACCACGCCCCCAAAAATACCGCCGATTACCTCCCAGTTCAATCTCTGAATAAGCTCTTTTTGGCTATGGTCAGAGATAATAAAGGTGTTCGTCTCGCTCCCCTGGCCGATAATCACATCCGCGTGCTCTTCTTGAGAGGCCGATTTCACTTCTTCTTCCAACAACTCCTGCTCAAGCTTGGCTACCGCCTGAGACCATTCCTGCCCGTCTACAGCCCCGTCTTTATTATCATCAATGGCCTTCATTTTTTCTTGATTGGATTTCAGCTCTGCTATCCGCTGGTGCAATTTATCGTTATGCTCAATCCAGTCAGTTTCTTTTTTCCGCGCGCTGCCTAACACATACACTGTCTGCTCAGGAAATATGTCCCATTCTTGAAAACGCAGTGAGGTAACAAGAAGACCTGTTTTGTATCTTATGTTATGCGTATTTAAAAACTCCATGAGATTATCCGGGATATTTTTCCCCAGACCGGTCCTAAATTCGTAGCTTACCGCGAGAATCAACTCCGCGGCTGGCGGCGAAACCAGAACCTTTCCCGTGCCGTCATCTATCCAAAAAGGGCAATAAAAACTATCTCCCTGGGCAATAGTAACCCAGGAGCCGGATTTTCCTCTTCGTTCATAACGCTCAACTAAATAGCGGTAGGCCACGCAGTCAAATCCGCTTAACGGGCCTCGTAACGTTTTTACCCTTCTGGCCTGGCCTATTAATTCCACCAGCCCCATGGCCATGCCGCGGACTGTTGAAGTAGGAATATTCTCTATAAGCCTTTTTCGCCTTAAGCGCGTGAAACCCAAGAAAAAAGACCATATCCCGAATCCGAAACCAAAAGCCGCCCAACCAATATCCCTATCATCGCTCATTAGATTACAAAAGCCGCCCGCTACTTCTTACATTTAGCGCGATAGGCATCACGCGGACGCTTGACGCGCTCTCACCCTTTATTTCTTGTTCTGATTATACCATTCAACTAAAGAATTTAAAAGGATATTGCTTTTCAAGCGCGGTTCATCCCATTTTGCCAATCACTAAAGACAGGCTGATACCCTTTCCGACAAACCATCTGCCGGATTGTCTCCACGCTACTGGTATCGGCAATCTCAAATTGTCCTTCGGTTTTATCGGAGAGCGCGTATCCGCCTACCTGGGTCCTGGACCCCGCGGATAAACGGGTCAGCCCCAGACCGATGAGATTATCGCGCAGTTCTTTGGTTTCCCGGGTAGAGATGGTAATTCCCGCGCGGGGCAGGAAAATCCGGGTAGCCACAATGGCCTGGGTCAAATCCCGGTCGCGAAGCGGATAAGCCGGAGAAAAACTCCCCACCTGGGGCTGTATCCGCGGGAAAGATATACCCAGCTCAATATCCGGATAATAACGCTCCAGCCAATAAGCGTGAAGTCCGGCCAGAAAAACCTCTTTGCGAAACTCCGCAAGCCCCAGCAAGGCCCCAATGTTTATTTGCCGCATCCCTGCCTGGGCCGCGCGTTGAGGCGCCTCCAGCCTAAAGCGATAATCGCTCTTTGGCCCTTGCCCATGCAATTGAGCATATAGCCGCTGATCATAGGTTTCCTGATAAATAGTCAAACCGCACACCCCCGCCGCGATAAGCTGGGCGTATTCATCAACGCTTAAAGGATAGATTTCAATTGAAATCATACTAAAAGTCTGCTTCAATAAAGATACACATTCCTTTATATAGGAAAGAGGCGATTGCGCGCGCGACTCTCCGGTCAAAAGCAATATCTGCCGGATACCGCTCTTGGCGATTTCCTCCGCTTCCTGGCGGAGTTCCGTGAGGCTAAGGCGCTTTCTGGCTATGGGGTTAGAATGTTTGAATCCGCAATAGGCGCAGTCATTCTCGCAGTAGTTAGAAAGATATAGCGGCGCGTAAAGCTGGATAACCTTGCCAAAATTGCCCACGGTTATCCGCTTCGCCTTTTGGGCCAAAGGCTCAAGACAACCAAAAGCCTCTTCAGATAATAACACAAGAAAATCGGTTTCCGAAAGCGAATCCTTAGCTAAGACCCGTTCAACATCTTCCGGCTTGACCCGGCTAAAGAAGGCCGCGAAATCAAAGCGCTCAAATCTTTCAATCTGATCATAAAAGGTTTTCGGCATAATTCTAGCGTAGTGTCCCTAACGCTTCTTTACATTTTATTCCCCTCCCTTGATGGGAGGGGCAAGGGGAGGGGTGCAAACTGGTTATTTCCCCTCACCCTGCCCTCTCCCTCCGAGGGAGAGCAGAATTCGTTAACTGAATTACTATAAATAATATTTCATAAGTAAAAGGATTTTTATGAGACACTACATTAGGAAGAAGCACTAACGCAGGAATCCAGTCAGAGGAGAAGAGGCTTGCGCGCTTTCTCTTATAGGGCTGATTCCGCACTCATATGCCAGCCTGCCCGCCTCTACCGCCAGCGAAAAGGCCCGGGCGACTGAAACCGGATCATCTGAGGTAGCCACCGCCGTATTCACCAATACCGCGGCCGCTCCTATTTCCATAGCCTGGGCGGCATGGGAAGGCCGGCCGATACCGGCGTCTACCACAATCGGCAGTTCTATCTCCTCAATGAGTATCTTAATTAATTCCCGCAGCGCTATTCCCTTATTCGTCCCTATAGGCGCGCCCAGGGGCATAATCGAAGCGGCCCCGGCGTCACGCAGGCGCCGGGCATCAGCCAAGTCCGGATTAACATAGGGCATAACAATAAACCCTTCCTTGGCCAGGACCTCGGTGGCATAAATCGTCTGGGCATTGTCGGGAAGCAAATATTTATTATCCGGAATCACCTCTATTTTTATCCAGTTGCCGCAGCCTAAGGCGCGCGCCAGACGGGCAACGCGGATTGCCTCTTCGGCATTCCTGGCTCCGGAGGTATTGGCCATCACAATGCAATCTTTAGGGATATACTCCAGAATGTTCTCTTCTTTGGCCTGGGGGTCAATCCGTCTTAAGGCCACGGTAACAATATGCGCGCCCGAACTAATAATCGCCTCCCGCATTATTTTGTAGGAGGCAAATTTACCCGTGCCCAGGAAAAACCTGCTCCGAATGGGCTGTCCGGAGACAATAAGTTGAGTTTCCATCTTTATCCGCCTCCCACAAACGCTACTATTTCCAGCGCGTCATTTTCTTTTAAGATCACTGAATCAAACTTTTCCCGGGTCAAAATAACGCCGTTATACTCCACCACTACCGCCTGAGGATTAATCTTACGCTCCGCGATGATAGCCGCCATAGAAGTCTCCTTGGTCAAAAAAACTTCCTCACCGTTAACGCGCACCTTCATTGAACACCCTCAGCGGTAATATTAGGCATCTTTTGGCCTACCGGGTATCCTTTTATTTTTATAGCTTCCTTAAGCGCCATAACTCTGCTCTTGGGATAAGGATGGCTTAAGAATATCATCTATTACAATAGGTTATAAAGAATGTCTCTATTTTTCTTGCGCATGACTTTTGTTTAAGGTAGAATAGCATTAATTAAAAAGGAGGATAAAATGTCCAAAGGAAGAAAGGCCTTCGGGCCGAGTAAAAAGAAAGCCAGCGATATACACCACTGCAAAAAGCCAAAAAAGAAGGTTTTGTATAAAGTGCCGTCTGCTACTGAACAAGAAATTAAGCACACGCGGATAAATACCCCGCGATAATGATTGTTCTCTCAAGCGCTTCGCGGTAGTCCTCAATTCTGATTAAACAGGAAAAGGCTTTTACCTCATCGCTATCGGAACCCATTTGGAAAGGTCGCCTAAATGGCTCCATAACGCCATATAGCCGACGCGCAGCCAAATAACCGCCGCGCTCACCAGGCACAGTATTATCAGCCAACGGAAAAATTGTTTTCTTATCCAATAGGCCAAGGGAAGCAATACCCCGGCCAAACCCGTAAGAATAAAACCTGCTCCTGAAACAAGAGGTTCCCGGGTCATAGCCAGAGTAACTATCCGCAGCCCCGCGATTACCGCGGCGATCCCCGCGAAAAACCCATACATAATTACCGGAAATAAATCCCACCCCTTGGCAATAGCAATACCCGCCCCCGCGAATAAGATTCCTAACAATACCGACAATTCTCCAAAGGCAACATTATAACTGCCGGGAAGCGGCCAATTGAATATCATATGAAACCCGCACGCCAAGGCAACCGCTCCTGACATAAGAAAACCGCTGGCCCAATGTTTCTCAACCACAGAATTATTTGCCTTACGCACACACGCCGCGAGTAAACACAATCCGCTTGCCATGTTGATAAGCATCAACGGCACATAATCAATAAACATAGCCACCTCCTTTAATTTTAGCAAAATATGCTTCACCCTGGAAAAAAACGGACAGAATTACAACCAAAAAAATCAAGACGCTTAAAAAATCAAGACGCTTTAGCTAACCTCTTCCGAAACAATCGCTTCCAAAACAAATACTGGCATCTATTTGCTTTATAGCTCTATCATATTTCTTTTACATCTCCCTTCAATTAATTGCGTTATGTAAAGCATCTTATTCTTTTTTTATTTTTTCTTCCGCTTTTTTGAAACTGGCTTTTTCTTTTCAACAGACTTTTTCTTTGCAGCAGGCTTTTTCTTTTCACTAACCTGGGATTTATCAATATTGGCTACTTGAGCGGGAGCCGCTTCTTTTGG
This sequence comes from Candidatus Omnitrophota bacterium, assembly GCA_030674475.1. Classification (GTDB taxonomy): domain Bacteria; phylum Omnitrophota; class Gorgyraeia; order Gygaellales; family UBA12090; genus UBA12090. The sequence goes on from JAUSCZ010000008.1 coordinate 39,860, forward strand.
CCTGTTATCAATGCTTGCCTTAAATGAATTACCGGCTTTACGACGCTTAAAACAGTCCTGGCAATATACTGGACGATCTCCGCTGGGCCTAAAAGGGATTTCGCATTCTTTCTTACAATCAGCGCAAATCACCTTATGCATAACCCTCTCTCTATAACGATTATCCCGCCTTCCTCCGTTCTGAACGTGAGTGTTTACCGGCTGCTGAAATGGTTTAGGAAAAGGTTTTATTTCAGCCGGCTTTGGCGAAAACCGGTTAACCAGGATATCAACCTTATTCTCTAACAAGGTAAGCTGCTCTTGTACTTTAATAATTAAACCCGCGATGTCCGGCTCATTCTGCAATTGTTTTTTCATCTTGCTCCTCTATTTTAGCGAAACTTAGTCACCATCTTCTATAGCTTATTAAAAATATATAACACAAAAGAAAAATTCAAAATTCAAGACGCTTTAGCTATCCTCTTCCGAAACAATCGCTTCCAAAACAAATACTGACATCTATTTGCTTTATAGCTCTATCGTATTTCTTTTACATCTCCCTGCAATTAATTATGTCATGTAAAGCGTCTTATTCATTTTATTCATTATTTTCATTATTATTCATTCTCATAGCTAACTCTGCCCCGGCTCGACTACCAGCCATTAACACCCACGCCCCTTCGAGAGAATATCGCATAGCTACCGATTCCTCTTACCGATCTCTTTCCGACATTCTTTATGAACGGCAGCAACTTCTTCTGCGAGACGTTTTGGTAAAGGGCAATAAATAATCTCAACATCCTGAACAATTTTGCCTTTTGATTTCCCTTGAAAATAGTCGCAATACCTCTTATCTGTCAATATCATCAACTTCTTGTCTGCCTTTACAATACTCAAAAAATAAATCTCTGTGTACGTTGACTTAATTGTGCCTGTACCGACTCTCCCATTATCCCGCAATGAACTTGTCTTTATCCCAGCGACAAGAGACCTATCTTTTGCTACCACATCAAACCTATGGACACCGCCAGTAACCAAACGGATTTCTTTTTCAGAATCTTCAACAGCAACTCCAAATGATCGAGAACACCAATCACGGACGTACTGTTCTACAGGATTTTTTAGACCAGTTGTATTAGCCATGAGACAAATAAGACTTTTAATCCGTCAAATATTAAAATTTGCATATCAGCATCCAGGAGCACATTTATCTTTGTATTCTGGGTTTGTATCATACACGGCTTTCAATGCCTGACGGATAAGCTGATGTGCCACATCCTTATCAACTGCTACTTGATAACCAAGGCTCGTTTCAGGAGATACCCATTCACAATCAATAAATACTTCCGTAACATAATCGCTCTCTCTAATCAAAACACCAGATTGACTTACATAATACTTAAACTGCTGCGGTAACATTGAAGGGATGTTGGGAATTGCTACGTTGTCTAATAATGGCTGCACCTCCACGGGAGTTCCGGGGGGGGCACATCACTTAATTATTTTCGGCCCTGGTTTTCGTTTCTTTAGTTCTCTTCCGATTTCATCCTCAATAGCCTCTATAAACTTATCGTCTCCTAACGACCTGCCTGTAGCCACACGCTAATGGGGTCAGACCTCAAAGATAGAAACTAACTTCTAAGGTTGATGTCCGACCCTATTCACTCGTCGTTTTTTCTCTCCATTCTCCCTACGATTTTACCTTCCTATTTATTGCTATTACTCTTTCTAACAGAAATCATTAACCCGCCAGGTTCCGCTCAATTTCTACCACCAGCGTCTTAGGGAAGCCTTTGATGATTATATGCTGATTAACAGGAAGAAACGCCTTGAGCTCGCGTTTAAAATCAAGCTTTCCGGATTTAACAACATCTAGAATCTTCGCCTTCAATTGTTTATCCTGAATAAATGCTTCCTTAAAGGCCATGCGGCTGCGAAGGATAAAATAAAGATCATAAAAATCCCGCGCCTTGCCGCGGGTAAGGCAGGCCCTGATTTTTTCAGCGACAAAAACCTCTTCCTTAAGATGAATAAGCGTATAGGGCACCACAAGGTCAGACTGAATGAGCGCCGTTGTCCCTATCCCTTTTTTGCCATTGCGCAGGGAAACTTCCACCTGAATACTGCTTTTGTATTCGGTAGTTTCAAACTTAAATATAGCAAGGTATCCTCCGGAGGTGCTCTTTGACTCAATGATTTCGGTTTGGATGCCCTCCATTTCTATCTTAGTAAGAGCTTCTTCCATTAAAGCCTCAATTTCTTTAATGGTGATGTTTACCCCGGTAAAATCCAGGTATTCCGAAAACCGCGGACTCTGCCAGATGATGCGTAACGCCGTACCTCCCTTAAAAAGCAGGCCGTCAGAACCCTTTTCCTGATAAAGCCGCGAAAGAAATAGCTGTTGGAAATACTCCCGCTCGACGTTATCCACTGTTGTCTGCCAGTTTCCAGCTAACTTTTGAACTTGCCTTTTTTCAATCATAGGATTTCCTTAACCAGTTTTATCAGGCTCTTTCTGCCAAAAAATCTGGCATATTCCATCACAGTTTTTTTATTCAACTTGCGGACATTAAGGCGTTCGTTGAGAGTTTTTCGCTTAAGACTAACAAAATAAAGGTAATCCACAAGAGCCTTTTCCGGCTCGGCTATAAGAACAGTCGTAGCCCTCCTCTTCTCTGTTCTGTAGCCGCGGTAGGCCGGTTTTTTAACGCGGGAATACGTGAAGGATTTATTATTAACAATAAACTCTCTAGTAATCCGTGTGGTAACCGATGTTATGGCATATACAGATTCGGGAATAACGCCGTAGCGGGAAAGCGCGTATTCAAAAGAAATGTAACTGGGCGCGTATAGCCGATTGGCAATAGCCTCTTCTGGCGGCGGGTCCGCGCGTAGCGCGTAAAGGCCGTTTCGCACTTTAAGGAAAAGGTCATCGCAGTGGCCTTTGATAAACTCCTGGGTCGCGCGCAAAGACACGCCAAAGACGCGCTGGAAGTCCAAAGGAGAAAATAACCGGACTCCTTTTTCCTGAAGGGACTGCTGAACAAATATTGGTTTAAGTTTTCGCTTCATATAGAGCTAAATGTTAAATGTGTATTTATAGCAATTATACCCTATTCCCTGAATCCCTCAAGTTTTTTTATTTTATAACAGACCAAATCAAGACAGCTACCCAACCAAGTAAATTCCTCACTTTGTTCGGAATGAGCTGATAGGGTCAAAATGCCCCCGTCATTTTCTATTCATCCCTTACTTCAATCTATCCGTTATCTGATAGATTACCCCAGAGGCAACCTCAGGCTTAGGCAACCCTAACTTGCGCGCGGAAATGGTGATTTCGGTGCTGGCATCATTAAGCTTCTTAAGCCTAAAAGTTACCTTGGCTCCGCTCACTTCGGCACTTATGACGCCGCCGGTTTTATTCTCTCTTCTAACTGCTCCCATCTGTTTAAGCACCTCTAATCCCGTGTTATAGGCTTTATCAGTTGTTACATCAAAAGAGGCTTGAGTGTAGTCTTTGCCGGCAAAAGTGAATACGGCGGCAACCGGCATGGCCGCTACGCCGGCAAGCATAGAAGCCGCGTATACTTTAAGCCCCCGAATACCTGCCGCCTTCAGCGGTTCAGAAATAATCAACGCGACAAGCTGCTGAACGCTGGTAATATTCTTATAACTCTTCTTCAGATTTACCTCATAGACCTTGATAGCCGGCGGGCCCTTAACGCTATAATCCTTACTTACTATTCTCCCTATAGCTAAATTCACGAGGTCAATTTGTATCGCCAGCTCTTTCGCGGGTTTTGTTGCTTCCTTCTCAAGAGTCCCGGCCTTTTTGTCTTCAGTAATTTTAAGCGAATCTACATTAAGCTTTCCTTCTTCATTCTCAGTCATGCCCACTTCTTTAAGTTCGAAATCTATCTCTTTAAGATGGATCTTGCCTTTAAGCAGCGCCCCCAGATTCCAGGAAATACTTATCTTTGGAATATCAACCAAAATATCCCGAGGGAATCCGTGAGGATTATACATCTTAAAATCCGTCATCTCAACTGTCTGTCGTATGACACTCAGGGAAAAGCCGCCGATACGCGTAGGGGCGCCGGTAACGCTGCCGGCAACGCTACCTATGAGCGATTTAATAAAAATATCCCTCGCTATACAAAACGCGAAGAGAAAGACGACTATCAGGGCTAAAATCTTGTTTTTCTTCCACATTCAGCACCTCCTTTCGGCTGATAGGGTCAACCTCAAATTTACAATTTATCCAATTTCTTATCAATTCCAGCGTCAAGGGTCATTGGGGACTTTTGAGGTTTGGCCCCCTATTCCCGAACTTATCGCAATTGCCAATGATTACTTTCTTAAGTTCCGTAAGTTCCGGGGACACATCACTTATTTCTTCTTTCTTCCCGGTTTCTGGGGTCTTAAAATTCTGCTTGTTATCTTTTCCAGATTTTCTATGAATCCCTCTTGGCCTAAGGGCTTTCCGATGCGCGCGTGTTTCTTAAAAAGCTTCATATTCTGATCCTGGTCTTGGCCTGCTAAAAACGCCTTCCAATCTTCTATTTCTTCAATAACAAAGTTATCAGATAATAATAAATCTTTGGTTTTATAAAGAACTGGCCAGATCAATGAATTAAGTGATGTGTCCCCGGAATGCCCGGAATGCCGAAGTGATGTGTCCGCGGAATGCCGGAATGCCCCCGGAATGCCTATCCTCACTACCCTTCCTTTTTCTTAAGCCGTGCCACCGTTTGTTGAAAAATAGAAAAGTCTGCCGTATTCGCAAGGACCAATAAAACATCACCGCTTTCTATAGGCGTAGATCCGGAGGGTATAATAAACTTATCTCCCCGTGCAATAAGCACAATAAGACATTTTTCGGGGACGCCTAAATCGCTAATCATTTTCCCTGCGACTGCTGAATCATACGGAACCATAACATCCGTCAATTCCGCATCAATAGCTTGAGTTTTCTCAAATTCAATTGGATAACTTATCCTGTTGGCCAAAGGAACATCTAATTTCAATATTTTTGAGACGAGCAGAATAGATGTCCCTTGAATAAAAACTGACGCAATAACGACAAAAAACACAATATTAAAAATGGTATCCGCCTGAGAAATGCCTGCCATGAAAGGAAATGTCGCCAAGATAATCGGGACCGATCCCCTGAGACCAACCCAAGCAACCATGGCTTTTTTGCGTAAATTCATTTTAAACGGCAAGAGACACAGCAATACGCTGACAGGGCGAGCAACCACCATAAGAAAAAGCGTGAACAATAATCCCGCCCCCATTAACGGAACAATATGCGAAGGAAAAACGAGTAAACCCAACGTTACGAACATGGCGATCTGCATAAGCCATGCTAAACCATCATGGAATCTCATGATCATTCTTTTATTGGGAAACTCCGCTTGCCCCAACATTAAGCCCATAAGATACACTGCAAGAAATCCATTGCCTTTCAGAAAAACTGCGATTACGTACGTTAATAGAACAAGCGAAATCATTATTACCGGATAAAGCCCCTCATGTTCCAACTTCAGGCGGTTAATGAGGAACACAATAAACCTCGCCATTAAGTAACCTACGAGTGCGCCCATGCCCATATTCAGAACGAATCTGGGAATCAAGGCGGCAATGCTCATGTTTTTCACGGTTAGAAGACTGATAAAACCTACGGTCAAAAAAACAGCCATTGGGTCGTTACTGCCAGATTCAAACTCAAGTAATGGCTTTAAAGGCTTTTTTAGGCTTATTCGCCTAGACCTTAAAATACTAAATACGGCGGCGGCATCAGTTGAGGAAACTATAGAACCAAGAAGCATTCCTTCGAGAAAAGAAAACTTTAGAATATATATGGCAAAACACCCGGTTATAATTGCGGTCATTAAAACTCCAAGTGTCGAAAGTATGACTCCCGGCCAAACAACTGATTTGGTATCTTTCCAATTAGTATCAAAACCTCCGGAGAAAATAATAAAAATGAGGGCAACAACGCCAATCGATTTCGCTAACTGCGCATTGTCAAAATAAATCTTGCCTATTCCTTCTGAACCAGCAAGCATTCCGATCGCTAAAAATAACAACAAGACAGGTATAGCGAATCTATCCGAGAGCTTGCTTGAGACAACGCTCACGAAAATCAATACCGCAACCCATAATAAAATAGTGTCAATTGGTATCATATGGAGTCCTCGCCTATCTCCTTAATGCATCTAACGATCGTTTGTGTCGCCTGCTAAATTTACCTCAAAAAAACAAGAAACCCTTCTCGCGCTACCGGACAGGGTTCGCCTGAGATTGGCGGAGAGGGAGGGATTCCGTCGAGCATATTTCCCTAACCGTATAAGTTACATTAAGTTCCGGGTATACGAAGTTCCGGGAAGTTCCGGGGAAGTTCCGGGGACACATCACTTAATTATTGTTTTTCGGCCCTGGTTTTCGTTTCTTTAGTTCCCTTCCGGTTTCATCCTCAATAGCCTCTATAAACTTATTGTCTCCTAACAGCCTGCTTGTAGCCGCATGTAATTCAGGAATCAATAGGGTCGCAACCTTAGAACTTATCAAAAAAGAAAATTCAAAAAATTCAAGACGCTTTAGCTATCCTCTTCCGAAACAATCGCTTCCAAAACAAATACTGACATCTATTTGCTTTATAGCTCTATCGTATTTCTTTTACATCTCCCTGCAATTAATTACGTTATGTAAAGCGTCTTATTCAGCTCCTAGATGAATTCCGAGACCAGCTCCAATAAAAAGGACGCATTCACCGGATTCAATTGCTGCCTTAAATCCTAAAGGAATTTCGATTTCTTGGATTGTAGTAAACTTTTTTTCCTCGGGTTCATTGTTGGACATTTCTAATTCCCTCCAATCTCTGAGTCATTGAATATACCTCGCCGCCCCTTCAAGTTTTTCGGTAAGCTTATTTGCCAATAAATCTTCTTAATCAATAAAACTAGGAACCGTTTCTATTTATCGGTACCTCATTTTTTTTAAAAACACGAAGCGTCCCCTAGTTTTTCTAGTATGAGATTTTCTACTTTTTCTCTTAGGTCTCTAAAATTCATTTAAGAGTTCTGGAAACGTATAATCTTGGGACACTCTGCAACCTATCCCTTTTTGACACGTTTCCTATCTTGCGCATTGAGGTTCTTTTTATTTATTTTTTTGATAATACTATTTAATATATTTTTGACTTCTGGTAATAACTTTTGTATTCGCCAATCTTCTTCCCATTTATGACTTTTCTTTCCGGGAATTGACATATATTTGAAATTCGCATGGCATTTTGATATTTTCTCTGCAACAAATTGGCAAAGATCCGCCCTTGATTTATAATTGTTATCATAAAATTCTCTACCAAATACTTGAATTAGATATAGTTTCCCTTTATACTTCGACTTCTCTAGCCAATACCAATATTTAGCAACATTTGTGTCTGGATGCGGTTGTCCTTGTTCTATCTCAATGATGAGTTTCCCGTTCTTAATATCACACGCTATATCTGCTTTAAAACACCATCTTTCAGGACCTAAGCAATATTCCGACCTGGCTCCAAACCCATACTCGGACAACATATAGTTTTTAATATTGCGAATAAACTCGTTTAAGTCAGCTTTGGCCATTTTACTCTTCCGTTTTCAAACCTTTAATTACTTCTTTTAACTCTATAATTTGCATATCCTGCGGGCAATCTCTCCAATCATGCTCCCAGCATATTAAAAAGTCTGCTTTTTTTGGCAAGTGGTCATAATTCGAGCTTTTGAACTCAAATTCTATTGTTCGTTTCGCATAACCTTTCGGGGTTTTGACCCTTCCAATAGCATCTGGAAATCCCTGCTTAATTTCCTCGAGTTCAACTCCTAGATCCTTGCTAACTTTGCTAAATAAAAATACGACGCCCTGTTCATTTATGGGAGCAAAAATTAAACCTCTAAAATTGATCGTTTCGCCAACAATTGATTCTTCATTTTCCTGCGCCCTATAAATAGTATTTATTGCGCCTTTTGTGGATTTGCCCTCAACGATTGCAGATAGTTCTTTATCGTGACCCGATAATTGGAATACGGTCAATAATGAACCTGTGGAATTTTTTAGTGCTTGCGATAATTGATCACGGCTTACTTCTTTTATCCATTCCACTCCTTTTCTATGGCGATAACTGCATGCATCTTTTTTTGTTGCATAAAGATAATTCGACTGTACTCTTCCAATAAGAATCTGCCTAGTTAGAGAATCAGGCGTCAGTATATAATCTCCCACTTTAATATCTCGAACAAAGCGTAATATTTGACCGGCAGCTTTGCTGCATTGTCCGCTTGTATAATCTTTTCTATATGTGTCTTTGAGAATCTTTTTTAATTTGGCTTTTGCCTGATATCCGTCTTCCTTTAATAACCAAGAAAGATCGCTTTTCAGCTCAGACCAGCCAATGGCAATAAATTTCCCCTCTTTGGCTAATTTTACAAATTCACCACCTCTACCTAATCTTACAACCCAGTAGCTCATGAGAATAACCTCCTAAATTATCACTTTTAAAATTCGAGCAATGCCTTGCGTGTACATAATCGAGGGACAATAATCGAGGGACACAATACTTATTTCTCTTTCCTCTTACGCCCTGCCTTCTTCTTGAGATTTAAGGAGGGCGCAGGGGTCTATTTTTTAAGCATTACATCCTTTCCCCTCGCGATTTTGTCCTCCTACATAATGGGATCAAACTCAACTTTAGAACTTATCAAGAAAAGGGGGGCGGTTCTAATTACGAATAGAAACGTCCCCACTCTCTAACATCTTAAGTTTCAACATTAATTCTTTACATTGTCTATCCCGAAAAATTATATTGTTAACCGCTTCTTCCGAAGCCGTAACCGCGAGTATCACGGAAAAATAAAGCGGAAGCGCCTAAGCGTCAACAATGGCTAGGCACTTCGCTTGCTGCCTCGCTTACCGCTCGGCTACGCTCGCTCTAGTGCCGTTAAAATTTTCCTTGTCAGAAAATTTTAACGGAGAGGCAGGGATTCGAACCCTGGGACCCGGTTTCCCAGGTCAACTCATTAGCAGTGAGCTGCATTCGACCACTCTGCCACCTCTCCATAAAAGCAGAACTAAGAATTAAGAGCTAAGAATTAAGACTAATAACTAATCTATATAAAACCTAATTCCTCTCACAGCGTTTCTTCTTAAAGAATTCTTTTAACAAAAGACCGCATTCTTCTTTCAGGATGCCGCTTTTTACGGCTGCGCGGTGATTCAACTTCCGGTGATTGACGATATTTACCACCGAGCCGCAGGCCCCGGTTTTGGGGTCTTTGGCGCCGTAAACTATATTCTTTATCCGCGCCAGGACCAATGCCCCGGCGCACATACTGCACGGTTCAATCGTAACATAGATGGAGGCTTCGTTCAACCATTTGCTTCCCAAGGTAGAAGCCGCCTGGGTAATGGCTATCATCTCGGCGTGGGCCGTGGGGTCTTTGAGGCGCTCGATCTGATTATGGGCTTTGGCGATAATCCTTTTCTGACTGACAATTATTGCCCCTACCGGAACCTCGTCCTCCTCAAAGGCCTTTTGCGCTTCTTTCAAGGCCTCGAGCATATAATATTTATCGAGTTGAATACTCACAAATTTAAACGCGCCCGGGCCGGATCGAACGGCCAACCCTCAGTTCCGTAGACTGATGCTCTATCCAATTAAGCTACGGGCGCAATATAGTTAACAGATGACAACCCTGGAATAATATAATTACATCTTTAATTCAGCCAGGGCTTTGGCTCTGTCGGTGCTGTAGAGACTACAAAATTTGGTTACCTCTATATAAGAAGTCTGGTTTAATTTCTTTAATTTACGCAGTATCTCGGCGCGCAGTTTTGTCTCTTTAATCACCTCAGTAGGATATAGGCCTTTGGCCTTGGCCAGATGGTCGCGGTAAGGGCCGGGGCTTAGCTCGCAGAATTTATCCGTATCCGAATCATATTTCCAGACCGGACAAATCAAAACCTCTTTCTGCTCAAGACCGGCGGTCTCAACCAACTCATTGACCACCCTTCTCACCTTGCCTCCTGATTCCAGCTTCTTCATAATCACAAAGACATCCACCAGGTTAATCAGCACCGAGGGCGCGTTCATCGGCTCATTCTGCAATCTGATAATGGCCTCCCGGGAAGTTGAGGCATGGATGGTGCCCATACAATACCTGCCCACATTCATGGCCGTCATTAAATCCCTGGCCTCAGCGCCCCGCACCTCGCCGATGACAATTCGGTCCGGACGCATCCTTAAGGAATTTTTCACCAAATCCGCCAGACTGATATTCTCATTGCTTTCTAAGCGCGAACATTCATTCAAAGAGTGGGTATTTAGTTCCAGGGTATCCTCGATCACTACTAAGCGATCCTTGGGCGGAATAAACGACAATAAGGCATTCAACATGGTAGTCTTTCCGGCCCCGGGGCCTCCGGCGATAATAATGTTTCCCGGCTTAACCGACATTCCCTCAACATAAAGCCAAAGCTGGGCCGCCAGCTCATAAGAAAGGGCATGCTTATCTATCAAATCAATAATACTTAAAGGGTGCATTTTAGCCCGGGTGATGGTCAACTGCGGGCCAAAAGGGGATTGCACGATATTCACCCTGCCCCCGCCATCCGGAAGTTCTAAATTAAGAATATCGCTTATAGTATCAATATTATTCCTGCCGGAGAAAACTATCAGCTTCTTTATGAATAATCCCAGCTCCTTAGAACTGGAGAACTTTTTATCGGTTTTGATAAAACCGCCTTTAGTGCTGTGTAGAAATATGGGCTTAAGGCCATCTATGACAATATCTTCAACATCCTGGTCATTTAAGAAACCGGAAATTACCTCTAGTTCCAGGAAATCCCGGGCGAAGCTCTCGGCAGAGGCCACATCCACCACAAAACCCACCTTTTTAATCAGGCCTTTATCCTCAGGATTAGCCCCCAGGCCTAAAAATACCTCGCAGATCAGCTCTTTTCTTTCCGCGTGATCCTGAGATAGATTCATCCTGCCGGCCAATTCCGCGACTACTTTAAGTTTTAAGTCTGTTATAGTTCTTTCCATTATTTATCCGGCTTAAACCGTAAAAATTATAACACCTGGTTATTGCGCTGTCTATAATTAAAAGCTTTGATAATAATTATAAGTCATCAGGGCGATATCGGAAATAAACCTTTTGGCCGGGGCGGAAAATTTATCCTGGTGCTTAGTCAGCACGCAGATCAAAAAATCGCCTTTCCCGGTAAACACGATTCCCGCGTCATGGCAGATGTTATTTTCCAGGCCGGTCTTATGGGCGACGGTTACTCCTTCAGGAAGCTTTCGGGGGATGCGGTCTTTAACCTTCTGCTGTTTTAAAAACCCTAAGCATTTCTCCGAGGTGTTTCTGTCTAAGAAGTTCCGGCGGTAAAGTGTCTCTAAAAGATACGCCATATCCTCGGCAGTGGTATAATTCTCCTTACCCTCTTTCCTTTCCTCAAAATCCATCATCCGGCGGACCAAATTGGTATTACGCAGGCCTAAGCGGATAAAATAATCGTTAAAGGCCTCAAAACCCAAGAGGTCTATCAAAATATTAGTGGCGGTATTATCGCTTCTGGCGATCATTGGCTCAAATAATTCCTCTACCGAAAATATGGAACCGACAGACGAATCCCCCAGCACCTTTGAGCCGGACACCTTCTCATAAGACTTAAGACTGACTAAATCACTCGTTCTCACCTTGCCTTCCTGCTGGGCATAAAAGTAAGAAAGCAGAATAGGCACCTTTACCAGGCTTGCCGAAGGAAACAATGCCCCCTTGTTAAAATCAATCTCCCATCCTTCATTCAAATCCTTAATTACGATACCGATGTTTCCTCTAAAATCCGCGATTCTACCCTCAATCTCCTTTTTAAGATTATCCCAGGCCGCTCTTCTCTTCTCCAGCAAAACCTGCCTCTGGCGAGCCTCCCGGTAATCTTGAAATAGCCGGTATCCAAAAAATATTCCCAACCCTAAAAAGATGCTCCCTGACAAAATAAGTAGTTTCTTTTTTCGCATATTTTAAACTTATCCGATAAAGTTACTGCCGTTCTTTTAGCGGTTTTTCCTTCTCTGATTTTTCTTTGTAGTTAAGGCCGAAATCTTTCTTTTTGGCCTCTTTCTCAAAACGCTGTTTCTCCCAACGCGTTTTACCCCCTACCTTCTGCTCCTGGAAGTGCTTTTTAACGGCCTCTTTCTTCTCTTCAGGAGTTTTAGCGGAATTGGCAATCTCTTCTAAAAATGACGTATTTCTATTATACTGCTGATTACGCCAAGTAGCATTCTCCCGGTACTGCTCTTCATAAAAGCTAATCAGCTCATCCTTTTCCTGCTCATTCAGCTTATTATTCTTGGCCAGCTTTTCCTTTATCGCGGACATATGGTCACTATGCGTCTTTTCGTAAAAACTTTCCTTATCCTGATGCTTTTCTTCCGGAGTTTTTCCTTCCAGGCTCTTTTTGAATTCCTGACTCTCTTCTTTCTGTTCTTGCTTACGCCGCGTCCACTTTTCCTGCTTATCTTTTTGAAAGTTTTTCCCGGACCCATATTCCGCGAAAACCAGTACCGAAGACATAAAAAATAACGCCGCTGCCGCCGACAAAATCAATACCCTCTTTTTCACCCGCATCCTCCGTATTAAAAAAAAGCGGAGAGGGAGAGATTCGAACTCTCGGACCTTTTCAGGTCACGCGCTCTCCAGGCGCGCGCGCTAAACCAGCTACGCGACCTCTCCGATTTTTATCTAATTTGTTTTATGATTATACAGGTTTAACGGCTATTCGTCAACTTTGTTGATAAAAAGTGGTTTTTAAGCTAAAATGCTTCTATGCTTAAAATCGGAAATCTAAAATTAACCTCCAATATTATGCTTTCCCCGATGGCCGGGATAAGCGACCTGCCTTTTCGCCGGCTTAACCGTAAGTTCGGGTGTTCCTTCGCCTTTGTGGAAATGATTAACGCCCGCTCCCTGGGCCACAAAAGCAAAAAGACCCAGTCTATGCTTTCTACTAATCAAAAGGACAAACCCTTAGGAGTGCAGTTATTGGGTTGTGAGCCTAATTTCATTGAAAGGGCTATGGACATTCTCCAAAAATACGAGTTTGACCTCCTGGATTTTAACTCAGCCTGCCCGGCAAAAAAGGTAGTCCGCCGGGGCGAAGGCTCGGGACTGCTTAAAGACCCCAAGAAGCTCAACCAATTACTAAAGATAATAGTCAAAAACTCTAAAGTGCCGGTAACGGCAAAAATCCGGGCCGGATGGGATAAAAACTCCATCAATGCCAAAGAAGCCGCGCTCTATGCCCAGGATGCCGGGATAAAAGCCCTGTTCATCCACGGACGAACCAAAGAGCAAGGCTACAGCGGAAAGGTGGATTATAAAATAATCAAGGCGGTAAAAGACGCCCTGGAGATTCCGGTTATTGCCAGCGGAGATATCCTTTCGGCGCCCTTAGCCAAAAAGATGTTTGATGAAACCGGCTGTGACGGAATAGCCGTAGCCCGGGGGGCTTTGGGTAATCCCTGGATATTTAAAGAAATTGATGAGTTTCTAAGAGACGGAAAAATAACCGTCCGTCCGGATTTAAAAGAAATAGCCCAAACAATGCTGGAGCATCTGGATTTATGTATTGATTTTTACGGAGAAAAGTTCGGAGTGATGATATTTCGCAAATTTATCGGCTGGTATACTAAAAGCCTGCGTAAAGTCCGCCCCTTGCGCGAAAAGGCCTCCCGGGCCAAGACCAAAGAAGAAATCGTCAAGCTTACCCAGGAATTTTTCCACTTAGAATAACAAATCTTAAACACCCGCTTCGCTCCGATAAAAGGAACCCGCTTTATTTCTTATCGTAGTAATCAGTATCTTCCTTTACCGGGCGCCCTTCTTCAAGAATGTGCGCGGTCCACAAATCGGCAAAGTGCGCTAATAGCGTAAGCGGCATTTCGTGGTGCGCCACTTCCCGGTTTGATTCAACATACTGGCCGTCATGATATAGGATCGCTTGAGCCTCGGAGTCGGACAAAGGTATATATTTAGCTATTAAGTATAGACTGCGCGCCGCCAGGCCCATATATACTTCCTCCGGGTTAATTTTATAGGTCATGCCTCTCTTCTTAATTTCCCATTCATTGTCGTTTTTCAGGTACCTGGGTTTTCCCGGCATCCCAATCTTACCCGCGTCATGCAAAAGCCCGACAATCACGCAGGATTCCTCGGATATCTCCGGCGTCAGGGTCTGCCTTAATTTTAACATCGTTTCCGCGACGCCCACGCTATGCTCCAATAAGCCGCCTTCTTTATTCAAATGGTACCTAGTGCTGGCCGGGCTACTCAACCAGCTGGTCTTTTTTTCAAACATATCAATAAAAACATCGAATTCTTTTTTACGATTAACAACTTTGTTTTTTAGAAATTCGTATCGCTCCTTAACACTCATTTACACCCTCACTTTTTATTTGTTACGGTGCGTTCACCGCAATCTCAACTATCGCTTTGGGAATACCTCCGGAGTATCTTCTTGAGCGGTCCGTAATTTTTGCTTGAGCTCGGTAACGGCCTTACGCAAATCACCCACCAGCTGTTTGAGCTGTTCAATCTCCTGGGCCGACTTTTTCTGACTTTCTTCAAGCTTCGCGACGCGCGCTTCCACGGTCAAAAACTTTTTTACCGTATATTGCTTAAAGCTCTCCATCGTGGTAACACTGCCGGATTTTATGATTTTCTGTCCCTGGGGAACCAAAACAGTAACATTCCCCTGGCGTATTTTCTTCATTCCCTCAGGCGTATTCTCCCGGCTCTCCTTATCTTTATACCCCTCAGCCGCAACAATACATACCGGAAAAATAAATATAAGAACTATCAGATACACAAGGATTCTTTTCATCCCGACACCTCCTGAAGCGCGGTTACACAGCTTCTTTTTCATTTGAAAGAAAACAGAGAAAACACTACTCCTACCAAAGCCAGGATAATCAAAAATACCCCCATCAGTTTAGTATTGCGGATTTCCTTACGCATAGAGACAGGCTCAATCCTCCAGTTTATCCTCAAATAAAATCTCCTCTGAACCTCAATAGTGCGCGCGGGCCTTAGGAACATCCAGAGTCCGAGCATAGCGCTTACGACAAATATCAAATTTTCCATTATCACTTTGGCGGACACGGTTGCAACCAATTCGAACCGCGTCCGAAATTACCGCGAATATTATAATCCAGCCTTTACAGCGAACCCCATTATATCAAAAATTAGCCAAAAAGGTAACAGAATTACGCCTTTTGGGCCTGCCTTGTAAAGACATAGCTAAGAACTTAAACATCGCTAAAAGAACCGTTACAAAAGCTTGTAAATTTCAGGGAATACTTCAAGGAGGCAAAAAATGAGCTGGCCATTTAGCCTCCGCAATCTTATATATCCTCAAGAAAAATACATCTGGGCGCAAGTCAGGATTATACATGAAACAGACAGGGCAATATTGGTAGATAACGGCAGAAAATTTTGGATTCCAAAATCGCGGATATGCGGGATACGCTTAAGATCAGGCCGATGAGATGATTGGTTAGGCTAGAATTCTAAGATTTTCATGAAGGAATTCCGGGGCAAGGTCCGCGCCATTTTTCCAAACGATGGTTTCAAGGATAGGGTCAACTTTGAAAGATTTGAATTTTATTTTATCTCTGAGTGGTCCGAACACTTCGCCTTCCAGTTCATTTTCTAAATCGACTTCACCTTCGATATCGTCGTTGAAGCGCACCCAAATTACGTAATCATGTAAATATTTTACTTCCTTAACATGTAAAATCATAATTTTAATCCAATGGTTTTATAGGGAATAGGGCTTTTTTCTGCTCCGGACAGTCTCAAGATCTGCCTCATCTCTGCCATCGGATTTAATAATTTCTCCGGTAAGCCAATAATAGACGCGCTTGCGCGGATCTTCCCGCTCATCAAAACGCCCCACTATGGACTAAGAATACTACCGGAAGCGTCTCTTTAAGTACTAATGGAGTCACCCATTAGTCGTTTCTTTCATCCGTTCAGTATTCATTTTATTGACTCGATCTTTTTTTACCTTTTTCCGTTAAACGATATTTCTGCAAGCGGCTATTAGGCTTATCAGGAATGGTTCTTTCAATAAGCGCGTGTTGAAGCAGTTTTTCAATAGCTTTTTTAAAATTACCGGTTGGTTGAGAATAGCCAAGAACATGGAGCAATTCATTCCTCGCAAGTTCCCGGCCTTTCAACGATACAATAATTTTCTTGTCTGTTTCGGTAAGAATAACTGGGGCCTCGACTGGGGCCTCGCTGTGTTCAACAGCGAGCGCATTCGCCTTTAGATGTATCGGTAATCGGATCAGGAAATGCGTACGATCCTCATCCGTTTCAAATTCCGGCTTAGGAGAACCATTGTTCTTCATGGCTCTTAATATTTTAGGGATACCGGTTGAACGCCCCTCGGTCATATCCAGCTCTTTTAAAAATTCTCCGATACGGCGGTTCCGATAACAACGGCTGACCGCTTTCCCGGCGCGTAAATTTTCCATACGAATGGAGCGATCCGGTCCCGGAAAGCTTAGAACCACAAAGTTTTCTGTCAGAGTAGAAAGGGGTCACACCTATTTATTGTCCCAACAATTCATTCTTCGCAAGTTTTTTGTCAATTAAAATAGGTGTGACCCCTTTTTCTTTATTCATTGTTATCCCCTTGTTCAGAGCTTTTATCAGAGGCTACTTTTCCCCCGGTTATTCTAGATTAATTCTAGCTCACCCCGAATTGTAAAAACCTCAAGACAATTTTTTAATTTGGCTTTTCTTAACCTGATTGGTAAGTAGCACGCTAATCTTATTAAACCCTTCTTCCCGTATTCGTTTCGTGATCTTCCTTAATGCAACTCGGGGAGTATTGTTATCGCGACTTAAATGCGCGAGAAAAATATACTTCGGAGCATTATTAGTCGAATTCTTCAAAATTTTAGCTATGGCGTCAGCCGTTGCCTCATTGCTAAGATGTTGTTTCCAGTTTGCGTGATGAGGCGGGTTATTTTCTATCATTTCTAAATCATGATTTGCTTCAATAACTAAACAATGAGAATTGCTTAAAGCTTCGACCATTTTCCTGGAAACTTGGCTCGTATCTGTTAAATACCCTATTTTATACGTTTCATTCGTCTGCTCATACTCTATACAAAAACCATGAGGTTGTCCCACATTACCACCTTCATGAGCTGATCTGAATGGCGTAATTTTAAATTCTTTTACTGAAAACATCTGGACATTATGGTGTTGTATAAGATATCGCGGACATTTTGATTTGCGATCGCTGCCCTTCAACAGAGTTTTCCTATGAATATAAAGAGGGATGTCGAACTCTTTTGCAATTTTAAATGTATCTAAATTAATATGATCCCCATGCCCGTGCGTAACAACTATTCCATTGATTCTTGCAGGCTGTAAATCAATCGCATTTAACATTTGGCAGAAATTCTCCGTTGATGTCCTCCCACCACAATCAACTAATATCGCACTCCGTCCAGTCCATATGGCAGTACAATTACCTGAGCTTCCACTTTTCAGAACGCAAATCCTTAACGACAAATTTCCCCTCCGCACTTCGGGCATTTAGTGGTCTTTTTGTCTTTATCTGTCCCTTCAATCTCTTGATCCATATAAATCGCCTCGCCACAGTGAAGACAAACTTCGCTATTCAGCAGCTCATCGCCGCCTTCCATCATGAAATCGAAGAATCTGGATCTTTCATTTTAAATTTAGAGTAAAAAGAGAGTAAAAAGGGGTCGCACACCTATTTATTGTCCCAGCAATTCATTCTTCGCAAGTTTTTTGTCAATTAAAATAGGTGTGACCCCTTTTTCTTCTTTTTCTCAGACCCCTTTTTCTTCGCGGGAATGACAGAAAGTTTAAACCTTATTATATCGCCCATACCAAAATTCGAACCCTCGCGCTCTTAGATGAAGAACACAAGGGTTCGAATTGGTGTCACTGGCGGAGCGTTTACCGCCTTGTTCGAACTATATTTCAAAAATGATCTATCTTTACCGCGCCTTGGGGCGCTGCCGTATCTCCCGTGCATCAGTCGCCCTGCCTTGGGGCAGGGCTACTTTGGCGCTCGCTTGGCCGCTCGCTTCGTGCCAATTTTATTGCGTGTGCGGCGCAGCTGGTGCTGCAGCCGGGTGGGGGCGGCTGCAGCACCAGCGTCCTCACCGA
>JAUSCZ010000011.1 GCA_030674475.1 Candidatus Omnitrophota bacterium
CTGGAGCCCGATACCCTTCGGCTTAGCCGACTTAAACAACACCAATAAGATAAGAATTACCCAGTTCAATCCCCTGAATGAAACCCCGACCAAAAACGAATCCGCGGCCAACTTCTCGATCCTGGGTAAGCTGATCGTAACCACCCCGGCCGGAGCCGAGAGCTGGGGAGTGAATACTACTCAAACCATCAAGTTTAAGAAACAAGGAGCCATCCAATCGGTAAACTTATTTTATTCCCCTACCGGCTTAGAAATAGATTATGGAGCTACTGCTATAAACGGGGTAACTCCCATAGATATCTCCGGACCTCCGGATGTTAACGGAGAATATTCTTATGCCTGGACTATCCCGGTCAGCACTACCCTGACCGTAGGTAATGCCGGAAAGATTAAGGCTAAGGTAGTTAGTCCTTCTACTCAATCAGCAGTAGCCGGAGTATCCGCCGGCTTCCAGGTTAAGGCCTCAGTAACCTTAGTTGCTCCTAACAGCGGAGTAACTGATCTGGTTATTGGTCAGGCCAAAACCATTGAATGGACGCCTTTTGGCAATATAGTTAAGTTTAGAATAGAATATAAATATGACACCAGCGCCTGGGCCGAGATAACTCCTGTAGGCGGAGTGGTTGGAACGGTCAGCGGCGCGAATAAGACCTGGTCCTGGACCGTCCTGAACCCGCCTTCCAATAATGTCTTATTCAAGGTCTCGGATTATGATAATGCCAATGTCAGCTCTACCTCTAGCGGAGCCAACACCATCAAAGGCCAGCTCAGCTTAGTTACCCCCGACGCTGTGCCCCAGACCTTCTACATCGGGGATGCCATACCCATCCAATGGACCAAGACCGGAACCATTGGTAACTTAAAGATAGAATACTCAGCCAAAGGCGACTTCACCGATACCTTAAATGTGAATCCCAGCTACGCCTCAGGAGCAGACGGTACCAATACCCTAACCCCAGCCTGGACCGCCCCCTCCATGGTCGCGGAAACCTACAAGGTGCGCCTGAGCAATGTAACTCCTCCGGTAGGCACTGAACTTACCGATACCTCTACCGTAGCCTTTGGAGTGCGGCCCAAGATCACCGGGATCACTTCACCCGGCTTAGGAGAGATCTGGAATACCGGCGATACCACCAAGATAATCACCTGGAGCGCCATCTCCGCGGCCAAGCCGGACTTAACCTTACCCAAAGTCAAGTTCCAATACTTAGTGGCCGGAGGGGTCTGGACTGATATTCTGACTTTAGCCGGCCTGCCGGTAGAAGTAGACTGCGTCAACGGCACTAATAATTATACCTGGGTCCGGGGGGTAGCGGATGAGAAGAGCGAGGACGTCAAGATCCGGGTTTACTTCAAGGATTACGCCAGCGAGCTTTTAGAATCCGCTTCCTTTAAGATCCGCCCGGTAATCACCTTAGACGCCTCGCTCAACGCCGCTCTTAAACTAACCGCCTTCTCCAATAATGCCAATTTAGTCAAATGGACTTCTACCGGCACCAAGATCACCACAGTGAATGTGAGATACGATTTATATAATGGCAATGGAGCTAATGGTATCCCCAATGATGCCGATGACTACGCCGGGATTATCCAGGACTTAGTGCCCATAGCTTCCGGAGCTGCCGGAGTAACCTGGAATCCGGCCCCGGATGTCTCCAATAGTCCCAGGATCCGGGTAGTGGATACTGGAAATGCCAATGTCAAAGCCGACTCTCCGACCTTTAAGATCATCGGCGGACTGACCCTGACCGCCCCCACCGGCAGCGCCACCACCTGGATTGCCAAGAGCACCACCAATAACATCTCCTGGAGCTTCTCCGGAACCATTGCCAGCGTCAAGATTTACTATGACTCTAACTCCGGTAAGGGCGCGGATAATATCGCCGGTAATGCCGATGACTATAATACTAATCTCCCCATCGCCACTGTCCCCCAGGTTGGCTCCAGCGGCACCACTAACTATCTCTGGAACCCCATGCCGGATACGGTAACCAACTTTGGCCGGATTAAAATCACCAATGCCGCGGATGAAGTCAATGTCTTCTCGATCGGAACCGACTTTAATATCGGGGCCCAGTTTGACCTCACCCAGCCTGAAGGCGGACACATTGCCTATGCTACCGAAAGCTATGACATCCTCTGGAATGCCTTTGCCATTAACGGGGTAACTAAGGTAGCCCTGTATTATACCAATGACTCCGGCGCCCCCAGCCCGACCTGGAACCTGATTACTAATCTGGCTCCCAACACCGGCCTTTATACCTGGAGCCCGATACCCTTCGGCTTAGCCGACTTAAACAACACCAATAAGATAAGAATTACCCAGTTCAATCCCCTGAATGAAACCCCGACCAAAAACGAATCCGCGGCCAACTTCTCGATCCTGGGTAAGCTGATCGTAAC
>JAUSCZ010000021.1 GCA_030674475.1 Candidatus Omnitrophota bacterium
AGGCTTTGAAGTATCCAGAATAATGGTATCGCTGGATGTAGACTTCGTCCAGTTACCCTTGGCATCGCAAAACTTGGCGTAAACGGTCTTGGTGCCGTCGCCTGAAGTAAGGCTCCAGGATTTGCTGGTTTTATAGTTTTCCGGACTAGACCAGCTGGAGTTGGCGAATCTCATCTTGGCCCCCTTGCCCATTCCCGAGCCTTTATCCGAAGCGCTGAGATTTAAGGTAACGTTGGTTGAAGAGGTATAGCTGGAGTTGTTATTGATCTTGATACTGGCGGTGGGAGGGGTCTTGTCCGCGGCAAAGCTTTTAGAGGAAACAGCCAGAAAAAGAAACAAAAAAAAGACTAAACCCGCGCTCTTCTCAACCAGCTTTGGCTTAGTCATTATTAGGAACATTAAAACCTTTCTCTCTGTTCCGTGGCTAAGAAATATATACCATATTTTTTACTAGGTGTCAAGGGGAAAAAAGAAAATTTTTTTACGCTAAGCGCTAACCTGCCCCAAACAAAAAAGTTATAGATATTTATTCTACCAGCACTTCCTGGGCGGCTTTGATTATTTCGGGGTCGAATTGGGCGCCGGAACAGCGCTTAAGCTCGGATACGGCCTGCTCTTTACTTAAGGCCTTACGGTAGGGGCGGTTGGTGGTCATGGCGTCAAAGGTATCCGCCACCGCGATGATAGAAGCAATTAAAGGAATCTCTCTTCCTTTTAAACCTTCAGGGTAGCCTTTGCCGTCGTAGCGTTCGTGGTGGTATTTTACCCCGGGAATAGCCTCGTTAAGCTCTTTAATAGACTGCAAAATGGTTACCCCGGTTAAAGGGTGCTCCTGAATAACTTTTCTCTCTCCGATGGTCAGTTCAGAAGATTTATTCAATATCCTCTCCGGGGTGCCGATTTTACCGATATCGTGCAAAAGGCTGGCGATATGCAGGTTTTCCATAAATTCATCATTTATTTTTTTATGCTTTTTCAGCCTCTCAGCGATAGCCAGACTGTAGTTGGTAACCCGGGAGATATGGCCGTGGGTATAATGATCCTTGGCGTCAATTGCCGCGGCCATGGCAATGGTGGTGTGCATAAACAGACTCTTACGCTTGGCCAGTTCCTCTTCCAGCTCGGCAAAAAGCTGGGCATTGCGGATAGCCATAGCCACATCCGAGGCCAGGGCGGTGAAGAAATTAAGCTCGTCGTCTTTAAAGTGGGAATTATCCTTCTTTTCCCCCAAAAGCAATATTCCCAAAAGATCATCCCGGAAAAAACTGGGCACGCAGGCCACGGCCTCAAACATCTCTAATTGATAAGAAACCTTGTTTAATAAGGTTAATACGGCCGGCTTGTGTTTTTTGTTCTTCAGCTCTAAGCTGATTCTTTTGGCCTCCAAAACCCCTTCCGAGCCGAAAATCTTTTTATCATAGCGCTCGGTAAAGAAACGGATCAAGGGATTGTCTGGGTCCATCCGGGCCAAACCTGCCGGCACCTTAAGGCCCACGGCCCCACGGGAAACGGTAAAGATGTAGGTATTCTTCTCTTTATCATAAAGCAGGATCCCGGTATGTTTCACCCCCACTTTTTGCACGATCATCCGCACAATCATCTTGATCAAAATCTGCGGGTCGTGGATGAGAATCATAGACTTGGCCGCTAACTCCAGCTCTTTCTTGTAATCCAACACCATTTTCTCTTTTTTCATCCGAAAATCCCCTTACAGGTGCGATAAATCGCACCGCTACGCGACACGGATGATCTAAACTCTATTTTCATACTCATTGGTGCCACGCCTTTGGCGGGGCATGACTGTTTCACTTGAAAATCTCTCTTCTTAAATCCTGTTTTCCCCCTTTCGCAAAGGGGGATGAAGGGGGATTTTCATTTCGGAAACAGCTTCATTACCAGCTTCTCCACCTCATCCAATTCTATCGGCTTATGGATAAATCCGTAGGCCCCTAATCTTTTGGTCTCCTGCTTGGCCTCATCATCTTCCCGGCCGGTAACCATAATTACCTTCACCTGTTTATCCAGTTCCTTGATCCTTCTCAAGGTCTCAATCCCATCCATCCCTTCTAATTTTATGTCTAAGAGTATGGCCTTGGGCCGCTCGCTCACCACCATCTTAATTGCCTCCTCGGCGTTAGAAACAGCCAAAACCTCAATTTCTCTGCGGCCAAAGAAGTTGGTAAAGAAATTCCTCACATCAATTTCATCATCAACCACCAACAGTTTTTGCGTATTCTCCATTCTCGCCTCACCTCCTTTGCAACCGCGGTTTCGTATCTCACTTAAAACCAATTAACCTCCGCGATAAACATCTTTGCGATGTCCTACTTTAACTACGAAAACGATAAGGATGGCATCTTCAATAGAATAAAGAATTCGATAATCGCCGCAACGAATCCTATATTTTTCTTGACCGGATAGTTTTTTACAGTTATGCGGCCGGGGGTTTTCGGCAAGAGAATAAATTTTCTCCAGGACAGGTTTAATATCTTTGCGCGCTATATGTTCGATTTCTTTGGCCGCCGATTTCTTAATTTCGATCCTATATTTTACCATTACGCTTTAATCGTTTTAACAAAGTTTCATAAGATATCGTCGGTTCTTTGCTCCTCCGCGCGAACGATGCCAGGTCTTCCTGGTCTTCTGCTAACTCATGCCGCAGGGCTTCATTAATAAGATAAGAAATAGAGCATTCTGTTTCAAGAGCCTTTAGTTTGAGGACTTTGTGGATATCCGGGTCGAAATAAACAGTATAACGTTTGATCAAAGTAGTCATTTTGCACCTCCTTGGTTTAACCCGGAATTTGCAATAGTAATGGCATTCGCCGTCAAATAAGGACGCATCTTCGTCAGAAAAAAGCGCTTGCATACTAAAAGTATGCGCGCACTTTTTTCTGCCAAATCTGCGGCCTTCTTTGTCGTCTCGGTGCCGCATTACTATTGCAAATTCCGGGTTTAATAAAAGTATAACATCACAACATCATAATGTCAAGATGTTTTAAAATTTATTTCATGAAACAGTAAAACACTATTTATACAAATTCTTCATATCGCGGGAAAACCTCACTCACTCCCCCCAAATCTCTATATTCCCCTTAGTGGGGGCATTGTGCGCGTGTTCAGCCATATCCGCTGTGGTAAGCTCCAAAGAAAAGGTAGTGCCTTGTTTGTAGATGGAGCTTACCTGGATCCTGCCTTTGTGGTTTTCTGTGATTATCTTCTTGATTACATAGAGGCCTAAGCCGGTGCCTTTTCTATTGGAAATTTTAGTGGTAAAAAAAGGGGTGAATATCTTTTTCTGGTCTTCTTCTTTAATCCCCAAGCCGTTGTCATGGACGATTATTTTGGTGACCCGGTTTGCGGGGTCGGGGATGGCGACTATCTTAACTTTGCCTCTATAGCCGGGTTCTTTGAGTTCGGCTTTGCGTTCGTTCATCGCGTCGTAGGCGTTATCAATCAGGTTGAAAAAAACTTCCTGCAATTGGGTAAAGTTGGCCTTGAGGTTGGTTTCGTCTTTGGGGTAGTTTCTCTCAATATCTATCTCGCTGAGCTTGATTTTAAACTGGAGCATTTCTAAGGTAGCGTCAAGCAGTTCATCTAAGTTTACTCCCGCGAAACCCGTTTCGCCTTTGCGGGTGTATTTGAGCATCCCCCGGACGATATCTCCTCCTTGCAAAGAGTTGGACTTTATCCTTTGCGCCGAGTGTTCTAAGTAGGAAAGCAATTCTTTAATCTCGGGGGATGAGTTTTTACTATCGGAACTCTTGATACAATCTAAGGCATCGCTGGCAATCAAGGACATCGCGTGAAAACGGTTGTTCATCTGATGAGATAATCCGTCAGCCATAGTCCCTAAGGTGGCCATCTTCTCGGCCTGGGCTATCTGCTCGTGGGTTTCTTTGGCGCTTTCAAAGAAACGGGCGTTTTCTATGGCTAAGCCCGCCTGGCTGGCTAAGACCGTGAATACTCTTAAGTCATCCTCGGTATAGATAGAGCCGGAGCGCTTTTCCCCTAAGACCATAAAGCCCAACAGGTCATCCTCAATAAAACTGGGGATGACTACTGAGGCACTGAGCATATATAGCTGGGCCTTGAGGAGATTATTCTGAGGTTCACCCCGCCCTGACGATATATCGGGGCGGGGCTCTTTCTCCGGGCTGGCGGGGTTTTGGGTGAGCTCTTCCTGCAAAAGAGGACTTTTGGAGTCTAAAAGATACTGAATCAGGGGCGAATTTAAGCTTATGGTTTGAGCTTGGACTGGGCTGAGATTCCCCCGGCTTGAGCCTAAGAGATAACCGTCGGCTTCCTTGTTCAGGATATAGATTGCGGCGTGGTTAAGGCGCACAGCCTTGGCTACGGTATAGACTATCATCTTCAAAAGTTTATTTATATCTCTAACCCGAGTCATACCTAAAGAGGCTCTTTTCAGAGTATCCTGGTAGCGGCGCTGTTCCTTAAGGATCTCTTCTTCGGCCTTTTTATTTAAGTAGATATATATAAACGGGCCAGCGGTAGCAAAAATAGCCATTAGGCCCAAGGGAGCCATCCACCAGTTAACTCCCCATACCCCTGACATCCAAGGCCTCAAACGCATCCCCAAGGCAAAAGGTATCCCCATGACAACAGTATAGACCGCGACAAAGATACTCGCCCTGGTGATGGCGACAGTGATGTCCATGAGGCGATAGCGCAAGATAACATAAGCAAGAATAAGCATATATCCGGAAACAAGTATGTTACCTACTGGTAAAATTGGAATATTATACCAGAGAGGATAATTCGTAGCGCCTCCGCCCCAGCCAATAAATGTCGCTAATAAAATGTACCTTAGTTGATTCTTCTTAAAGCCATTGGATTTTCTATATTCATTAATGATTATAAAAAAACCATAAACAACATAACAAATCCACAGTATGATAAAAATGTGATATGCAATTCCCGGATTAGGCCAGAATTTAAAAATTAATTTTGGGCTAACATCATTTACAAAAAATGGCGTAAAGCACAATGATAAAAAGAACAAACCGCCTAAGTATCCATAAAAAATTATTTTCTTTTTTTGATTATAGATATCGAAGAAGACTAAAAGATGATGAAGGTAGGTTACAGGAATAAATATTGCCCCTGCCATTAAACCGCGAGAACAGAAAAGAGCGATATTTTTATCTAAAGTAATTTGCCACCCAAAATAGAAATAACTCCAAACTGAGGTAGCTAAACAAAACAGGGCGTAAGTTATATACCTGGCATCTTTACTGTTTCTTGTAAAAACAAAAATTCCTAGGACTGAACTTGTTACTCCATTAATTAACCCACTCAAGGCAAAAAAATTCATATAAAATTATCCATTTTTATTAGAAGTAATTATATATTGCATTATTCCTTGCTGCTCATATTGAATCTTAAATTCGTTTTCCTTAAAACCTGCAACAATAAAAATTTTCCTAAACTCATCATCATCGCGATACACAAGATTCCAATCCCCTGCCCATTCCATAAAATGAACAGACGGATTACTGTATTTATCTCTTACATCTGAAATAGCTAAAATACCGTTAGTTTTTAAAAGTTTCTTGAGATTCTGCGCAAGGGAAATGGAAATTCTTTCACCAAGATAATCAAAAAGACCGGTAGAATAAATAAAATCGTATTTTTTGTCTATTATAGAATTAACATCTTTATTAAGAGCGATCCTTGCGGCATTTATTTGGAAAAAATTAACATTGGGTTGGTTGCCCAATAGAGCTTTTGCGAATTCAATGGCTTTTAACTCGTTATCATAACAATCAAATATTACATTTTTGCATAATGTATTATCTGAAGCGATAATTTCCTTTATCTCTCTACAGGGACCACAGGCCAAATCCATAATCCTTAATGGGCGGCCTCCTTCACCCTTAATAAAATTTGTAATTAATCTTTTAAAGTCCTCTTTACGATTCCTCACTGCAACTGAAATCGCCGACATCTGAAAATAATTATCAAAAAGGCGATCAAACCCTATTGCTGTAGGATTGTTTTGATAAATATCATCTATTATCTTAAAGTCTCCGGCATAACCAAATGGCTTGTGAATGCTCCAATTACAGTATATTCCTCTTGCAAATAAATTTTTAAATTTTTTAACAAAGAGTTGCTTAAGCTTATACACCTTATCTTCTCTGCCGCTGTCTAAGTTTATTTTCTCAAAATCCATTATACTGCGGAAAATCCCATTCAGTTCAGCATTGAATTCGCTCTGAAACTTTCCCCATTCATTTGGCCTTTTAGATAAATAAGATTCAATCTCCTGAGCCCTTTTCAAATAATGTTTGACCCTAGCTCCCAGGGTAATTTCTTTTTTGCGGGCCTCTAAAACAGAATTCATCGTCTAATGCCCTCCTTGCCCTAAAATATCTCTTGCCTTATTCACCAACTCACTTATATCAAAAGGCTTATAAATATAAGCGACGGGCTTTAGCGTTTGCGCCTTCTTTTTAATTTCTGCATCCGCGTATCCGGTAATAAAAATGGTCGGTGTTCTTTTAAGATTTCTCTTATCTAATCCTTGATAAATAGACTGCACCGTCTCCACTCCGTTCATTCCCGGCATCCTGATATCGGCAACAATCAAATCAAAGTTTTCCTCCTCGGTCATAATCACGGCATCCTGTCCGTTCTTGGCAATGAACACAGAATATCCTTCTTTTTCCAGTAATTTTCTTAAAGATTTGATTATCAGCTCTTCATCGTCAATTATCAGGATATTCTTAGCCATTGCTCCCCCTTGTTTGGCGTAAAATACTTATTTAACCTTGCTCTTAATCTTCGCTTTTGGCAGTTGCACTATAAATACCGAGCCTTTGCCAGGCTCAGAACGGGCGGTGATCATTCCATTGTGCTTTTCAATTATCGCGTGGCAAATAGACAAACCCAGGCCCAGCCCTTTTCCCACATCCTTAGTGGTAAAAAACGGGTCAAAAATCTTGGAAACTATTTCCTGGGGTATTCCCTTGCCCTCATCTTCGATCTCAAGCCTTATCCATTCCGGATTCTCTATAAAAAATATTTTTATTACGCCGCTTTTTTTTATCTGCCTGATGGCGTCTTTGGCGTTCAGGATTATATTGGTGAGCACCTGCTCTAATTCATTGGCATTGCCCATAACCGAATAGGCATCTTTTTTGGCATCTATAATTAGCTCAACATTCTCCTGCTCTAATTGAAATCCGATAAATGACATTACATTGCGCAAGACATCCATCAAATTCACGCAGGATACCTCGGCGTTCTCCAAAGGCTTCTTGGCATAAGCCATCAGCTTCTGGACTATTGTTCTACAGCGTTGGGTAGCCTCTTCAATCAACTCCAAAGACTCCCGATCAGAGGCGTCTTTAACACTGTCTGAGACCAAAAGCATCTGGACATTGGCCAATACCGCGGTCAAGGGGTTATTTATCTCATGGGCCACCCCTCCGGCCAGGGTGCCTACGGTAGCTAATTTCTCGGCATGGGTAAGCTGTTTTTGCACCTCTACCAGCTCTTTGGTCCTCTGGCGGACCTGCTCCTCCATATTTTCATACAGCAGGGAATTAGATATGGCGATGGCGGATTGGTTTTTCAGGATATTCAGGAAATAAAAATCCGCGGCGCTGTAAGGCTTAAGGTTGGATTTTTTGCCCAAGTTAATTAGGCCTAAAAGTTTTTCATTCAAAACCAGCGGTATCACCGCCACCGCCTCCATCTCCTTAAAATAGTCATCAGCCTTCTCTTTAACCGGCGCGTAAGCTGGGTCTATGTCCGCAAACTCTTTATAGGCGATCTTATTATTCTTGGCCAGCCACAAAAGAAACTGCTCATCCTTGTTTAATTGCCCGCTTCCCTTAAAATCCCTGGCCGTGGTCTTCAATCTATAGTGTGAGGTCTTCTCGTCATAAATAAATATGTGTATCTGCCGGGAATACAAGGCGTCAGAAATCACGTTTTCAATGCGCGGGATAAGCTGAGCCAGCCCCTTTAAATGCACCAAGTCTTCGGCAAAACGATGGGAGATTGCTTCAAGGTTGGCGCGCCGGCGCTGGAAGATATGGTCTATCCTGGGCTGGACAGAACGGAAATAAAAGGCGGCCAAAAGGAAACTCGCCGTCCAAAACCATGCCTGTAAAGGCCCAGACTCTTTTATATACGGAGAAATCCACTTATGCAAAAGTAAAACCGGGACAATTATGAAAGAAAAGCTAAACAGCCACATTATTGTCTTATGAACCGCAGTCTCAATGTCAAAAGCCCGGTATTTTACAATCGCGTAGGCTACTAAGGATATATAGACAAACATAGAGATATATCCGTAGGGATACATCCCGAAATTAAAGAATTTGGGCAGAAAATCCGCGGAGGCGGTTATCCCCAGCAAAAGGGCGATAATTACCATTTTTTTCTGAAGTTTCTTGATAGGAATATTCTCGGATTTATAAGCCGAACACAAGCCTTTGACGCTGATTATGAATTGAATAAAAAACGATGCCAAATACGGCACCAGCCACAGGCTGTAAACAGGATAGTATCCCCAGAAATACTGGCGCATCTGGTAAGGGGAAATCAATTTATCAGTGGTAACAGCCAGGATATACACAGCAAAAGAAATGGCAAAATTCACCGCCAGAAAAACCTTTTTCTCCTTCAGCCGTCCGCTCCAGGCTGTTACAAAAAACAATGTTGCCGGGGTTATATTAATCACCCCGAAAAAGGTGAAATACCTATACCATACTATTGCCGTTTGGGGGTTGTTACTTAAATAGACCAGGGAAATACTAAACAGCCAAAAGCCCATTGCCAGGCATTTATAGAAGAAGGCTAGGTTTATGACAGAACTTTTGTTTTGCTTCAGGACGAAAAGTCCGATGGCAAAAAACAGAATGCTTACCGGTATCCCCGGCAAGGCATAAGGATTAAAATAATAATTAGCTGGATTAAATAATTGTTTAAACATTGACCGTTTCTTTTATGTTTTCTATGGCCGGGGCATCTATCGGTTTATCTCCCCAATAGAAATCCGCGGCTTCAAAACCATGTTTTTTGCCTAATTGCCTTATTTCCTCTATCTTTTCGGAGGTGATGTTGCCTCTGCCAAAACTAAAAGCCTCAAAACGCTTTTCCAAAGCCAATATAATGGCCTCAGCAAAACAGCCGTATACTACATTAGTGGTAGGCAAACCGATATCTATGGGGAAATTTAACGGCGAAGGGGACTTACTCAATCCCCCGGAGAAAATAAGGATGTCCTTCCTTGAGGTAGGAATATAGGAAATATTTTTGGGATAACCCACATCGCAGATTATTGCCCCGGGCTTAAACCAGTCAATCTTAAGAAAAGAGGCGCTGGCGCTGGCGGCGGCAATCACAATATCGGCATCCTTTACCGCGGAAAAGTTATCGGTAGTGGCAATTATCCGGCTTTTGCGCTTTTTAGCTAATTCTTTGCTTATACGTTGAAGGTTTGCTTTGGTTCTTCCGGTTATGGTTATTTGCCTTAACTTATCCGCCAACACCCTGGCGCAGGCGCTTCCAATGTCTCCGGTGCCGCCCACAATCACCGCCTTCAAAGAAGAAATATCTTTATTCATCAGATTTGCCGCCTTTAAAACCCCGTCTATTGCCATTGCCGCGGTAAAGGTATTTCCGGTGGTAACCGGCACATCCACCTCATTGGTAATATCCAGTCCTATCCTTTCGCCCACTATTGAGGTAAAGCCTCCCAGGGTTACTATTCCCACCCCGTGTTTTTCCGCGACCTTACAGGCCCTGACTACTTTTGAAAAGATGGTTTGGGTGTCCTGCTCAATCATTTCCGGGATGAAGGTAGCCGCGATAAGACAGCCGTTGGCGGTCTGCCCGGTTTTAGAGGTAAAATTCAGGATATCTTGCATCTTAAAAGACGGGGTCAGGTGAAAAAGCGGACCCAGGAATTCCCGCGAAGGCATCTTAAAATCCGGATAGAGCATTTTCAAGCATTTCTCCAGATGCTTAAAATTGTAGAAATGCCCGATAATCCCAAAGCCGGCTATTTTACTTGTATCCCCACTCTTGTAGCCGCTATACCTGGTAGAAATCAAACGCCGCTCCACGCTTTCTAAGATAGCCTCAAAGTTCTGAGTAAGGATTTTCTTCACATAAGCATCAGCAAAGTCCTTAATTACCGGTATGCCCACCCGCAGACGGGCATGGACAATGACCTCGGTGCCACCGGGAGAATCCTTGAACAACCACTCTCCGCTAAATTCCTGCAAATCACCTTCAACGGCTTTAAAATATATGGCGTTTTCTCCCGGAGTTAAAAGATCCTCCTCAATCCAGCTTATGGGTATTCCATCAACCTCAACCCGCCACTTGGTCTTCATCGTCTTATGGCCCCTTTGAATCACCGCCGCTTCTTTTACCGACGGGATATAGGCCGGAAATTCCCAGACCTTAATTATCAGGCGGATTACCCGCCATTTCTGGGCCGGAATGATTCGGGATAGGTTTATTTCTACAATATCATTATTCCCCATACTTAAACCTCGCGTAAAGTAAGAAGGCCTTGCGTTATATTCGCGCAAGGCCTGGTTATTTTATTATTTCTTCCCATATTTGAACTTTTCTTACCGGGATTAGCTATTTTTTTATTTGGTATCTTCATTTTCCTTCTTTCCTGGCTTCTTCTCATCCCAGAGTTCCCTCAGGGGGATGAGGAGAAATCCGCTTCTCTCCCTGCCCCGCTGTTGATAAACTATTGTTTCGTTTATCCGGCGTTCGCTCTTATAATTTCGCGTATACATAAATCTCTCGCAAAAATAAATATATATCTTCCATATCTTTGGTTAAAACAGTATAGACCTTTTTAAAATCAATAGTTTCGTATTCATGGATAATAATGTTTCTGAAGCCGGCCATTTTGCTTAATTTCCCCCCTAATTCCCGGCTGATTATCTTGTGTTCGGCCAGAACATCAAACAACTCTGCCAAGGTCGCGGGAACTGCCCAACCGCCATCAGAAATTATATGGCTAGCCATATCAACGCATCCCTGGATAGCTAATTGAAGATTATGCAAAACTATATCCTGCAAATCAATATCCTTTTTAAATTCATCAAAACTGACCTTTTGTTTTTCCTTAAGGCGGCTGAGGCTATTTTCAATGCGCGCTATTTTGGTTTTTATAATACTTAGGTTTATCATTATACGGCTTTCTTAATTTTTGATAATATGCCTTCTTCAATTCTGTTTTTTATGGGCAGGAAGTCAAAATACTCCACTATCGCCCTGGCCTCAAAATCGCGCTCGTTTCTGTCCGGCCGCTCGTAAACCCTTAGGCCGTTTTTTAAGACATTATACTTTAGAAATGAACCGGCCCGGTTTAAAACCACCACATCCGCCTCCCTGCCCAAAAGCCGGCCTAAGCCAACTGCCAGATCTATCTGCTTATCGGTATAATCTTCGGGATTTATTGTTTTATCAAACAGTACCGCCATGTCAATATCGCTGTATCTATGGGGATTGCCGCTGGCATAGGAACCAAAAAGGTAAACCGCCAATAGCGCGCTTTCCTTTTTAAAGACATTGCTTATTTTTTCTAATTCTTTCTCACCCAGCACAAATATCCCCTAAATGCTCATCGCTTCATCACCAAAACCAAGAAAAACAGTCTCTTTAAGGTTTAAAGAAGCTGTTTACTATCTGGCTTGCCAGGATTTCTTCTCTCTCTGCCTTGCTGTTGATAAACTATCTTCTCGTTTATCCAGCGCTCGATGTGCTTATGGTGGAATCTCCAATCGGCGCCAATCTTAAAAGCAGGAATCTTTCCTTCCCGGGCCAACTTATTCACCGTAAAAGGATGCAGTTTAAGAAAACCACTGACTTCCTTGGTGTTCATTATGTCTTTAGCCTTATTCACACTCACCTCATTAGATTAAATCAAACACAATTAGAAGTATACTAAACAAGTAAATACTTGTCAAGAAAAATAAATCACACCAAAGAAAAAGCCGAACCATTTTATTGATTCGGCAGGTAAGATTCATAAATCTATCGCGTTTAACCCGCTAAGTTCAAGTTGTTAAAACAAATTAGGGGTCAGCCCTTGAAACTTGAAATTAACCCCTCAGTTGTTTTTCTTATATCAGCATCTTTCTCAATAAGCCTATATACGTCCTTAGCTGCCTTGCTTGCCGCCGAAAAACTTACCCCAAATATCCTTCCTATCTGATTATTCGTTAAAGCAGTCAGCCGTTTTAGCAGATACATAGCTATTTTCTTTTCCGTGGCGGGGCGGGTTTTCATTTGAATTAGCTCATTAGAACTTTTATGATAATGCTTTGCTACGGCTTCAATTATATCCGCCTCATTTAAATGCGCGCTTAATTCTTTCTTATACGAAAATTCCTTACCTTCTACTTGTTCTTTTAAACTTCTGAGCTTCTCCTTTATAAAATCAGCTCGGCCTAAAAGAAAACCGGCATAGACATCCTTAAAAGGATTAGATTCCGCGCCTATCCCTTGAAGCAGAAAATTCCTGTAGTCTGCGGCCTTCATGTCCAGATATTTCTTTATCCTGTCTCTATCAATAAAGCCATCGCCTTTTTTACTCAAATATCCTTTACAGCTTGACCATGGGTATTCTTCAGGAACTGTTACGATTTTGGCTTTAACCGGATTCAAATGAATATAGCGCGTTAA
>JAUSCZ010000028.1 GCA_030674475.1 Candidatus Omnitrophota bacterium
TGTTAGAGGTAACCCCGTCAACAGTAACACTTATGGTGCCTGCTCCGTCAACACAGTTATTCTTTAGCCAAAAGGTGATTCTTTCCATTCCTCTGGCATTATTGGTAGTAACACCCCATTCCGCGTAATCCGAATCAGCGGTTAAATTCACTCCTCCCACCGTTACATAGTTTAAGGAACCCCGGGTATAACCGAAGTTCTTTCCCCAAATGGTTACCGCGGCGCCTTTGGTGGCGCTGCCGTTCCATCCTGTCTTGGGGCCGTCTATGAGGTCGGAAAAGTAAAGGGTTGGAGAAACGGCAAAAGCCGCGGTTTTACTACCGATAGTAGCCAACACCGCAGGGGTATTCTGAGCCGCGCCATAGATCTCCACCGGTATGGTATTCCCCAAATACTCCCATATATATTTGGTTAAAGTTGTCTGACCAGCGCAGAAGCCTCGGTCCCCGCTCATTGCCGGGCTTCCGGCGTAGGCCGCTCCGGCTACTTTTGACCAGGCCTTCATATCCAAGCGCATCACGTCTTCATTGGGAAAAGGCCAAAGATTATCCGCGGTTACTGCATCCCAGCCGGCCTCACCGTATAAAGTTCCCGAAACGCCTATTTTCTTAAGAATAGTCGCTCCGATTTTCCCGCCGTCATCGGCCTTGCCGGCTAAATCCGAACCGGATTCAATCCGGGTTAAATATTTAAGGGAATTGGTAAAGGGATTGATAGTCAAAGAGTGCGCCCCCAAGCCGCCGGTTCTGTTTCTCCCCCCGTTATTACCGTAATAATCATTATAAACC
The DNA here is from genome assembly GCA_030674475.1 of Candidatus Omnitrophota bacterium. Classification (GTDB taxonomy): domain Bacteria; phylum Omnitrophota; class Gorgyraeia; order Gygaellales; family UBA12090; genus UBA12090. The sequence continues at coordinate 789 of JAUSCZ010000028.1, forward strand.
GAGGTGTCAAATCCATCCTCAGCGTAGTCGGTCATCGCGCCGAAATTAGCGATAATGCTGTTTTTTAAGGTATCCCCAGTTCCTAAATCCGAGTCCACCACCCGGGAAGTCCAGTTTGACTGCCCAAACACACAATGGCTCAGGCTCAACGAACCAATGCCCCCCTCGGAATAAAATGTGCGGGGCGGATAACCGTCAGTCCCGGCATTAGCATGGTTTTTACAATCCCAAACTACGCTATTAGTTAAGGTAACATTGGTTACCGGAGATTTTTCCATCCAAAATCCGGCGCCTTCCAGATTTAAAGCTAGGCACCCCTGAAAATGAGTTTGATTGGCGCCGTTAGGAACGAAGAACCCTTTAAGGCCGTCATAAACAACTTCTTGCCCTCGGATGTCCAGGCCATCTATGGCCAGGCAATTTTGAAAATAAACATAACTTTGGCCGTAATTGGCGAAACAGGCTTGGGGTACATTCGTATTCGAATAATCCCATCTGACTACGCAGCGCCGAAAAATAATATAGGACGAACTCCCGCTTCCGGCATTCACCTGAAAAGGATAGCGCGAAGCGCCATATTTATAGCATTCTTCAAATAAAACATACCTGCTGTTGGAGGTTAAAAAGCCAGCCGCGGTACCACCGTTATCATCAGATGAGCATCTGATGATCTTGATGTGATTTGAATTGTTAACATAAACTTTTACGCCCGCGTAGTTTTTAAATTTTATTCCTCTCACCTCAACATAAGAATTATTATTTAAATAAGCCGGGAAATTGGTCGGATTGCTTATCGTTACCTTCCAGTCATTTTCGGCGTAAATTTTAGTGTAATTGCCAGAGCTGCCGCTGGGAACATTAGATATACGATTTGCAGCTCCCGTGTAAACCCCATCCTTAATATACAGCGTATCTCCGCCGGCAATAGCGGAACAGCCATAACTAATGGTTAACCAGGGTTGAGCCGATGTCCCCGGATTGCTATTATTTCCAGTAGTAGCTACATAATAGGTAGCCGCGTCTACCGAAGAAGAGCTTAAGACTACTGACCAAAAAGTAATAACTATCGCGAATAGTTTCATAGCATTTATTCTTAATGAATATAAAAGGACTTTTTTATATCATCAAATTTAATTTTCATAACTACAGCTTTTACCAATTAGATGGATTTACCTGGCTAACATATCTATATTAAATATGGGCAGGAGGATTGAAAAAACCATCAGTATGAGAATACCGCCGATAAGCAGGATAAGCACCGGCTCGGTAAGCGAAACCATTGTTTTTACGCTCCGGTTCACTTCGCTTTCATAGGTCGCGGCAATCCGGTTGAGCATCTCGGCGAGTTCGCCGCTTTCCTCCCCCACTGATACCATATTTACTAACAGCTCCGGAAAAAGCTTTTCTCCGGACAGACATTTACTCAGGCTTTGGCCTTTACGAATATTTTCCTTAAAAGAGAGAATCTTCTTTCTAAAGACGCGGTTATTCACGCTAAAACTCACCGCCTCCAGCGCCTCCACCATCGGCACCCCGCTTTTAAGCAGGACCCCTAAAGCGTAGGAGAACCGGGAGATTTCCATTTTTTGAATTATAGTTCTGAGTAACGGTAAACGCAGGATAAACCCATCCACCGCTAATCTGTTCTGCTCAGCCTGGTAATAAGATTTGGCAAAAACAATTCCCGGAACACTTGCTACTACCAATAGCCATCCGAATCTGCTCAACAGCGCGCTGACCCGGATAATAATTCGCGTGGGAAGCGGCAAGGCCTGGTCAAAATCAGAAAACATTGACACAAAACGGGGAATAAAAAATGCCACCAGGATAAATATAGATACCGCCCCGGCCGTAAAAAGAAATGCCGGATAGGTTAAGGCGGATTTTACCTGGGCGATGAGCTCGTCTTCCTTCTCTTTAAACTCCGCCAGCCGCCCCAGGGTCTCATCCATCTTTCCGCTGAGCTCGCCTATCCTTATCATATTGAGGTAAAAAAAAGAAAACGCCTCCGGATGACGGGCTAAGGCCTGGGAAAAATAAGCCCCTTTTTCAATTTGTTCATATAAATCGCTGACTAATTTTTTTAGACTGGGATGCCGCGATTGGCCCTTGAGGGTTGCTAAGGCCCCGGCTAAGGAAAAACCGGAATGAATAAGATTTGCCAATTGGCGGGTGAAGGCCGCGATATCCCGGGAATGTATCTTTTTATAACTTTTTTTTAACGGTAGGGAGATTGTTTCCTCCACAAAAATAGGATATAAGCCTTCTTGCCTTAATTTTTTTATAACAACTGTTTTATTTTCCGCCTGGATGATTCCGCTTTTTAACTCACCGGGGCCAACCTTTGCCTTATAGGAAAACTGTCGCATTTTCTCTGCCCCACGGCTATAACGCCTGGTCTTCCTGAGTAACCCGCAAAACTTCCTCTATGGTAGTCAACCCCTCTTGCACTTTCGCCCACCCCGCTTCTTTCAAAACCTTCATCCCTGAAGATACTGCCTTCTCCTTTATTTGGTGCGCCGGTAATTTTTTAAGAATCATCTCTCTGGTTTGATCAGAAACCTCCAGCATCTCAAAGATTCCCGTGCGGCCTTTATAGCCGCTAAAACGGCAGGCTTCGCATCCCCGGCCATGGAAAAAAGACTGCCGTGTAGGGATGCTGGGCGCGAATTGCGTAAACAGGGTGGAATCAGGATCATATCTTTCTTTACAATGCGGACAAATAATCCGGACTAATCTTTGGGCGATAATAAGAATAACCGATGAAGAGACCAAGAATGAATCAATCCCCATATCCAACAAACGGGTAATCGCTCCGGGAGCGTCATTAGTATGTAAGGTGCTAAAAACCAGGTGGCCGGTTAAAGAGATGCGCACCGCTAATTCCGCGGTCTCCGCGTCCCTTATTTCTCCTAACATCATTACATTAGGGTCATGCCTCAACATCGAGCGTAAGGCATTAGCAAAGGTAAAACCAATCTTTGGCTCTATCTGCATTTGGGTAATGCCCCTTAGTTGATATTCAATCGGGTCTTCAATAGTAAGAATTTTCCTCTGGGCGGAATTTATCTTATTTAAGCAGGCATAGAGCGTGGTGGTCTTGCCGCTGCCGGTAGGCCCGGTAACCAAGATAATTCCATGAGGCCTCTTAATCATTTTATCCAGGATCTTAAGTTCATGAGGGCCGAGCCCTAACCCCTCTTCTAAGCCGCCAATAGCCAGGCTGGAACGCGACAGGATTCGAATCCCGATACTTTCTCCAAAAGGAGTAGGCATAATGGATATCCTCAAGTCGTATAATTCATTACCCATCTTAATATTTATCCGGCCGTCCTGCGGCCGGCGCTTTTCGGCGATATCTAAATTCGCCATTACCTTAACCCGGGTGGCAATTGAGGCTTGAAAATGTTTTATCGCGGCCGGACAAGGCACCTCGTACAAAATCCCGTCTATACGGTAACGGATGCGCAGGTCATTCTCAAACGGCTCAAAATGGATATCCGTTGCCCGCTGTTTTATGCTGTCTAAAAGCACCTCATTTAAGAATTTAATCACCGAAGGATCAATTGTTACATCCTTGATATCTTTATCATGTTCCGGAGTAAGCACCTCTAAATCCAGCGGCGCTCCCGCTGACATCGCCTCCATAGTTTGCGCTCCCACTCCATAGAAATTCTTGATTGCCTCCTGGATATCCTTAAACCGCGCCAACACCGGCTTAACCTCCTGGTTTAAAAATAAGCTAATCTCATCAATGGTGGATACCTCCAGCGGGTCATTAACCGCAATCTGAATCGCATCTTCCTTAAGTTTTAAGGGCATAAAATTATAGTGCGTAACTAACTTGGCCGGGACCTTCCTGGCTAAGACACTGTCTACATCTTCCAAACTAATCCTTTTATAAGGAAGGTCTAACTGTTGAGAAAGTACCTCCAGCAGGCTATCTTCAGCAATGAGGCCTTTAGAGATAAGAATATGAACCAGGGAAACAGAGGTTTTCTTATGCTGGGTTAGGCAATCCTGCCAGCGCTGGCTGTCCAGATTAAATCTTTCCTTTAAAATCTCACCTAAGTCTGCTTTTTCACTCATCGTTAATCCCTGCCTGCCGGCAGGCAGGCGTGTTACTTAGTTCCTTAATTCATATCTTACTATTACCGGTCTATCCTGTCTTAATAAAACAACTTCGAAGCTGGATTGTTTGCGGATTGCGCCTAACATTTGCATCGCGTCTTGAGCGCTTTGCAGGCGCCGGCCTTCCACGGAATGAATAATATCCCCGTTTTTTATTCCGGCTTCCTCAATAATACTTCCCGCGGGGACATTCTCTATACTGAAACCCAATAATGCATGAGAAACAGTATCGGAAACCGGTAGAATCTTAACTGTCCGCAGTAGCTCATTGGCCTGGAACATAAGGCTGACCAGCCCGGACCTGCTGACTGATTTTGTGCCCGCGGCATCGGTAAAGATAATGCCTTTCTCATCCGAAACATCCCCGCGGCTTTCTCCCGCCAATAATAATTCCCTGGTGGTATCACCTTTGGCCAGGAGGACCTTAGCCGGGCGGATGTTTTGGATTTTAAAATCGCCGATTATATCATTGAGCTTATACACCGCGCGCGTATTAGTATGAGAATTATAGATAAAGGCCAAAGATGTCCTGCCAATAATTGTCCCCTGTAGTTCAAACGGCAAAGGCGTGCCGTCATTATCTTCCCTATCTAAAGAGGTATCCTCGGATAAAAAAACTAACGGTTTATTAGCCTGGTTTAATCCGGGAATATGGTATACCGGGTGAGGGGTAAGCTGGTACTGGCGGCGGGGACCGGGATGAATAAAAATATTTAGAAAAAATAAGAACGCCAAACCCAAAATACTTATCCAAATCAGGTCTTTTCGGTGTAGTTTCACTTGAAAACCCCTTTTTTTAAATCCCCCTCTTTCCCCCTTTGGCAAAGGGGGATGAAGGAGGATTTTTATTGTATATCCGTGTATTATTTATCCGTGTCTATCAGCGCGTTCTCAAAGGCCTTACGGATGCCCTCTTTTCTTTTGTCGAAAAAGGGTTCCGTTTCCGAGCTTGTTAAAGAAACGCTTTCCGGGCTGATGATTCTCGGAGTAATAAAAATAATCACCTCTTTTTTGGTCATGGTGGTATATTTATTGCGAAAGATATGTTTGATAATCGGGATATCGCCCAACAGGGGAATTTTAGCTATATGAATTTCCTTATTGTCTTTAATCAATCCCCCCAAGACGACGGTGTTGCCATCTTTGACGGTCATCACCGTAGTGGCCTCAGTAGTATCAATGGCCAGAGCGTTAGTTACCGTTCCGCTTCGGGGAGAGCTGATTTCCGGATGGATTTGAATGGTGATAAAACCGTCTTCGGCAATCTTGGGCGTTACTATCAACTTTATGCCCACCTCCACAAACTTTATCTCCTTACTTTCCACATTGCCGAATTGATTATAATGGAAAACTTCGTAAGGCTCGCTGGAACCAATCAATATCTTTGCCTCAGTATTGTCTAAAGTAACGATACGCGGATTTGAAATAAGCTCAACGTCACTTGACTTCTCCAGGGCGCGCAGGGCCACCTGGTAATCATCACTGCCCAAAACCCCTATCTTAAAAGCATCAATGTAGGTGGCCCCGGTAGGAGTGGGCAGACTGCTGGCGCCAATGGTTATGCTGTGCTTATCCGGATTTTTATATTGCCAATCAACGCCCAAAAATTTATTCTTGTCCAAGGTTATCTGCAGAATCTTTGCCTCAATCAGCACCTGCGGAATCCGTCTATCCCAGCTATTAATCAAGACATCCGCTTTATTTAATAATACCGGCGAAGCGGTTACCACCAGGCTATTGGTGCGCTCATCAATTAAGACCTCGCCCTCACCCGGAGGAATAATTGATTGAAAAGATTTCTGCGTCTCCAGGATCTTGGCGTAGTTTAACTTATAGACCCTGGTTTCCAACTTCTTATCCATCTCTTTTATTGCCCCTTCAATTGAATTTATAACTTCTTTGGTATCCGTAACCACGATGCTATTGGTCTTTGACTCAGCCTCAATCATTCCTCGGGCTGATTTTAAAGAGGTAAGAGCTGTCTTTAAATCCGCGGATTTTACGTTTTCCAAACGAAAAACCCGGGTAATCAGCCGGGTGAATTGTTCCTTCTGGCTGAGTTCAGGATAAGTGTAGACCTGAATAATATTGTCCTCTTTCACATACCCGCAATTATTTACCTTTAGAATCGCCTCCAATGCCGTATCCACCGGAGCGTCCTGAAGATTTATGGAAACTAAGCCTTTAACGTTTTTAGAGGTAACAATATTCAAACCGCTTTGGTCGGCAACCATCCTCAGGACATCGCCAAGTTCCATATCCTTGACATCAAGGGTAATAAGCTTAGCTTCCTGCGCTTGAGCAAAAAAAGAAATAAAGAGCAAAAAGGCTGAAATTAAGGCTATCCTCATTTGATTAACTCCAGGGTAGTGTCCGCGGACTCAAGTATCACCTTATCTCTGAGAATCTGTTTTACTTTAAAAGAACCTATGTTATCTCCTAAAGCGCAGTAATAATTCTTATTTTCCGCCTGGTTGCGAATCATGGCTAAATTTTTCGTTCCCATAGAAACCCCCAGAAGGATAAACACGGATTCTTTCTCTTGGACTTTCCCGGCAAAAGAAGTGCTGAACAATCGCCGGTTTTTAAAAAGCTCTTCCTTGAATACAGGAATCTCTCGTAATTTTATTGATGGCTCAATAACCGCTGTCTCAAATTTTTGCATCCGCGGCTGGTAAAGGTGCTTCCAGATTGAAAGAAGATAAAATACTAATCCCAGCACACTCAAACACAACACTAAATTTAACCTTGGAATAACGCGGCATAAACTCTCTCGCATTGTTATCTTCACCAGAAAATACCTTTTTAAATCCTCCTCTTTCCCCCTTTCATAAAGGGGGATGGCAGGGGGATTTTAATTCTTATTCATATACTTATCAATCCTTAAATATTATGGCCTTAAGGGTCATGCTTATCTGGGGCAATTCAGATCTATTTTGCGCGTTTATCTGGAGGTGCGAAACGCCAATACCTTTTACACCTTCAGTAAGATTATATAAAAACTTAATAAAGGCCGCTATCTCATCCCGGCTCTCTATTTTTACGCTATAAACTTTGTATTTATCCGTATCCTCAATCAAGGCTGGTTTTATACTGAAAATACTTAAATTTAACTTCCTGGCAACATTGCCTATTTCCTGAAGTAAATTATCGGAGCTATACAGCCCTTTATATCCCGAAAAAACCTCCTCATATTCGGAATTTATTAACCGCGCCTGTTTTAAAACGCCATTGAGCTGGGCTATTTCTTTCTCGCTTACGGATATTGCTTCGTTTAAACGGTGAGAGCTGATAAATAACTGCCGGATACCGTTTCTGGCTAAAACCGCCAAAAAAACCAAAAGCAGGATAGAAAATAAAAGTTGCTCTCTTTTTGTTGGTTTTCGTATTTTTAACATTTACATCATACCCTTATTCCAGGTTAACGCGGATCTCAAAACCCACCATTCCTTCTTCTTTAGCGGCTTTAAGCCGCGAAATATTACCCACATCCGCGCTTTTTATTATAGCTGATTCCTTGAGGGCGTTGGCAAATCGCAAGACGCTTTCAGAATCTCCCGCCTGCCCGGTCAAAGTCATTACCCCGGGAATCTTTTGCTGAGAAATAGCCAGGGTATTCAGGGATACTTCTTCAGGCGCCACCCGGTATAGCTCGGCAAGCAGACTTAAAGTCAATCTCGCGGAGTTGATGGAATTCTTTACTATTTGCGTCTTAAGCTTTTTTTCCCGCAGAGTATACGTCTGAGGGCTTATCTCCTGAATCTGCGCTTTAATGAAAGATAAATACTCCTGCCTGACCTTCATTTTTTGAAATACGATATTGGCGCATAAAGATAAAATTAAAAAAAGAAGCGAAATAAATAAAAGATTCGCGCTCTTCCTTTTATTTTTTAACCTGTGGATCTTCAATTCTTCCGGGAGAAGGTTAATTTTCAAAACGCCGCTATCTGTTTCCGGGGCCAAGCCTTTTAAGACCGCCAAAGAATCATCAATCTCTACCTTAGAAGGCATAATCTCTTCAAGTCCGCGGGCGAAATCTTTTAACTCCCGGCCTTGGCCGCTTAAGATTATAGCATTGACTACACCGCCTTTATTTCTGATAATTGTTATATTTTCTTCTACCCTCCTAACTAAATCTTTTATCTCCCCATGCCCCTTCAGGCTTATCCCCCGGCTAAAACTGAGCTTTGCTTCATTTATCAGGAGCATCTCCATAAAGGCATCATCAAGGTTAATCAACAAATAATCATCGAGCCGCCTTTTGCGCGCGGTGAATTGGTTAAACAAGGAAACCGTACTTAAATTAATTGACTCAGGCGTAAGCCCGGCAAGACTTAAAGCGCGAGTTCGGCTAAGAATAGATTCTTTGGGGGCCACCACCAGCATAACCCGCGAATAACCATCGGAACCCTTGTTAATCACGGTATAATCATAAATCAATTCATCGGGCTTATAAGGAAAAAGATTATTTAATTCATACTCGGTCATTTTGGCGATTTCCTGGTCATTAAGCGCGGGCAAGGTTAAATATTTAACCGCGACCTGGGTGCGCGGTATGCCCAGGACAAGATGTTCGCTCATACTACGGTTATTCTTAAACAAGGCTTTCAACTTTTCGACAACCTCTTCTTTGCTTAAAAAGCGGATATCAATTTCCGGTAAAGCCTCCAGTCCGAACCTTATGAAATTATCCGTAATATATACGCTGTTCGCAACTTTCTCCATACTACTCCCATTAAAACATAAATTTTTTCTTATTATAACACAAAGATTGCTTTATTTTACGATTTATTTTTTTACGGGCGGGGCCGGAAAATCCCCCTCCCTGCCTGCCGGCAGGCAGGTATCCCCCTTCACGAAAGGGCTGCGGCTATTGGAAGCCGCACCACGGCCCTCTATCCAGGGGTAAGTTCAAGCCAAAGCTAAGAAAAGAGAGGCAATATTCCCCTCTTTAAAAAAGAGGGGTTAGGGGAGAGGGGTGTCAAACGGGATATTAAATTTACGCTAACACATAAAACCGTTAGCTAAGAGACAGAGCCCATTCATAAAAAGGCACAATTGAGATAGTGAAACCCTGTTCGGATATTTGCCTCTTGCGTCCTTGCGCGATGATTATAGTAGATTCCTTTAATTTAAAATACTTCATCCCTTCAATAAGCGCGGCGGTTTCTCTTAAAAGCGTTTCTTTGTCTTCCAGCTGAAAGCATACATTATATAATTCTTTAACCTTAAGCCCTTGTTTACATACAAAATCCACTTCTCTCTTTTCAGAATAATAATAAACTTCTTGATAGGCGCTTCTTAAATGCTGATAAACCGCGTTTTCTAATAATTTTCCTTTGTCTTCAGAAAATTTAAAGGCAACCGCGTTATGTATTCCATTGTCTACGAGATAAACTTTGCGCTGCGCCTGCATTTGGTTCTTAATCGAATAGGAGAAACGCTGTAAAAATGAGATTAAGAACGCGTTTTCCATATAATGCGAAAACCTGTATACGGAATCCAATGAAAGAGAGAAATCCGCGACCTTTTTTACCTTATTAAAGCTATAGCTACGGGTAAAATTAGTGCTATAAAATAAAGCTAAATTCCTAAGTTTACTTACATCTTTTACTTTGTGCCTCTCTACGATATCCTTGGTAAGGATATCGCTAAAATACTGCGATAAAAGCTCTTTTCTTAACAATTCATCTTCGGTGAGCACTGCCTTAGGGAAGCCGCCGGTTATGAGATATTCCAGGCTAAGATTACCCAGCTTATCTTTATTTTTTACGCGCCAAAGCTCTTCTGATTCCACATTCATTTCTTTAAATCGCAGGAACTCCCTAAAGTTTAATGGCGTAACCGGCAATTGCAAATGCCTGCCGGTGAGAATAGTGGCAAATTCGGGAGAAAGAAGCTCGGAATTAGAACCAGTAATAAAAATCTTCACATTTTCCTTGCGGTCATATTTTGATCTTACCCAATGCTCCCAGCCCTTAACCTTCTGAACTTCATCCAACACCAGGTAGACCTTGCCTTTAGGCTTAAGATAATCAATATACGCCTGCCAGATAGTATCCAGCAAATCAAGGTTTAAGGAATTATAAAATTTTGGATCCTCAAAATTGATATAAAGCGTATTTGCCTTTGGAACCTTGGCCTTGAATAATTCAGTCAATGCCTGCAGGAGAATTGTACTTTTACCGCAACGCCTCACCCCTGTCAAAACCACAACCTCATCTGTAGATAAAAACTTCTTTATCCGCCCCAAATAGCCCTGCCTTAGGATGCCGGTCATGATTTCCCTTTCCCAGAAATTCCACAAAAGAAGCGAGCCCATTATTTCTTCTCTATCCATATTTACTCCTTATTATTGTCCGATATATCGGACAATAATAGTATATATTATACGTTAAATGCTGTCAACTAAAAAAACCTTTACATCCTGAGGGCTTAAACTCAACCATTGAAATTTGTATTGCGGATACTCGGCAACAATCCGCTTCGATTTTTCCTTTAACCCATCCCAATCTATCTTTTCCTTGTTCAACTTGATTTCAACCACAACCACTTTTTTCTAACACTACACTAGCTAATAACGCGGTAGCGTAAATTTTTAACCTTACCTTCTCTTAATACATCTACGTTTATTTCGGATTGATTCCGGACTTTACTTAATACCTGAAGCGCCTTTTGATAAGTATTAATCTTTTGGTTATTCACTGTCCTGACCACATCCTTGTTCTGAATTCCCGCGGCGGCGATTATACTATCCTGGGCAATTCCCTCAATCATCAACCCGGAAACCTTGTTGGCTTCATAATAAGGCTTGAATTTTAACGCGGGCAGGACATTCAGAATATTACGCGCTTGATTAAAAAGCCCTTTCCTGCTCACCGTTACCTGGTCCGCGGATACTGATATGATCGCGGCCTGGCCTTGAGAATCGCTATTCCAGGATAACGCGCGCCGGCTTAACCTTAAGATTTCCTTCCGGCCGTTAACATCTAAAACCACTTCTCCCAAGGCTATCTTGATAACCTGGGCACCCTTAATCTGACTGCCTAATCTGTATATCCCCTGTTTTCCGACTCTTAGGTCCTTAATAAAGGCAATAGGGTCTTTGGTATTTCCTACCGCGGTTCCTAATAATTCTAATTCCAGGCCCGCTAATCCGAAATCATCCTTCTTCCGGACAATCTCCGAATAAAAATAACCGGTATTTTTTGTAGTATCTTCAATTTGGCTGTTCTCTTTCTCGATACTAAATTCATCATGAAAAAATGGAACGAATGAACCCTGCTTGTAATCTAAGATTAGTTTAGGTTTGGACAAAAAAACCTGCCCTTGAATAAACAAAACCATCATTACCAGCACACTCAATAAAGACATTTCTTTATTTTTTATATATAACATATTTACCTCCTGCTTCCCTGAGAATTACTTATCAAACATATTTTTGCCATCACTACCGCCGGCCTTAAGATCCACCTGACTAAAAGCCTTAAAGCATCTCTTTTGGCAATATAATTTGCTATAAAAGGGCTATAACGGTAATATAATTTTACGAATCTCCTTCCTAATCTATTTGTCAAAAGCTCTTTATCTCTAAACTGTCTTAAAATCATAACATTAGTATTTTCACTTGAGCCGTAGGCGGCCGTGGCAATAAAACATCCTCCACCGCCTCCTCCACCGCCTCCGCTTCCACCTCCTCCGGAACCAGCCACTGCCGCTAACACACCACCACCGATAACCTCATTAACAAATCCTAATCCAAAAATTGAAAAATGGGTTACCTGGGCGGAAACTATTTGATTGATGGTGTCCACGCGAGTATTAGCAAGCTTCTCCCAAATTAATGTTTTTAAATTATAATGATACATTTTTAGTCTGCCGCCATCGCTTAGGCCTGCTTCATTAATCTCAGCTTGGGTATAAGGAATTTTAATGGTTACCGGCTGTTTAAAAACCGTTCTGCCCGGGCCAAAATCAACTACCTTATTTAATAATGTATCACCGTTAAGCAGCGGCGGCGGACACTGCACCCTGGTAATGCTCATATTAGTAGGTATTTCCAAAACGCTGCCGGGAACCATCACCTCTGTTCTTTCAATTCGCGTGGCCGCGTCCGCCGTTACTACTCCTCCGGAATTATCATTCACCAGCGCTTCATAAGCGCCGCCAGCATCAATAATAGTGTTACGACTAAAGAATATTTCCCCTTCTCCGTCGCGGTAATCAGTCCAGCTAAGGCAAAAGTCTTTTCCGCTGGCGCTTAAATATAATGAGGGTTTATCCTGTTTTGCCGTGCCGGCGTCTTCATTTACCAGGATATTAGTTTTAAATGACGCTCCGTTATCAACCGAAATAGAAAAATAGACATCCCAATCTCCGTTTCTGAAATCACTCCAGGCCGCGAAGATATCACCGTTATTATCTACAGCTACCCGCGGCTCCTTCTGGGCTTGAGGAGTTTGGGCGTCGTCGTTAACCTGAACATCGCTTCCCCAGGCATCACCGTCAACCGACTTGTCAAAAAAGATATCCGTATCTGAATCTACCTCATTCTCCCACACCAGGCAGATATTAGCCTTATCATTGCCGCCGCCGGCTTGAGGACGCAAGGTGAGTTTTGGCCCGCGCGCGTCAGCGCCGTTGATATCATCATCTACCTGCGCGTCATTCACGTAAGCCCTCCTATCCCGGTTATCCAGCTTATTAAAGAAAACTTTTCTTTGGCCGTTTTTTCGCGCGCACCAGGCAATATATTTATTTTGTCCGCTGGCGTCCATTTTAATAGACGGATGCTCGGGCGCTACATTCGTCCGGTCATCAAGGCGGATAATCCGCGGGGCGGTAATCTCCCCTAAGCTATCGCCGTTATTGGTAGACTTCGCGTAATACAGGCCGTCATTTCCATTTTGATTAACCCAACTGATAACTACTGTCCTGGCGTTTGAAACATCCAGGGCAGGTTGAACCTGGTTAGATAGCGCGCCTAAATGCGCGTCAATCGGCACTAAGGCAGAGGTAAAACCTTGACTGTCTTTGAGCATCTTTCCGAAGTAGAGATCAATGTTTCCATCTGCTTTTTGATTCTCCCAAATAGCATATAAATTACCCAAATCATCAACAGCGATGGCCGGATTCTTGTTTACCCCGTCTATCCCTTCGCTCACCCTTAAATCAACGCCAAAGCTTATCCCCCTATCCTGGGACTTATTAAGCCAAATTTCACCTATCCCTTCCTGCCATACTACATAAACATTATTTCCACTCTTATCCATTACCAAGTAAGAATTATCCTCTGCCGCGCGCAAGGGAACAATTCCAAATAAAAAACCAAGAACGCATATCACATAAGACGTATTTTTTATTTTGTATTTTTTCATTTTATCCACCTTTATTTCTTACTTACTTTTGAATTTTTTCCTCTAAGCACCATCGCGGTGGTAAAGGAATAAGAATACGCGCCCATGCCATTGCCGGCTAAATCACTGGCGCTAATATTAACAGTGATTATCTGCTCATATCTAAATTGACAGGTATTCACCTTAGGTGAATCATAACTAATTACATAATCTAAAGCTGTTCCTTGGATAGTTACGCTATTAGGATACGCGCTGAGTTGATTTTCCCCGTTTAATATGATATCCGTAGGCGCAGAATCGCCTTCTCGTTGTACACTCAAGGATAAGGTGTTTATATCAACACCTTTGACCTTATCCTTAATGTGGAAGATTATATTCGCGTCTAAGGGGACTTGCACTTCATCACTATCAGGATTCATCCCTTCAACATAAGGCGGCTGTGTGTCTTCGCTTTCAAGGATAACTGTAATGGTAATTGTCTCTGAATCTAAAGCGCCATTGGTATCGGTAACATTAAAGGTAACCGCATAGCTTCCTATTTGACTATCAACCGGGCTCCAGCTGAATACCCCGGTTGAGGCATTGAGACTTGCGCCGCTAAGGAGGTTGGTGGCGGAATAGGTCAAGGTATCGCCATCGGCATCAGTGGCAGTAAGGGTAAAAGTGAGAACGTAATTTACAGTTACGGTTTTACTTCCAATGCTAGCCAACACCGGGGCTTGATTAACATTGGTTACGGTGATCGTGACAGCCTCAGAATCAGATCCTCCGTTTCCGTCGTCTACGATAAAAGTCAGGTTGCAGCTTCCCGCCTGATCATAGCCGGGCGTCCAGCTGAATATCCTGCTTGAAGCATTAAAGGCCGCTCCTGTGGGCAGATTGCTGGCGGAATAAGTAAGCGTATTGCCGTCAGGGTCGGTAGCGCTTAAGGTAAAGGTAAAGACGGAGCCTTCAGCTATGGATTGGTTACCTATGGCGGCCAATACCGGGGGGGTATTGGTATTTGTAACCGTAATCGTTATATCCTCGCTGTCGGTAAGATTACCGTCCGTTACCGTAAAACGCACCGCGGGATAACTTCCGGCCTGACTCAGGCCCGGCGTCCAACTGAATACCCCGGTTGAGGCATTGAAGGTTGCTCCCGCAGGCAGGTTGCTTGAGGAATAGATTAAGGTATCGCCATCAGGATCAGAAGCAATAACCGTAAAGGTCAAGGTAGAGTTTTCAATCCCGGACTTATTGCCGATTGCCCCCAGCACCGGATCACGGTTAACATTACTTACGGTAATAGCAATTGTCTCGGAAGCGGTTCCTCCGTTGCCGTCATTTACGCTAAAGGTAACGTTATAGCTACCCGCTTGAGTATAGGTAGGCGTCCAGGAAAAGGTACGAGTGCTTGTATTGAAGGCCGCGCCGGTAGGCAATCCGGAAGCGGAATAGGTTAAGGTGTCGCCATCCACATCACTGGCGCTAATAGTAAAGCTTAAAGCCATATTCTCATTCACGGTCCTAGCTCCGATTGCCGCAAGCACCGGCAGGCGGTTAGCATTGGTAACCGTGATAGTGATATCCTCGCTGTCGGTGAGGTTTCCGTCGGTTACGCTAAAGCGTACCGCGCTGTAAGCTGCCGCTTGGTCATAGCCGGGGGTCCAGCTGAATACCCCGTTTGAACCGTTGAAGGCCGCTCCCGCAGGCAGGTTGCTTGAGGAATAGGTTAAGGTGTCGCCATCGGCGTCAGTGGCGCTGATAGTAAAGGTAAGGACGGAACCTTCAGCTATGGATTTAGCGCCTATGGCGGCCAATACCGGCGCTTGGTTGCTATTGGTTACGGTGATGGTGATATCTTCACTCGCGGTTAGGCTTACGTCAGAGACTTGAAAATGCACTGCTGTATACGTTCCGGCCTGGGAGTAGGTGGGCGTCCAGGAGAATACTCTGGTTGCGGCACTGAAGGTCGCTCCGGTAGGCAGAGAGCTTGCTGAATAAGTCAAGGTGTCGCCGTCGGCATCAGTGGCGCTAACAGTAAAGGTCAGGGAAGAGTTTTCAATTACGGACTTATTTCCTATCGCGGTCAATACCGGGGCTCTATTTACATTATTTACTATAATTGTAATCGCTTCTGAAGCAGTTCCACCTTTGCCATCGTTGACACTAAAAGTAACGCTATAGCTGCCTGCCTGAGAGTATGTCGGTGTCCAGCTAAAAGCGCCGGTGGAGCTATTAAGGGTTGCGCCTGAAGGAAGACTACTGGCTGAATAGGTCAAGGTATCGCCATCCGTATCCGTAGCGCTCAAAATAAAGCTAATGACCACGTTCTCGTTTACGGACTTATTGCCGATGGAATTTAATACCGGAGAATTATTTGTCTGTCCGCTCGCATACTCAAACGCACCAATATCATAAATGCTATTTTGTGGTCTAGTATTACCATCATAATCTCTGAGCACTATTGCGCTTGCATCAGCCCCCGCGTCTATAGCAGGACTACTAGCCAAAAGGTGAAAATCATGAGCCACAAGACTCGTAATCA
Source organism: Candidatus Omnitrophota bacterium (assembly GCA_030674475.1). Classification (GTDB taxonomy): domain Bacteria; phylum Omnitrophota; class Gorgyraeia; order Gygaellales; family UBA12090; genus UBA12090. Next base: position 16,806 of record JAUSCZ010000028.1, read on the forward strand.
GAGGATCAATGCTATTTTTGTCATTTGTACCGGTAGCCCAAGCAGGTCTTGCACCATTACCATACCAAGCATTATAATCTGAAATACGAGTACCTGTATAACTTGAATCAGAATAATATGGTTGATTGTTCTCGGAATAAAAAATATTATTTAAGAAACTGACATTAAC
>JAUSCZ010000030.1 GCA_030674475.1 Candidatus Omnitrophota bacterium
CGATCAAGAAATCAATTACTAAAGGTAGTCCTTATGGCGATGATAACTGGGTAAAAAGTGTAATAAAAAGATTTAGCCTTGAGCAGACATTAAGGAAAGTAGGGAGGCCGAAAGCAAATAATAGTGGCTGACCCTGACCCCCTGACCCCATTCCTTCGTTTTATTATTCCTTTTGCCAATACGCCTTGTTTTGGCTAAGCGCTTTCTTGAGCCATAACGGTAAGAGCCGGCTGTATCTACCCACAAGGAAACCCAACAATCGAAAAAACTCGTAAAAAGGGAATATGGCGAAATATCTGTATAAGTTGTTCTTAAAGAAGTGGCGCAGAGCGCTCTTTATATATCTTACTTCATAGAGGAGGTTTCTCTTAAAAGGTGCGTCAAGGATATCTTTGAGCGAAAGGCCGCTGTCAAAGTTTCTCATTATCACCTTGCGTATAGTATAATTGTGGCTGTGGTATACGATGGCGGTGGGCTCGTATAGTATTTTTTTATTCTTCATCAGCATATCCTTGGCCCATGCCTGATCCTCGCTCATTATGAGACTGTCCTTGAATCTATTTTCTTTCCATTCGGATTTACGGATAGCGGAGTTGACATCCGAAAAAAAGATATCCTGCAAGGTGCAATTGCGCGGCTTAACTGAATCCTTCACTATCCTGTAATCGGGATATATATACTCTAAAAAAAACCTTTCAAGAGCTGACGCGCCATCATTAGGAATCTGGCGGCCAAATATGCCGGCAACATCCGGATCGTTAAATCCAACGGTTAGATTCGTAAGCCAGTTTTCATCTTTAGGAAGCGCGTCCTGGCTTAAATATACGAGGATCTCACCTTGCGCATTCTCTGCGCCGATATTCCGTGCCCCTCCGTGGCTGAAAGATGACGGAGCTATCTCTATAAGTTTGATGGAATAGTTACTTATCAGCCGCTTCGTTCCGTCAATGGAGCCGGAATCCACTACTATTATTTCATAGCTAAAAGGGGCTCTGCTGGCCAATATCCTTTTCAGGATCAAATCAAATCTACTTCCGGCATTCTTTGTGGGTATTATGATAGAAACGTATGGCGACATGGCTTCATTTTTCACAGGTATAATAACAGAAATGAGCGGATCTTCCACGGTATAGGCTTAGCCTCCCCTCTTCTTCACATAAAAGACATCAAATGCTATTTTAGGGAAATGATACGTGATAGTTTGCAGCATCACCGAAATCACCGCCCAAAACGCAAGCGGAAAGAACAAAAAACGAGATGGCTTAAGGCGTAAGCCCACCAAGCCATACGCGCTATACCCGCGGTTTTTTATCTCTTCTATGTCCCAGCCCGAGCGGTGGACCTGATGCGGATTACCGTAAAGGGCAGCTTGCGGAAAATAACCGTTGGGGCAAGAAACAAGAACCTTTTTCCTTGCCCATACCTCCATTCTCTCTAAAAGTAACAGGCCATCTTCCTTATCCAGATGTTCTAACACTTCACATGCTACCACCGCATCAAAAGAGTTTGGTTTAAACTCAAGCCTATTTATATCCGCTACAATATAGGCGCTATGCACCTTCTTTCTTCTGCTTTCTCTAACTGACGGTTCAAAAATGTCTACCCCAACACTATAAGAAATCTTGCAATATCCTAGCGGAGAGTTTAAACCCGCACCAATATCCAATACCGAGCGGCAACCCTTCAGTTCCTTTCTTAAGAAATAATACTGCGAATATGTTAATCTGCTTATAAGCCTGGTTCTATATAACTTATATATTAAACTGTCTTTTTCTGCGGCGGGCACTTTGCTTTGTGATATCATTGCCTTTTCGTATCAGCGCTCTCTACGTTTGGCCTTAAGGTATAAAAGAAAACATACCTGCCCAACATCTTATAAATAGTCTTTAACTGCGTTGGGCCTGAAAAGGATTGCAAAAAATCTTTAGGGTCTGAGCCTTTGCCTTTTTCCAATATTATATAAAATACCTGGCGAGGGTCTTGCGTAAGCCCTACTTCTTTTGTGTGATAGTTATTTTGAATATATTCAAACAAAGGCGTATTCTTTGTCTTTAACTCGCGCGCGAATTCCGTGGGATAGAAACAGATATATCTTACCCCAAACCTTTTTTCTTTATCCTTGAAATCACCTAAATCCTCCGTCCAGCCAGCATACCTGCGGGCATACCTGGCTACCCCTTGTCCTTGGGGATGGGCGAGTAAAAATATACGCTCCCCCTGCCTTGTAAATTATTTGAGAGATTCTCCTGCCACATCTAACCCATAAAAAACGGCTGCATGCATCCGCGTAATAGACTGATAGACAGACGCAAAAGCCAAACCTGTCAAAATAATAGCAAGCAGAAAAAAATTCTTTTTAATAACCTTTTGCATCATTTCGCTTATACCAAAAAGCGCGTAGGAAATAGCTATACACACAAATACCAAAAATGGCATCTGATAATAATTCTCTTGCTGCAGATTATCAGAAAAAAGCATACCATAAGGCACAAGCGCCAGCGCCTAGCCTAGGATATAGCGCTCTCCCCATAAAAGGGGATTGCGGAATACACATACTATCCCCAATAATGTACACAGCGCAAAGATAAGGGTAAAATTTTCTACCACTATATATCGTCCTACGGATAAGTCATAGTTCTGCCAATACGCAAGAGAGAATATATCAATAAGCTTCTTTGCCTGCGCCACCTGGAATTGCGCCGCCGTAGCATGTACCATCCATAACACAATTAAAAGAAGAAACATATACGGAATACAAAATACGAAAAGGCATTTAAGCGCTTCCTTTTTGTTTCTAGACAATACGTTATAAGGAAAACAACATAAAACCGGCACTATCCCGACGAGAAAATTATATTGATACAACCCCGCGACTGACAAGAAAATCCCTCCCCAAAGAAGAGTATACCTTCTTTGGGGAAAAGAAATAAATTTGACATAACATATACTCCCAAAAAGCATAAAAAAAGGCCGGGCTTTCCGGCTGAATATTACGGGAGAAAAATACGGCTAAAGGCATGATGGCTAAGAGAAAAGCGGAAAATAAGGCGGGCGCTGTAGTATGAAACAGCCCCTTAGCAATAAGATACATAAGCCCTATACTCAATAGCCCAAACAGAATATTACATAAACGAGGCCCCCAGATATTCTCCTTAAAAAGTTTCCAGGCAAGGAGTACCTGATAAGAAACTAGCGGAGGCTGAAAATAAGGCTTCACCCCCGGAATGCCGCTTAAGGCATTATAAAAATACACCCTCTGAGTAATAAAATCCCCTGTCTTTTGCATCTCCTGCGCTATACCCAGATATTCGTTTTCTTTCATATTATGACAGCCGATTGAAGGAAAATCCATATTATATATTCGTAACGCGAATCCAAGCACAATAATAAACAACAGAATAATTATAGTGCTTACCTTGAGAGTTGTTTTATCCATATCTTTATGAGGGTATTGTGCTCTCATGGATTTTTTCTTTAAGCAGTATCTTCTCCAGCCCCGACAAATAATATAGAGAAAATGTATTTCCGGCTTAATTCTCCAATACGATATTTACTCACTTCGCTGCCTCTTCCATTCCAGGTAATCGGAATTACCGCGTAAGAAAATCCCGAGATTATTGCCTTAAGCGGCATTTCCACGGTAATATTAAAATACTGCGAGACCAAAGGCTGCATTGCCCTTATAGCCTCGATTCTATACGCCTTAAAGGCATTGGAAACATCGTTGTATTCTATTAGGAATAATAGCTGTATCAGTATATTCCCCAACCGGTTTAAGATAAGTTTTATTTTGGGATAACCAGTTGCCTTGCTTCCTTTGACAAAGCGCGAACCAAATACACAATCATATCCTTCCAAGATTTTATTATAGTATTTGATAACATCTTTCGGCTCATCAGAGCCGTCTCCCATATAAATTACCACTATATCCGCGCTGACGCACTCAATGCCCTTTTTTATTGCCCTGCTAAAACCCTTTGGCGGTTGTGAGCGAATAATTTTAACTCCGTGTATGCAGTATGGCGATTTCTTCAAGTATCGCGCAGGTTGAATCCGTAGAATTATCATTCACAATAATAATTTCATATTCTATGGCGTTTTGCTTTAGTTCCCAGACCAAAGATTCCGCAACTTTTTTGATGCAATCCTGTTCATTATGCACAGGAATAACTATAGATAATTTCATTCTTACTCTCGGGATAACAACTGACAAAGGTTTTCTGTATTCTTAAATCTGTATGAAAAATGCGACATTATTAAACCAAGGATGAATCCAAGCTTCATCCTTTACTGCATTCTTTCCAAACACATCTTTAATTAAATTGCGCAGTTCGCTGGCCGTATAATAATAAACGCGGTCGCCAGTAATATACCTATCGCTAAAATATGCTAATGCATGAATTGGCATCGGAGTTCTTTCCCAGTCTTTAACTACAAGAAGTGCGCCTGGTTTCATAATTTCTCTCACATAGCCCAGGGATTCTTTGCGCATTTTTAGCGGAATGTGGTGCAGCACATCAGCAATTACCACCAAATCAAAATTAGAATGACTCTCTCTCACAAAAGACTGAATCTCTATTTGACGAAAAAAGACTCGGTTTGCATCCCCCCGAAACAGCCTTCCGACTCTAGGAGAAATGTCAATACCGCTAACGCGTGAATTACAATACTCCTTTGCCAAAAGTTCAGTGAGCAGTCCCTCGCCGCATCCTACTTCTAGAATTTCTAAAATACTTTGCTCTGGAACCCAGTTTTTTATCTTTTTAACGAAAGCTAATAAATCAACGAATATGGCGCGATATGCTTTAGAAACAGGCCTCTCAAGAGGGCCTAACATTTGACGGACTGAAGTTCCTATGGACATATGGACATTTCAATTATCAATCCTTTACCCCGAACAATATTATACTGCGAAGTAGCCACAGAAGGTTTTCATTTCTTCTCTATGAATAGTAAACTGATGAAAAAAGAAGAAAACACTGTCTGCAGGCCTATAATGAGAAAGGTCATGGCAAAAATTGACTCCCGCATCCTGTCAAGCGGGCCGAAATGGCTTGAAAACCATTCAATTACAATGGTGATTATCATGATAAAACAAATCAAAAAAATTACTCCCCCCATACACAGGCCTTTTTCCAGGCTAAAAATGCGCTGAAAGAAAACAGTAATTCTATCATACTTTAGCAGGCCATGACGTATGCCAAAAGTATGGGCATATACTCCAATATTAATTATCTGGTAAGACAGTATAGAAAGCATGCTGGAAAAAATCATAAGATGGATGTCCCAGTAGCGACCCATAAATAAAAAAGGCCCCTTTAAAAGAAACAATGATACCAATGTCCCAAAAACAAGCCCAAAGCCACCCGGAATAAAATACAGCCACAAAGGGCAATAAAAAAGCATAAACCGCACATGGCGCCAGGCGTCAAACAAAGGATTCAATTTAGACTTGCCTTTACGCGGATGATAATCAATGGGTATTTCGTATATCTTAAGGTCATGCATAAGCGCTGAAAATACCATTTCCGAGGCAAACTCCATACCAGGGGTTTTCAATTGCATCTTTTCATACGCCTCACGGGTAAATCCTCGCATACCGCAATGGATATCTGAAAGGCGGGTATGAAAAAAAGGCCGGCACATTCCTGACAGTATAGGGTTGCCGATGTAACGGTGTTGGCGATAATGAAAAGGATACCAAAAATAATAAAGGTGGTTCCTTAGTGGACAGAGAATAGAATAAAGTTAGCCGCGAGAGTCTGACAAAATTTCCCGATGGCAAAATTGATTATAGCTACTTTTAAGTGCGAGGGGGTTTCTCGCTGTCTAAATAGCCCCCAAGATTGTTTTTTACTTCTATAGAGGATATCCTTTCTACAACAACAGTTTATCAAAAATTTCATATAAACAAAGGAAATTTGTCTCTTTAGATAAAAACGTCATAAATTGCTTAAGAACCATTATTATTACTTTTGGTATTGTTTCGGTTATCGCCTACACCCAGGAATGCGCCTGCGGGATATTCGGGATTGTTCCCCGGAAATTCCGCAGGTGGACAAACCCGAAGCCGGTAAGACCTCGGACTGCCTGGTGATAATGGGGTCAGCCACTATTTATAATATACCATACTTATGCCAAGAGTAAGGAGAACAGATATTGGTGAATATGTGTACCATATAATCAACA
>JAUSCZ010000006.1 GCA_030674475.1 Candidatus Omnitrophota bacterium
CTATCCCCACCTTAACCCGGCCCTGGATAGTCCCGGGTGAGATCATCCTCAGGGAATCCCAGGACAACTCCTCAAAAACCTCCCAAGGAGCCTATATCTACAAGGCCAACCTCAAGGTAATGTTAGAAGAAGACTATCTGACCAGTAGGGGCGGTTCGCGAACCGCCCCTACCTCAGCTCTCGGCAATCAGCAATACGAATTCAATGATCCACGCTTAAAAGAGCTCAATCAATACTCTACTCAGCTCATCCGAGAGCTGATTCTTCCCAAGCTCACCCAGAAGGTCAACTCCTCCAAGGACTACGCTAATCTCCGGCAGGTCTACTTCTCTCTTATCTTAGCCCGGTGGTTCAAAGAGACCTTTAATCAGCCACAAGCCACAAGCCATAAGCCACCAGCAGACATTGACTTGGCTAAGCTTATAGACTCCCATAACTTAACTAACCTCACCTCAAAACAAATCTGGGATAAGACCACCTACTTCAATGCCTACCAGAAATCATTCCAAGAAGGCGAATACAACCTCTCCGAACCCGTCTACACCCCTACCGGACAGGTAATCCGCAGGTATATGAGCGGGGGAATAGCGGATTTGATGCCGAAATTACCCCAGATAAGCAATGGATACATGGCAAAAGAAGAAAATATTGTCAGCTCGGCGATAGAGGATAAGGTTGTTTTTACCGGAGACGAAATTGGAACCCAAGAGCAAGCTATCTCTAACCCGTTACAGAAAAAACAGCTGGAAGAGGTAATACCAATAATAGAGAGCATACTAAGTAAAATAACATCAGAAGAGATTAATAATAAACGATATACATTTAAAATAGAGGAGATACAAAAAGATACTGCAATAGACGGAACCCGGAAACCTACCAAAGACAATTCGGTGGCGGAGGATTTAAATGTATGGAGTCTTCGCGATCGGAAAATAGCAGGTTTAAATCGTTTGCCATATGTAAATATTAATTATGCTTTGCATTTTATTCCTGGTAAAACTACCGGGGTAGATTTAATAAAGGCAGTTTCGCTTATTCTAGAAAAGGAAGGAATGGCCGATAAAATAAAAAAAGATTTTGAGAAAGCCATTAGAAATGCTACCGGATTTTCCTTATCTAATCCGATAAGCGCCAAGAAACCCAAAAAAGCCGTCGGCTCGCCGCTGGTTGAGGATGAAAAATTGGCTGATGGATTAAAAGGGCTGAATTTTGATTTGATTGAAAAAGCTGTTGAAGGTAAAGAAAAGAAACTTGATGGCAATAGCCGGCAGTGGGTTGTTCAGCTTAAGACCGAGATAGATATTGCCGGAGTTGATTACAAGATATTTAAAGTTTCGGCGTATCAACAAACCCCCGCAGGCAAAGATGATAAATATTATGATAAAAGGAACAATGTTAAGTATAGAACAATAGAACTTTTTGCTAATGAAGATTCAAATGAGCCGGTAGTGCAAATCAAGGTTTACAGTAATGGCGAAATTAGCGCGTTTGCGACCGAAACCCTAAACGATGAAGAAAGAACCATTATTATCGCGGTCACTGCTAAGTTTTTTAACCCCGACTCAAAGATAATTATGAATGATTTATTTAAGAAGGCCGGATTAAATCCTGAAATGGTAAAAACAGCGCTTGATAATCCGCGGTTAGGCTGGAAAAAGAAGCATATTAAGTATGGCGAGTTTCAAGGGCTTAAAGAGTTTGAAGGAGAATCTTGGGAGAGGCCAATAGATTACTTATATATAAGGAATCCTAAAAGTACGTCACTTGCTGTTATTTTAAATAAGATAAGAATAATAAGGGATATAAAGCCAGAAGAGTGTGTGATAAATTTATTTAATCCTAACGCCGAACTGTTGTCTCGGGACAGTTTCTCTGTTGGCCTTTATCATAGATGGATGTCTAGGGCTTTTAATTTTTGGAGTGGATTTAGCGATCTGCTCAATATGGATAATTCCTATCAAATACAGACTGATATAGTGGAAACAGTTGTAACCGCTTTAGGGGGCAGTATAGACCCTGATTATATTCAGTTCCGCGACAAGCTCATTAAAGCCCTAAACGCGGCAAAATCCAGCTCGGCAATAGCACAGCTCGCATCCTCCGCTTCAACAGGCACAATAGCAGGTTTGCTTGAGCAGTCAAAGGGGATGATCAATAGCTTAATAAAAGAAATAGAGCGAGAGAATAGCAAGGGAAACGGAAACCAGGCATTAACATCATTATTAACCGCATTGCCTATCCAATTAAAGGCAATTGATAAAATAGCAGTTGACGCTAAACCTGAAAACGCGCTTCGAGTTATAGTCGAAATATTAAAAGATAAAGTATCTGATTTTAACATTCCTCTGTCTCTTAGGGCCGATATTCATCATACAACAATTCCGGCCCTGGAATCAATCATAAAAACGATACAAGAGCAGCGCGCCGGCTCGCCGATTATTTCTGCTGTTGAAAGGCTTCAAAATCAACTTCCTGATGATGTGAACGAGCAGGTCTTGAAATTTATCGCGAATGTCAATGATAAGGGAGAGTTGATATACCCTATTAATAAAGATGACTCTATTATGATTGGCCATGTGCGGCGTGATCGCGCCAAGTATTTCGCTCGTAGTTTACAAGTCAGGGGATTTGAAAATCTTCTGGGCTATGTAAGATTCTACAAGAATTTTAATGGCGTTTCTATACTGCCGGAAGAAGCCGTGGGGGAAATAAGCAATACATTTTTCGAGAGATTATCTTACCGAGGATATACCTCGGTAAGGATTTCTGAAGACGAGAAGAAAGAACATGTAGGTGATAATGCTAATGGAAGAAACGAACAGCCGTTTCCGGGAGAAAGACGCGTTATTATTCCGATGCAAAAAAGTTCAAAAGCCTATGTGGACACGCCCGCGATGAAAATGAAGGAAGTTGCCGACGCGGTATTAGCAGAGCTTGACGGTCCGGCTGATTTCATTCTCACTAATTTCTTAAGTTCGGATATGATGAAACATACGGGAAATTTCGCTGCCGCCAAGAAAAGCAATGAAATTACCGACCAGCAGTTGGGGCGAATAAAAGAGAAAATAGACGCGATTAAAGCGGAAACAATAAAAAAAATCGAAGTTCAAATAAATGGGCATTTTCCGGCAGCCGATGGGATAATTTATTTATTGCGTCTTTTGAATACAGATTACGATAAATTTCTAAGAGTGATTTTAGAAAAAAATAGGGAGGCCTACAACGCGATAAAATCGCTGGAGCAGCAAATCCCACTTTTCGTTATCACTGCCGACCACGGAGCCTCGGAAGAGGGCTTAAAAGAAAGCCCTAAGGAATCCAATAACTTTCATACCGCTAATCCCGTTCCCTATATCATCTATGACCCCCTAAGAAAGCAAAAAATACCTTTAAAAGAAGGTAAAACCATAAGGAATAACGCCGCGACTTTATTGCAATTATTGGGTGAAGAAATACCCCAAGAGTATGATGAAAGCTTATTGCCGGCTGATTATCACGGCAGTAAAAGAAGAATCGCCTTTGCCGTATTAGACGGCTGGGGTATAAATCCCGACCAAAGCTACCCTTATGACGCGATACGGCTGGCGGATACGCCTAATTATGACTGGTTTGTAGAGAATGCCTCTTTTACCACATTGCAGGCGCACGGCGCGGTTATTGGGTTAAGAGAAATCCTTTCTTACGAAGAAGGGACGCATCATTTACGAGGCCTGCAGGCCGGGCAAACCGATATAGGCCACATTCATTTATTTTCCGGGCGGGAAGTAAAACAGCCTCTATGGTATGTTGACCAGCTCATTAATGGCGGCTTGGCTAACGGGGTTTTTAACGAAACAAAAGAAGAGGTTAAGGCTCTTATCAGGGAACTAAAAAAAGTGAAAGAAACAGGTCAGAAATTCCATTACCTCACTATCGGTTCGGAGGGTGGAGTCCACGCTTCGCTTTATCATATGTATGCCTTAATGAGATTAGCGAAAAAAGTCGGCTTAGAAAAAGATCAATTCGTTATTCACTTTGGCGCTGACGGCAGAGATGTCCCCACGCGAACCGCGCATCTTTATTTACGGGATGTGTATAATAAAATAGAAGAAATCGGCGTTGGGGTTGTTTCGGTTATTTTCGGAAGGGATATGCTGGTGCGTAAAGAAGGCGCGGAAAATATTACCAATAGACTGATTGATGTCTTGTCGGGAGAAAACCTGAAAGGCGATGATGTTACATTGGTTGGAGAAACACCTCAAAATACGACAAAGGCCGGCTCGCCGCTGACGGTTGAGATATTAAAGAAAATAGAGTGGAATAATATTGTATGGAATAGTTTTAAAGAAATCCTTGAGGAGCGGTTTAAGAAAATTAATGAATATCATGGCAAGATGTTTGTGATGAATAATTTACTGGATCCGCTTAACGCGGCAAAAGGTGATAAACAAAAAATACGTATTATTCAGTATGCGATAGCAGTAAGTATCACCGGGGCGGCAGATTCTTCAGAAATAGTTAAGAAAAATCTGGAAGAATTAAGAAATTTACTTCTAGAAAGCTTAACGAGTTATTATCAAAAAATATTACCCGAAATCAGAGAGGCCTTTTCTAATCCTTACTTTGAGGTTTTTTCTAAGACTCCCTTTACCACTACAGTAGACTTGGAAAATAAAAGGCGATCCCTTCTTAGAGAAATAGCTGATATTGAAGCTTATTTGGGTAAAAAAGAAGGGGATATTGATGAGTTGAGTAAATTAAAAATTCCTTGGCGATTGAATTGGGCAGTGCGGGTATATAAGATGGTGCAGGATAAAATGCCCTTAAGTGATATTTTAAAACAGACTTTACCCAGTGTTTCTTCGGCATTGACCGGGAATGAAACATTAGGTGAGTATATTAACATTATAAATGATTATGCGACGCGATTTGAAACTTTACTTAATCAGTATTTTGACCAATCCCGCGGGCCAAATGTTGATTTTATTTCTAGAAAAGTAATGGAAGAAGTTCAGGCTAAATTTATAGCAGAGGTATCTTGGCTTAGAGCAGTGCCAGAAACAGGCATCTTATTAGATGTGTGCCTTAAAAATATTTTAGAGAAAAGGCCGGTTCTGTCCAAGCAGGGAATGTGGATATCGACATATGAAAATTTTGTAAATAGCCATCAGCCAGAAAATACAAGTATTCTTAAAATGCTGGAAGAATGGCGGCCTCTATTGAAGGATATGGATAATAAAATAGAAGGATTAGTAAAAAAGATACAAGCTTCATCAAGTATTATGGATGGGCAAGAAACTCCGGCCAAGGTCCTCGGCGGTATTGACTTCCGCCAGATGAATATGCTCATTCAGCCGCAAGGAAGCTTTGCCTCCTCAAGCTTAGACTTCAGCCTCCCGGCCCTAAGTAAGGCCGAGATAGAGTCTTTTGACCTGGATACGGAATTAGCCGCTATCCAAAAGCTGGCTAGTTCCGGAATAGCCCCTTCTGATGAAAGGCTAAAAGAATACTTAGCAGTCTGCTTTGCCAGAGAAAGGACCGGCAGAGAGATAGATAACCTCAAGCTCTGCCTCTTAGATGTCTTTGAGCAGCAACAGCTGGAAGCCAAGGAAACCCCTGATGGCTACAAAGAGGTCTTGGTCATTGCCGATACCCGGGGGTATGTTTTAAAAGAAGGTAGATTAGCGACAAGTAGGCCCAGTTAGAGATAGGCTGCCAGAGGCAGCCAGCAGACGCCTGCGGCATCTTATCTCTAACGGGGCAAGCAGAATTCGTATAGCTTGAATTAAAAACCTAAACACCAAGAATAACATTGTTCTTTGTTAAGCAAAAATACCCTTGGTTTTTAGGTTTTTTTCTAAAATATTTGACAAAAAGAGAAAATATGTTATATTAAGGGCACATTAAGCTAGGAATAAGAGACAAAGATGTCACGGGCAGGGTGAGCCTAAAAGTAACAGCCGTAGTAATTATAGCAAGGGTTTACCAGTCTATAATTTCAGTGATTCCACAGGGTTACAATTCTGCCGAAATCAATAAAACTTCGCGCTCAAAACAAGAGTGGATTCCCCCAAAGACAAAGATAATAACCTTAAATCCCTAAAAGTTGTCCTTGAGGCCACCAGTATTCCTTTTGTCTTGTTAGGCGGGCCGATGGTGGGGTTTTTCATCGGTTCTTTCTTAGATGAGAAGTTTGGCTCCGGGAAAATCTTCCTTTTTATTTTTGTGGTGCTGGGTTTTATCGCGGCAATTAAGGAAACTATTTTTATTATAAAGAGGGTGCAGAAAGGCGCTTAAGAAGTGGTTTTTAGTCAAAGAAAGGTCCGCTGTGTCAGGCTCTGAGAGTTCCTCGCAGGAATTAGCGAATTTTATCGGCATCACGGTTAAAGGCCTGGGCCATTCAGGCCTTGGGGCGTTTCTGCACCGCTGGGAAAATGTGATTTTTTCTTTTGTAGCGGCAGTGTTTCTTTCCGTGATAGCGTATTTCGCCCAGCGAGGCCGCGGGCTTATTCCTGAAAGAAGGCTTCAAAACGCGGTTGAGGTATTAGTTGAAAGTGTGAGTAATTTCGTCTCCGGTGTCCTGGGTGAAAAAGAGGGCAGACATTATCTTCCGTATATCGGCACACTCTTCCTGTATATCTTAACTATGAATTTTATGGGTATGGTGCCGGGAATGAAGTCACCCACTTCCAGCCTTAACACTACCGCGGCCCTTGCTTTTTGCACTTTTGTCTATGTGCAATACACCGGCCTGCGCAGGCTGGGTATAGCCGGGTATTTTGACCATATGGCGGGAAACCCCCGTATGCCTGAGGAAAAAGGCGTTTTCAAAATATTCTTAATTTTATTATTTATCCCTATTCATATCCTTTTGTTCATTATCCATATCATCGGTGAGTTTGTAAAACCGGTAAGCTTATCCTTGCGTCTCTTTGGAAATATTACCGGAGAAGACGCCCTGCTTTATGTGTTTGTTATGTTAGGGCTTTCGATGTTTTCCACCTGGAAAATTCCGGTGGGGTTTCCTTTACAGATACCGATAATGTTTTTATCGTTAATCGGAGGGGCGGTGCAGGCAATGGTCTTCAGCCTGCTCTCAACAGTGTATATCTCGATGATGCTTCCGCATGAGAGCGCTGAGCATCATTAAATTTTAAAAAACAAAAACAGAACACGCAAGACCTTGAAAGGAGGAAGTAAAAAAGATGGACGCAAATACCGCATTAGCGTTTTCTCTGCCGCTTGGATTAGCGATTGCCGCTCTGGCAAGCGCCTTTGCCTTGGGCAGGGCAGTATCAGCAGCAATGGATGCCATAGCGCGCCAGCCTGAGGCAGCCGCGAAAATTCAGGTGGCGATGATTATTGGGTGCGCTTTTATTGAGGCTTTAACGATTTACGCCTTTGTTATCGCGTTTCTTTCAATGGATAAGATTCAGTCCGTGGCGGCGGTGGCTCATTAATTCTAAATTTCGCCTGCCTGTTTCTAGGCAGGCGAAATTTAGGGTCATTAGCATGGTAAAGAAACGATGAATCTTGATTTTCAACAGATACTTACTCAGGCGGTAGGCTTTCTTATTCTTTTAGGCATACTGAAGCTGTTTTTCTGGAAGCCGGTATTGGCTTTGCTTGACCAGAGAAAGGAAAAGATTGCCTCAGAGTTTAAACATATTGAGGACTTAAAGCTTGAGCTGGCCAAATTAAAGGCGGAGTATGAATCAAGGCTTTCCGCGATTGAGGAGATTAGCCGTCAGAAACTTAAAGAGGCCCTTGATGAAGGTAAGCGGATAGCCGATGAGATGAAGGCCAAGGCTCAAGAACAAGCCGGCCAGATAATCGAATCCGGCCGGGAGAATATTGCCCAGGAACTGAGTAAGGCCAAGCATGAACTTAAGGCCCAGATTGTAGACTTGGCCTTAAGGGCTACCGAAAGCGTTATCTTAGAAAAACTCACTGCTGACCACGACAAAAAGATAGTTGAGGATTTTCTGGAGAAGATAGACCAGGCCTGATGAAAGACGATGTCGTAGCCAGAAGATACGCCGATGCCTTTTTTAGTTACGCCTCTCAGACTTGCGGCGAGGAAAAAGCAGTTGAGGATTTTATTAGCGTCCGGGCCCTGCTTTTAGAGAACCGGGAGCTGATCCTTAATTTCCTGGATACCCCTTCAATAACTTTATTGGAAAAAGAGGCCTTTATTGATAAGTTTTTCGGGGAGGGCTTCTCGACTGAACTCCGGCAATTCTTAAGACTGCTTTTAAAAAAAGACCGGATTGATAAGCTCTGGGATATTGCCGAGTATATCCGGGTGAGCTATCTCTACGGCCAAAGAACCCGGGCCTTGCTTAAAACCAGCTTTCCTCTGGAGTTGGATTTGATTCGGTTGATTATAGAAAAGCTGGAAAAGAAATTTCAGAGAAAGCTTAAGTTGTATATCGAGCTGGACGGTAACCTCCTGGGAGGAGTTAAGGTGATAATGGGCAATACCGTAATTGACGGCTCCGTAAGGAAACGCCTTGAGGGGCTTAAAACAAAATTAGACGCGATAAGGACAAGCTGACATGGCCATAAAACCGGAAGAAGTAACATCAATACTCAAGAAAGAATTAGAAAAATACCGTTCCAAGATTGAGGTAGAGTCGGTGGGCACCGTTATCCAGGTGGGGGACACCATTGCCCGTATTTACGGATTAGACGAGGCGATGATGGGGGAGTTGGTGGAGTTTCCCGGCGGGATTAAGGGGATGATCTTGAATTTAGAGGAAGACAGCGTGGGCGCGGTTATCTTTGGGACGGATAATCCGGATATGACTATCCGGGAAGGAGATACGGTAAAGAGGACCGGAAAAATTGTCCAGGTGCCGGTAGGCCCGGCCCTGGTGGGCCGGGTGGTCAACGCCCTAGGCAGCCCCATAGACGGAAAAGGCCCGATTATTACCGATAGTTATCGTCCGTTGGAAGCCAAGGCCCCTAATGTTATTGACCGCCAGCCGGTAAAAGAGCCGCTGGAGACCGGTATCAAGGCCATAGACGCGATGATTCCCATAGGCCGGGGACAGAGAGAGTTGATTATCGGGGACCGCCAGACCGGAAAAACCACCATAACCATTGATACTATCATTAATCAAAAAGGCAAAGGCGTTTATTGTATTTATGTGGCTATCGGCCAGAAGATGTCCAGCGTGGTGGCCATCCACGAAATCTTTAAAAAATACGGGGCAATGGAATATACTACTATTGTCAGTGCCTCAAGCAGAGCCTCGGCCTCTTTGCAATATCTGGCTCCTTACGCCGGATGCGCCATCGGCGAGGAGATGATGTATTCGGGAAAGCATGTGTTAGTGATTTATGACGATCTTTCCCGCCACGCCCAGGCCTATCGGCAGTTGTCTTTACTGCTTCGGCGTCCCCCGGGAAGAGAGGCGTATCCCGGAGATGTATTTTATTTACATTCCCGGCTTTTAGAAAGGGCGGCTAAATTAAATAATGATTTGGGCGCCGGCTCGCTCACCGCCCTGCCGATAGTCGAGACCCAGGCCGGAGATATTACCAGCTATATTCCTACCAATGTTATTTCGATTACCGACGGCCAGATCTACCTGGAAAGTGATTTATTTTATGCCGGAATCAGGCCGGCCGTCAATGTCGGTTTGTCGGTTTCCCGGGTCGGCGGTAAGGCCCAGGTTAAGGCCATGCGCCAGGTAGCCGCCAAACTGCGCTTGGACTTGGCCCAATACCGGGAGCTGGCGGCTTTTGCCCAGTTCGGCAGCGAGCTGGATAAATTTACCCAGATGCAGTTGACCCGGGGCGAGAGGATGGTGGAGATCCTCAAGCAGTCTCAATTTGTCCCTATGTCTTCAGCCCGGCAGGTTTTGATTATTTATTGCGCCCAACGGGGCCTCTTGGACGATTTGCCGATAAATCTAATCAAGGATTTTGAAGTTAAATTTTCGCACTACATTGAGAAGGAGTATCCGGATATTGAATATGAGATTGAGAACAAAAAGGAGTTAAGCCCGGAATTAATGAAAAAGTTAGATGAGGTGGCCTCTTCATTCAAGCAGTATTTCAGAGGCACCAGCGCGAGTTAATATTTATGTTGCAGTCGCTTAAAGCCATAAAAAACCGCATCCGCAGTATCGAGAATACCCGTAAGGTTACCTCGGCGATGCAGATGATTTCTGCCACCAAGCTTAGCCGCTTAGACAGCCGTCTTGTGCAGAACCGCCCCTTTGCCCGGGGAATAGAGTCTATTCTGAGCAATCTTCTTCTGGGCCGGCCAATGAGCCTTAATCCTTTTTTAGAGCCAAGGCTGTCTGGGGAGCGGATAGTCTTATGTGTGATAACCGCGGATAACGGCCTGTGCGGGGTATATAACAATAATGTTATTAGTCAGGCTGAGGATTTCATTAGCCGGCGCGGCCGGGATAAAGTAAAGTTAGTGATAGTGGGAAAAAAAGGCTGGAGCTATTTTAAGAATTATCGGGAAAATATCCTGCATAGCTATTTAGGCTTAAGCGGCAGGTATTCGGATAAGGTGTGCGAAGAGCTTTTGAATAACTTAACCAATCTATTCTTATCTAAGCAGGCTGATGAGATATATTTTGTCTATACCCGTTTTAAAAACGCCCTGACCAACCAGGTGGTAATAGAGAAATTTCTGAATATTGACATTAAGCCCGGTGAATCAAAAAATGAGTATATAGTTGAGCCGAATATTTCTCGGGTTATGGAAGAGCTTATCCCGGAGTATTTAGCCGCCCGGGTCAGGCTTATGCTTTTAGAGGCCTTTACTTCAGAGCATGCCTCCAGGCTGGTAGCAATGAGGACCGCGACCGAAAACGCCAAGGATCTTTTAAACAGCCTGGTTTTATTGAGGAATAAAGTGCGCCAGGCAAGCATTACCCGCGAAATTATTGAGATAGTTTCCGCGGCCGAGGCATTGAAAGGATAGTGCACTGTAAAGGTAGTTTTATAAGTTATACACAGTGCACTAAGGGGGCGTGGGGGAGATTGTCCCCCACGTTTGGGGGGTGCTCAGCGAACGATAGTGAGCGCCGAAGGGGGGCTTGCCCCCCTAGCGGAAGTGCGGAGTCAAATTCCACTTACCCATAAAAATTAATTTGAAGGAGCACTAGTAACTATGGCAGAAGGAAAAATTATCCAGGTTATCGGGCCGACTGTGGATGTTCGGTTTCCTGAGAATGAAGGGCCTCAGCTTTTAAACGCGATCAAAATTAATTATCCGGATAAAGAGATAAATTTGACCTTAGAGGTTTCCCAGAATATCGGCCACAACACCGTGCGCTGTATCGCCCTGGGTTCAACCGAGGGCCTGGTCCGGGGAATGAAGGCCAAGGATACGGGTGAACCCATCAGCGTTCCTATCGGCCCTCAGACCCTGGGCAGGATTTTTAATCTTTTGGGTGAGACTATTGACGGGAAAGGCGATTTAGCCGAACCCGATAAACGTAGTCCTATTCACCGGCAGTCTCCTAATTTTGAGGAACAACTTCCTGTAGAGTCAATGTTGGAGACCGGCCTGAAGGTGATTGATCTCTTGGCCCCGATACCCCGCGGAGGCAAGGTGGGTTTATTCGGCGGAGCCGGGGTGGGTAAGACGGTTATTGTTATGGAGCTTATCCGCACTATTGCCGCTGAACACGGCGGGGTTTCGGTTTTTGCCGGAGTGGGCGAGCGAACCAGAGAAGGGAATGAACTGTGGCTGGAGTTAAACGAATCCGGGGTAGTTAAAAACAGCTCTTTGGTCTTTGGCCAGATGAATGAGCCTCCGGGGGCAAGATTGCGCGTAGCCTTATCCGCCCTGACTATAGCGGAGTATTTCCGGGACAGCGAGAAAAAGGATGTCCTCCTTTTTATTGACAATGTCTTTAGATATATCCAGGCCGGCTCCGAAGTCTCTACCCTTTTGGGCCGGATGCCCTCGGCAGTCGGCTATCAACCTAATTTAGGCACCGAGGTTGCCCAGTTAGAAGAGAGAATCGCCTCAACCCGCGACGGCGCCATTACCTCTATCCAGGCAGTCTATGTCCCGGCGGATGACTTGACTGACCCGGCGCCAGCGGCCATATTTGCCCATTTGGATTGTAAGATAGTTCTCTCCCGTCAGATTGCCGAGTTAGGGATTTATCCGGCAGTTGACCCTCTGGATTCCACTTCCCGGATTATGGACCCCAGGATTTTGGGGGAGGAGCATTGTAATACCGCCCAGGGGGTGCAGAAAATCCTCCAGCGCTATAAAGACCTGCGGGATATTATTTCTATTTTAGGTATTGATGAGCTTTCCGACGAGGATAAGCTTATTGTTTCCCGGGCCCGCAAACTCCAGAGATTCTTCTCCCAGCCTTTTTTTGTGGCTGAGGCCTTTACCGGGATGAAGGGGAAATATGTCAAGTTAGAGGATACTATCAAAGGCGTGAAGATGATTATTGAAGGCAAACTTGACCAACTCTCGGAACAGGCCTTTTATATGGTCGGAACAATTGACGAGGCCATTGAAAAGGATAATCAACTGAAAAAGCAGGAAAAATTTTAATAGTGCACGCTTATGATGGAAAAAGACTTTTCGGTTACTATCCTCAGCCAGGACAATAAATTATATCAGGGCCGGGCGAAATCTTTAAATGTGCCCGCGGAAACCGGATATTTAGGAGTCTTAGCCAACCACGATTTTCTGATCAGCAATCTGGTCTCCGGAAAAATAACTATCCGCAAGCCTTCAGATGAACTGCTGGTGATTAACTCCAAAGGCAAAGGCTTCTTAGAGGTTGCTAAGAACAACGCCACCATACTGTTAACTTCTGCTTAAGATTCTTCGCATAGCTCAGAATCAAGTAAAATCTAAGCCCCGTTAGAGATGGGACACCGAGGGTGTCCGACAGTTGCCTTTGGCAACCTATCTCTAACGGGGTAAGCGCCAGAGGCAGATTCTCTTTTTAAGATTCTTCGCATAGCTCAGAATCAAGTAAAATCTAAGCGCCAGAGGCAGATTTTACTTGACAAACTAAGATTATCTGTTATACTTTAATTAATAATTTACAAATAGTAATAATACCTATTTTTTCTGCTTGAGTTTGGAGAGACCCAGGCAGAAACTTTTTGCGGTTTATTAATCGGGATTGAGCCACGGTAAAAAATGGTCAATCCCGTTTTGTTTTTTATGGAGACAGCGAAAAGGAGAATTAACTATGCGCCGTAAATTTATATCCTTATTTTTGACCGCTTCCTTATTGTTTCAGCAGACCGGTTTTATCTATGCCTTAGGCGAGCTGGATATATCCAGCTATCTAAACAGGTTATCCGGTGTTGTTACCCAGGATAACTTCCGCCCCTTACATATGCGCTATTTCTCTTATGACGCCCAAAACAATGATTTTAACCTCTTATTGGACAAAGGGGATGAGAAAGAGCTTAAAGATAAGGAATTAAAGGATAAGACGGATAAACTCCTGGAATATTTTAAAATAGGCTTAACCCTTCCTAATGATAAATTCTGGGTTAACTTAAGGCCGGATGCCGAAGATCAGATTATTGACCCTGACCTGGAAAAAACCGATATCGGCAAGATACTTTTAGAGGCCGACCTGCAGTTAAAAAAGGATACTGCCGGTTTTACTTCGCCCCAGACCGCGGAAGGAAAACAGTATTGGGATAAGTTATATAAGAAGGCCGGGGAGCTTTTCGGCAGTGAAAATATCACCATTCCTACCATAACCCGGCCATGGATAGTGCCTAATGAGGTTATCATTCATTATACTGATAACAGCGCCTATCTTTATAAAGCTTCCCTAAAGGTAATGCTGGAGCAAGACTATTTAAAAGATTCTGCGGCCTATAATTTTAAGGATGAACGGTTAAGACAGCTTAACGAATATTCCTCCCAGCTTATCCGGGAGCAGATAATCCCCAAATTGAGTAAAGAGGTAAACACCGCAAAACGCTATTGCCAGCTAAGGCAGGTATTTTATTCTCTGGCTCTGGCCCAGTGGTTTAAGGATAAATTTAGAGGAACGAGAGGACAATACGCCAGGATGATTAACAGTATGGATTTATCCGGCCTTAGTTCTTTAAAAGAGTGGTCCAAAACAAATTACTTTAATGAATACCGGGAATCTTTCCAAAACGGCGAATACAATCTCAAAGAACCGGTGTACGGAACAATGGGCCAGGCTATCCGCAGTTACACCAGCGGTGGGTTCATGGGGGATACTACGGGCGCGCAAACCGCGGTAAGAGCGGACTTTTCTCTAAAAGGATTATTGAATCATAATAGTGATTTTGTGGATCCGGATAAAGGCAGCCGCGGTTTTGACGGCTTGCCGAACGATGAGTATACCGAAGAAATAAAGAAGGCTTTAGAAAAAAATGAATTCGCAGCGTGCAAGTATGATTTTTATAAACGTAAAAGTTTTGTTCAATTTAGTTTTTATAATGATGTACAGAAGAAAGAAGTAATTTGGGAAAACCAAAAAATACAGTTATCATTGGATCAGATGGAAATGTTTAATAGGATTATCTCATTAATGGGTTTCAACGAGAAGTTACAAAATACCACCATTCTATTTATTAAAGGTAAAGCGCATTATGGGCTGGGAAGAAATCAGATATATCTGGATGCGGATTTATTAAATAATCCGCATGAATTAAAAGAAACGCTTTATCATGAAGTGGTAGAAATGCAAGATGTGTTTAAGGGGTTAGAGGAATTGGGATTTCTTGAAGAATTCCAGCACACAGCGTTGATTCCGGAAAGAAGAGAAAAAATAGAGGTCAATATCGCAGGTTATTTTAAGGGAAATCTTAAAGGTTTAATAGAGAAGTTAGCTCAAGAAAGCCATAACCGGCTTAAGTATTGTGTGGCGCCGTTATCTGTGGATAGTTTGAGAAACCCGGATAGTATTAAGGAAGGCAAGAATTGGCTGATAAAGAATGAATATATCTTCGGTGGCGGATACGGATATGATATTCGGATTAACGATGCCGCGAGTGAGGCGGAAGCGGCGATCAAGGGTTTTTATGTGATGGGGCGCGCCCTGGGTAAGAAATTGAGAGAAGATAATATGCTTGGTAATCCTAAGGCCTTGATTACCGGTGACCAGAGAGGGACATCCAGGGCCCTGCGCCTGGCCTTGGTGCAGGGGCTTTTTGATGAAGGCATTGAGATTACCACTCAAGCGGATAATCAGGCCATTAATACGGGTTTATCTTCTCAAAAAGGCTTGGCCGAAGGTTTTGAACTGGTAATCCAGATTACCGGCAGCCACAATCCTAAACAAGCTAACGGGGCTAAAATTATGTATGAGTCTCTGCCTTTTTATGCTCACCAGCTGAATACTAATGCTCAGGAGAAAAAGGATAAGCCTGAAAAGTATAGGAATAGCCTTCGCTATAAAATAGAAGAATACGGTGAATTTCTAGAGAACAACATTAATACTCATCAAGGAAGACCGGCTATAGGAAGATTAAATGTAGATGCGAATTTAGTCCGGAAACATATTGAGGCCTTAGGCAAGGTATTGCCGGATCTTAAGAATCCTTCCTCCGTAATTGCCGATTTCCGTAACGGCTCCGGGGGAGAGGTATTTATGGGGGTGGCGAAAGAAAAGGGATATCGGATTGTAAGGTTCTCTTCTGCCGATGCCTCTTTGCCGAATGAGGTTTTTGACTCTAAGGGGCCGCTCTTAATGGTCTTAAATTCCCGGCCGTCTCCGTTAATGGACTCCGGGATTTGGGATCCTTCTAAGCCGGAGGCCTTTGAGGGAATAAGAAAGCTTCAGCAAAGGATTTATAATGATTCCCGTTTTCAAGAAAAGAAATTCGTCGGTGTAGTGCTTGACGGAGACGGCGATCGTTCCGGGGCTGTTACTGAAGGGGATAAAAACTCTACCGGGGAATTGATTATGCCGGAAAGGATGCTCATCAGTTATTTTCGCAGGATGGTATTAGAGAATATTGATGGGATAAAGGTTATAAACAGGCTGGGACATACTGTAAAGTTGGCCTTAGATGTGCGTTCGTCCGAGGTCATCATTGATGTTTTGAAAGAACTTTCTGAAAAACACAAAATTAAAGTTGAGGGGGAATTTATTGCCGCCGGATTTCCTAATCACCGGGCCTTTGTACTTGAGGAATTGACCGAAATTTCCCGGTTGTTAAGAGGGCATCACGAATTAAAGCCAGAGCAAAGGGAGGCAGTGAATAAATTGATGCTTTCTTATACCTCGGCCGAGGCCAGTGGGCATTTCTTTTTTAATGTGCTTTTGCCAGAGCAGTTTTTGGATAAGAAAATAGTGGTTGATGACGGCATTACCAGTTTCTTTATGTATCTGCGTTTAGTCAGCACCTTGGATGAGTATGAATTGGCCGGGCAAGAAAATATTAGTAAAACCTTTGCCCATGCGGATGGATTAGCTCCCCGGCATCCGGTAACTGATGAGGTGCGCTTGGAGAAGGCCCCGGACGCGATAGATAAGAAACAAAAACTGGCAGAGGAAATAATGAGGCAGTTTATTAAAGATAGCCCGGAATTGCTCCCGATGTCTTTAGGAGATTTCGAGCAAAAGGTAGGGGAAGCAAGAAATAGTCCTCCCAAAAGACAAAGCGCTCTTGAGGGTTTACTTCTAGTAGATGGTATCCGGCTGAAGCTAAAAAACGGGGTATGGATATTACTGCGTAAGTCTAATACCTCGGCAGTGATTGTCTTTAAGGCTGAGGCAGAGTCAGAGGAGAAAAAGTTTGAGCTCTTGAGGGTATTAAGGTTATTATCGCAGGCGATAAATAAAGTCAAGGACAGCTCTTTGGATTTCCGGGGATTAGAAATAAAGAAGTTTACAGGTGAAATTGAAAGGATAGAAAAAGTATATGGTGTAATTAAGGAGAAATCTTCTTCCGCCATAACCTCCGCCGATGACTTTATGGTTGAGATTGACTATGTAATGCGGATGCTTAAAATTTCCGATTATTCACGTATCATACAGACATTTAAGACTTCCGTTGATCCTGTGGCGCTGGTGGATGAGCTCGGCAAGCAGATCAGCATACCGATAGATAATATTCTTACGATATTAAGCAATAATGAATTCTTTAGTGTTTTAGCGGCGAGCTATCGTTTAAGGAGGAGCGTTTCTTTAGATAAAAGCGAATATCAGGGTAAAAATGTTTCTGTTGATGTGCATCGTTGGAACTATGAAAGTAGCGGTTTCCAAGATGATGTTGCGGCGCAGCCGCTTTCTGATTATCTTGCCTTGATGCGTAAAGCAGCCAGGAAAACTCCTTTTGTCTTTAGGGATAATATGGAACAATTTGTAGGAAAGTTTTTAGATAGTATATACTCGGAAAAAAATTTTTCGGCGGCACATTTTTTAGATCCGGATTTAATGAGTATTATAAATAAGGTGAAAGAATTCTTAAATACCATTAATTTAAAAAAGATAAAATATGTGATTACTTCTGGTATTGGCGCGAATGAAATGTATTCTCATCAACTGGCAAGCTTATTAAATAATTATTTTGAGGCGAAAGGAATAGGTGTGCGTTGGATTGTGGTAAATAATCCCGCGCATTTAGACTCTGAGATTATCCCGGCTGATGCGCAGAGCGATAATACGATTATCTTTGAAATGAGCCGTAGCGGTTCAACAAAAGAAACAGTGGATTTTTTTAATGCTACACGCTCAAGGTTTAAGCAGAGAATAGTCGCTGCTAACGTTGGAGCATTGAAGAAGTCCGCGCAAGAATTGTCTCAAGATAATGATGCCCGGATTTTAATTTTTGATGATATCGCCGGGGATATCGGCGGCAGGCAGATGAACCGTAAGACTCTTATGGTTTACGCGCCTTTATTTGTTGCTTTGGCATCTGGCTTTAAGAACATAAATAAGGCAGAATATTATCTTGCTCAATATTGTGATGGATTGTTATCTGCCAATAAAGAACTTTCATATAAAAAAGGTTTAGAGAGTCCTTCGGTCAGGTTGGCTGAATTTTTGTTAAGGCAGCGCTCAAGCGGCAGAAATAAATTGTCGGTGCTTTATGATAATTCTTTAAGCGCGAGCGCGAAAGAATTATTTCAACTCATTAATGAGGGCGCTAATAAAAATATCGCTGGCGGCACAAATGATAATATACTAGTAAGGTATTCTTTGCAAGATGACGGAGCGCAATACAACGCGGTTTTCTCCGGCATGGCGGATTCACAGGTAGCGTTATTTATTTTGAATACCGAGAGTCGAGATTACGATAAGCACCGTTCATATATTCAAAACCTTGAAGAAAAAGGTTTACCGTGCGCCATCATAACAGTCAAGCTTTTAGTGAGCAGGACAAACGAAAATGGTGGGGAAATCCTATCGCGAAATTTGCATTCGTTATCCTTTCTCAGCGCGCTTTTACAGGATATGGTGGTTTACTTTACATTCATAACTAACCAGGATGCTAATTCAAATCCCGCGGTAAAGTTCGTTAGGGAAATAACCGCGGCGATGTTTGAAATTGTGAAGGAAAATAAGGCGCGGGGTATGGCGGACATTAGAATACGTTTTAGCGATGTTACCAATAAGATTTTTCAGAAAAAGAGCATAGGATTAGAGGAAGCGAATAAAACCATTAGCGAGAGAGGCATTAAGCCAAATGATAACATACAAGGGTTGTTAAATACACAACCGGCATTAAAAGAATTAAAGGATGCGATAGGAACAATATCTAAGAATCTCGCGATATCAGAAGCTGACTTCATCTCAATTTTGCTTTCAACAACTTCAAAAGATGTCCTCCAGACAGATGTGGGCGAGGCAGGCGGAAGCAAAATTTCGGACATTGGCGCCGCATTTAGCCGTTCTGACATTAATACTGGTCTGGGTACTTTTTCCCCATCCCCTGAGATTATTCCGCTAGAAGAACAAATAGTTTTAAAGCAGACTCCGGATATGAAGATTTCAGTGGCAGCGGCTCAACAGGATGATTTTCCCGCAGCCATAGAGAACGCAGATATACCTAATGCACTGGCTGATTATTTCTATCAAGTCTATCAGACGAGAGGAATGAAGTGGCAATATATGGCCCTTTCTTTTATGGAGGCTGATGCGAATAATCCATTTATTAAGACCCTGGTGACAAGTATCACAAAAAGCTTTGCAGGCTTGGGTATCGCAGTGCCATTGTTGCCCCTTCCGGGAGTGGCGCATACAGGCATAGAAGCAGTCATGTCGCATCCAGAAAGTGTTTTTAATATTGCAATTATGTATACTAATGCATATGGTTCAGACCTTGGGACTAGGTTGGTTGAGTCTGATGTAACCATTGATGACGCTACCTATGTGTATGGAATAGCCAATGTTATTAGGATGGCTTTAGGCGGCACCCCGACTATTATTTTTGAAGTTAAAGATAAAACAGCTTTAGATTCAGTAAAGATAATTTTAGAGGCTGCGGTCAGTAAGTTTAAAGAAAAAATATCTTCGGGAAATACATCAGGATCAGAAGTAGCCTCTTCAGGCATTACGCGAAAAACCGGAGGCGTTGATTTGAGTCATATCGGTAAAGTTACTCAGGCCAGGTTAGGCAGGGATGTGGTTGATTTCATAAGAAATGAGGCCATCAGGATAGACCTTAGAGAGGAAGATGCCTATTTAATCCGGTTGATGGATGCCGGGATACTTGCCTTGCCGCAAAGGGTGATGAATTATGTGGCCGGCTCCTCCCTGCAGGGGACTATGCGGGAAAACGCGCAAGATGTGCTTATCAATTATCTTAGATTGCAGGAGAGGTTTGCCGTAGAGACATCAGAAGAGTTTAAGGAATTCCTGGGGGCGATTCAACCCCTTTGGGAGTCAAATGAAGTTATAGATACAGACGAATAAAATTATTTGTTAAGTCTTTGAGTTAATCCAGCCCTCCGGAGTAATTTCGGCAAGTTATTTATTTTTTGGGAAAAGTGGCAGTATAAGAGTGGGCAGATTTTTACGGATTTATCCGGGAATCTGCCCATTTTATATTTTTAAGTTTTCCGATAATTATGCTTTTGCGTTGAATGAAATAGAGGTATAATCTTAAAATTACTATGAATAATTCCAAGAATGCCCAAGCCTGGTTTTATTACGCCGCTTCCTCCGGGGAGGATATTTTAAAGAATTTACATACCTCAACCGAAGGCCTCTCAGAGAATGAGGCTAGGGACCGCCTTAAGGAATACGGACATAATGAAACCGCCAAAAAAAGGAAGAGGACTGTCCTTTTTCTTATCTTACCTAAGTTTATTAATCCCTTAGTTATTGTTCTTTTAATTGTTGCCGGATTTTCCTTTTTTTTCGGGCAAAAAATCAGCGCCTTCTTGGTGGGCTTGATGGCCGCCTCCAGCGTTTTGTTTTCTTTTATTCAGGAATACCGGGCCGGGAAAGAAGCGGAAAAGTTAAGCGAAATGGTTCATTCCACGGCCACGGTAATCAGAAAAGGTAAGCGCCATGAGATCAAGATCCGCGAAATAGTTCCCGGGGATATTGTTGATTTATACGCCGGAGATATGATTCCCGCCGACTTAAGAATAATTTCCGCCAAGGACCTTTTTATTAACCAGGCGTCTTTAACGGGGGAATCTCTGCCGGTAGAGAAATTCGCCGCGTCATTTGAGCCTAAAAACGGCTCAATCTCAGAGCTTACTAATATAGCCTTTATGGGCTCAAGCGTGGTCAGCGGCACCTCTTTAGGGGTGGTAGTCAAGACCGGCATCTCGACCCAGTTCGGAGAAATCTCCCGCCGTCTGACCACGATGAGGATAAATACCAGCTTTGATAAAGGCATAAATGAATTTACCTGGACAATGATCCGGGCGATGTTTCTTATGGTTTTATTTATCTTCGCGGTCAATCTCTTACGGCGGGGGAGTTTCATTGAGCCCCTGCTTTTTTCTTTAGGAGTTGCCGTAGGCCTTATTCCCCAGATGCTTCCGATGATTGTAACTATAAATCTTTCTAAAGGGGCAATCGCGATGTCTAAAAAGAAGGTTATTGTCAAGCGCCTGAATTCCATCCAGAATTTTGGAGCGATGGATGTCTTGTGCACCGATAAGACCGGCACCCTGACCATGGACAGGATAGTCCTGGAAAGGCATTGCGATGTGGTCAGGAAGGAAAATGAAGATGTCTTGCGCTTTGCCTATCTCAACAGCTCTTACCAGACCGGGCTCAAAAATATTTTAGATAAGGCCATCCTTAAGCATGAAAAATTAGCCATCGCCGATTTTAAGAAAGTTGATGAGATGCCTTTTGATTTTGAAAGAAAGATAATGTCGGTGGTGGTTGAAATTAACGGCAATCACCGGCTGATTGCCAAGGGAGCCCCGGAAGAAATCTTCCGCCGGTGCGGCCGGTATGAGTTGGAAGACGAAATACTGGATATTGAGGATTTGATAATTTCCGACCTTAAAGAAGAATGTGATAATTTGAGCGCCGATGGTTTCCGGGTGCTGGCGGTAGCCTATAAAGATATAGAGAATAAAAAGAATATCTATTCTAAGGAAGACGAGAATGATTTGATTCTTAAAGGATACGCGGCCTTTTTGGACCCGCCTAAGCCCTCAACCAAGCGGGCAATCCTGGCTTTAAAGAAGCTTGGGGTGGAAGTTAAGGTTTTAACCGGCGATAATGAGTTGGTGGCCCGCAAGATCTGCGCTGAGGTCGGGCTGAATGTGGAAGGGCTGGTGAGCGGAGACAAGGTAAATAAATTAAGTGATAATGAGCTTAGGGAACTGGTAAAGACTACTACGGTTTTTGCCCGTCTTTCTCCTTTACAGAAGGAAAGGGTAATCCGCGCCCTGCAAGAGAATAAGCATATTGTAGGCTATCTTGGCGACGGCATAAATGATGCCCCCGCCTTAAAGGCCTCGGATGTGGGCATATCGGTTAACAATGCCGTGGATATCGCCAAGGAATCGGCGGATATAATCCTGCTTAAGAAAAGTCTTACCGTGCTTGAAGACGGAGTTATGGAAGGCCGGAAAACCTTTGGCAATATCGTCAAGTATATCAAGATGGGCTCAAGCTCTAATTTCGGAAATATGTTCAGCATGGCCGGCGCCAGCCTTTTCCTGCCGTTTTTACCCATGCTTCCCATCCAAATTCTTTTGAATAATTTTCTCTATGACCTTTCGCAGGTGGCTATCCCTACGGATAATGTGGATAATGAGTATCTGCTCAAGCCCCGGCCTTGGAATGTTAAGTCAATCAAGAAATTTATGGTCATCTTAGGCCCGGTGAGTTCAATATTTGATTTTATTACTTTCGCGGTTATGCTATTTATCTTTCAGGCCCAGGCGGAGCTTTTTCACACCGGTTGGTTCCTGGAGTCTTTGTGCACCCAGACCTTAGTTATCCACATCATCCGCACCGGAAAAATTCCCTTTTTAGAAAGCCGGCCCAGCAGGTTTCTAGTTTTTACTTCCTTATTTATAATAACCGTGGGACTGATTATTCCCTTTTCGCCGCTGGCTAAGCCTTTGGGTTTTGTCAGGCCGCCGCCGATGTATTTCGCGGCGCTTTTTATCCTCATTTGCGCGTATCTTCTGCTAGTTCAAGTAGTCAAGCAGTGGTTTGTAAGAAAGTACGGTATTGATTAATAGCCAACGCGTTAGGCGCCTGTTGTTTTATTTTTAGTCCGCGATTATCCCGGATTTTGCAATAGGAATACGGCACCGAGACGACAAAGAAGGGCGCAGATTTGGCAGAAAAAAATGCGCGCATACTTTTAGTATGCAAGCGCTTTTTTCTGACGAAGATGCGCCCTTATTTGGCGGCGAATGCCATTACTATTGCAAAATCCGGGATAATGCCTAAAAATAATTTGACAGGCCTTTTTTTTTGACTTATAATTAAGAGAAACTTGAATAGTAAAATTTTACTAATGCACTATGTGGCCTGCGGTCTAAAGGCGAGAAAATATGGATGTTGCTTCAGTTTTAATTAATACGGTCAAAAAGTTTCATTCTAAACCGGCCATAATCTTTAGAGATAAGCCGATTAGCTTCTTAGAGCTCTATGATAATGTCTTTAAGCTCGCCAACGGTTTACTCGCGTTAGGCATTAAAAAAGCCGATAGGGTTGCCATTTACCTGCCGAATAACCCTGAATATATCTATAGTTATTTGGCTTTATTTTCTATAGGCGCTACTGTTGTTCCTCTTGATTATATGCTTACTGAGGATGAGCTGGTAAGCTGTCTAACCCATTGTGAAGCAAAGGCTTTAATCGCTAAGGAGAAAGAGCGGCTTTCTTTAGAGAATCTTAAGAAAAGGGTTCCCAGTTTAGAAAATATTATAACTTTTGAGGGAACAAACAGCCAGTATCGAGTCTTTCAGGATGTCTTAGCTTCCGGAAGGCCTCTCCCTGCCCAAAATATAAAAATAGAAGAGAGCGACCACGCGCTTATTATGTATACTTCCGGTACTACCGGATCTCCTAAGGGAATTCTGCTGAATTATAAGCACCTTGACGGCTCGCCAAAGGCTATGGAGTATTTTGTGGATTTGACGGATAAGGATGTAAAGCTCTCCGCGCTTCCTCTATCCCATTCAGGCGGCCTGGTCTATATCCAAAACTGTATTTGCTATGGTATTACCCTGGTGTTGATGGAGCGTTTTCAGCCTTTAGAATTTTTACGGAATATCCAGAAATATAAAGTTACCTGTTTTCATTTAGTGCCTGCAATGTATTATGCCATCTTAAACTTAAAGGAGTTTGAGAGTTTCGATTTATCTTCTTTACGCTGGGTAGTGGTGTTTGGGGCGCCCAGCGATCCTCACTCTTTAAGGAGATTCCAGCAGTATTGCCCCAAGGCGCATCTTCTAAATGGCTGGGGGCTGACTGAGACTTGTCCGCCGAACACTGTTATCCCTCTTGGCTCAAAGAAAATTGAAAGCATAGGAAAGCCAGCGCCATGGGTTGAGGTGAAAATAGCCGCTGAGGATGATACAGAATTGCCTCAGGGTGAGGTAGGGGAGATTATTATTAAAAGCTGGGTGGTGATGGAAGGATACTATAAGGACTCAAAAACTACCGCGGAGGTAATCAAAAACGGCTGGTTTCATACCGGTGATTTAGGTAGATTTGACGAAGAGGGTTTCCTCTATATAGTAGGCAGGAAGAAGGATATGATTAAGGTTTCGGGTGAAATTGTTTACTCTTTTGAAGTGGAAAACGTGCTTTTAAAACATCCGTCAGTTCAAGAGGCGGCGGTAGTGGGTATTCCGGATAAACTGCGGGGGGAGACAGTCAAGGCTTTTGTGGTGTTTAAACAAGAAGTTGGTAGTGGCGGTTCGCGAACCGCCACTACAGAAGATATCCGCTTATTCTGCCGGGAGCATCTGGCCCATTTCAAGGTGCCCCACGATGTGGAGATAAGGGATACCTTACCCAAGACCCCCAGCGGTAAGATACAGAAGGAGAAACTGAAAGAATGAATTGGGATTCTCATACGCAAGAGAAATTTAAATTAATGATATCCAAGATGCCGGTGTTTCACCGCCGCATTGCCGAGGAAGCGGTAACCCTGAAGGCCCAGGAGAACGCCAATGCTCGCGGCGCGGCCCTGGTTTCGGAAGAGGATGTGATTTCCGCTCTCTTTAGTGATGTGCCCAAACCCTTTTACAGTCTGATGATCCGACTTTTGGAGGATGTAGGGTTTGATTATAGAAAATATGGTTATCCGAGAAACACGAATTCACACGAATAATTCGTGGTAATTCGTGTGTAATTCGTGAAAATTAGTGTATGAAAATAGCAGTTATAGGCTCAGGAGCGATTGGGGGGTTGGTTGCCGGATATCTAAAGCACCGCAAGGAGGATGTCTTTCTGGTGGGCCGGAGAAAGTCCGTTGAGGCGATAGCCAAAGACGGCCTGCATATCTCAGGAACCCGCGGCAATATTGATGTCCGCGTAGATGCCTTCCATAAATTAGACCGAAAGGCGGACCTGGTAATCCTGGCAATGAAGACCCAGGACTTGGAAAAATTCCTTAAAGATAATTTGTTCTATTTAAAGGATGCAATCATCTTAACTACCCAAAACGGCATCCAGGCGGATAAGATATTAGCCAATCATATCCAAAAAGATAATATTATCTCCAGTATCGTGATGTTCGGCGCGACCTATCTGGAGCCTAATAATATCACGCATAATTTTGAAGGCAAATGGATTATCGGCCGGCCGTTTATTAAGAATGACCGCAGGGTTAGAGAAGTTCAGCAAGTCTTAAATAATATATGTCAGGTTATTATCAGCGACGATATCTTGGCAATGAAGTGGTTAAAGGTTTTTGTCAATGCCAATAACTGCCTGCCGGCAATCCTGGGGAAGAGTATGCAGGATACCTTTAAGCATCTTTCGGCCTGTAAAATCAGCATTGCCATCTGGAAGGAAGGCCTGGAATTGACCCGGCGCACGGAAACAAGGTTAGTTTCGCTACCGGATTTTCCCTTGGAACAGATAGAAAAATTAACCGCTATGCCTATTGATGAAGCGGCTAAAATATTCTCCGGGATTATGATTAACTTAAGCCGCCAGCCGCTTTACGGCTCAATACTGCAAAGCATCCAGAGAAACCGCCCTTCAGAGATTGACTATATTAACGGTGAGTTTGTTAATTTAGCTAAAGGTTTCGGCCTGCGCGCGCCGCTGAATAAAAAACTGGTGGATTTGGTGCGTAAGGTGGAAAGGACTAAAAAATTCTTAAGCCCGCTTGAGCTGGTGCAAGAGACGCGGGAGTTTTTGAAATAGGAGAAACTATGGTAGAGACGCCGTTTCCAAAGTTAAAGCTTACAGTAAATAAGGTCGGGGGGCATTGTTATCATAACTATAAGCTGGGGGATGTGTTAATTCTAGAAGATTTTACTCATCCCCCGGAGCACTTTTGTTTAGGGTTAGCCCAGGTGCTTTTTCCGGTAATCTACGCCTTAAGTTTTGGGGCGCGGTTTCCTTTTATGGAAAACCAGCGTTCGTTGCTCACCACCTGCCCTGACGGAGGCAAGCTGGAGTTTAAGGCTGAGATTTTGGATCAGGACGGTAAGGTTGAATTCATTCCCAAAGATCCCAATTGGAAAGGCCCCAAGCCCAAAAAGATGCTGGTTGAGGTGGTTAAGTCTGAAGGCCATTGCGCCTATAAGTATACATTAGGCCAGAAATGGGAAACCAAAGGCTTAGAGACTATTCCTAATTTTTGCGGCGCGGCATTTCATACCATGTTTCCGGCATTATTCGCCCTTAATTTTGGAGCTAAATTTTTCTTTATGAAAGACCCCGATTCTATAGATACGGTAACCTGCCCGGACGGAGGGCATGTGGTGTTTAAGTTGACGCGGGCAGGCGAAGCAGAAAATAAAGAGGCAGTTTCTAAAAATAAAGTTCCCCCTCCCTGTGGTTGTTAGGAGAAAAAATAAATTATGCAAAAAAGACGCGTAGTGATAACCGGAATCGGGGTGATTTCGCCTAACGGCATTGGCAAGGACAATGTCTATGAGGCGATGATTAAGGGGAAATCTGCCGTTAAGTTGGTGGATAGCTTTGATGTTTCGGTATTTAATACTCGGATTGCCGCTGAGGTGAGGGACTTTGACCCGTTTAAGCTTGGGCTTACCCATGATGAAGCAGTGCGTATGGATAGGTATGTGCAATTTGGGGTAGTGGCAGGAGATATGGCAATTAAAGATAGCGGCCTGAATTTTAGTAAAGAGGATACAGAAAGAGTGGGTGTGTCTTTAGCTAATGCTATCTGCGGGACAAAATATATGGAGGAGGAGTTTTCTTTAGTTACCGATAACGGCAAAAATCCCATAAATCCTAAATTAGTCCGGCCTGAC
The DNA here is from genome assembly GCA_030674475.1 of Candidatus Omnitrophota bacterium. Classification (GTDB taxonomy): domain Bacteria; phylum Omnitrophota; class Gorgyraeia; order Gygaellales; family UBA12090; genus UBA12090. The sequence goes on from JAUSCZ010000006.1 coordinate 26,837, forward strand.
CTATATGATGCCGCGATGTTTAATACCCCCTCTATTGAGCTTTCGGCCCGATACGGATTGAAGGGGCTTTGCAATACCATCTCAACCGGATGCACCGCGGGGACCGACTCTTTGGGTTTTTGCTTAGAAACTATTCAAGACGGTGAGGCGGATATTATGATTGCCGGAGCTGCCGAAGCACCGCTTACTCCGATTACCTTTGGCGCTTTTGATGTGGTTAATGTTCTGTCGGTGCGTAATGATTTTCCGGAGAAGGCATCGCGGCCGTTTGATAAAAAACGCGATGGGTTTATCCTTTCCGAAGGCGCGGGAATTTTAATTTTAGAAGAGCTAAATCACGCCCTTAAACGAAACGCCCATATTTATTGTGAGGTCATCGGATTTGGCACCAGCTGTAACGCCTTTCATATGACTGACCTGCCTTCAGACGGCACGGCAATGGCAAGCTGTATAAATTTGGCTCTTAAGGATGCCGCGGTGAAGCCGCGGGATATAGATTATATCAGCGCCCACGGCTCATCCACCCGGATGAATGATATTTTTGAAACTAGTGCCTACAAAATGGTCTTTGACGATTATGCTTATAAGGTACCGATGAGTTCGCTTAAGTCAATGATTGGCCATCCCTTGGCGGCAGCCAATGCCGTTGAGCTAAGCGTCTGCGCGATGATATTTCAGAAAAATATTTTGCCTCCTACAATAAACCAGGAAGAAAAAGACCCTTTATGTGATCTGGATTACATCCCCAATCAGGCCAGAGAGAAAAAGGTGAACGCGATTATCAAGACCTCCAGCGGTTTTTCCGGGATCCATTCCTCGCTGGTGATGAGGAGGTATACATAATGCGTCCAATCGCGATTACAGGAATAGGAATAGTATCTCCCAGCGGCATAGGCAAGCGCCAATTTTGGGCCAATATCAAGGCCGGCAGAAGCTTTATTAAGTCAATTACCCGGTTTGATTCCGGATTATATCCTTCCCATATCGCCGGTCAGATTGACGACTTGGATGCCTATACCCATGTCTCCGAGCGCCTGTTAAAGAAAATGGATGCCTTCTCGCATATGGCGCTTATCTCTTCAGAAATGGCGCTTCAGGATGCCGGCCTTGATATTCAAAAAGAGGACCCCAATCTAGTAGGGATATTTTTAGGCAATGCCATTGGCGGCTGGCTTTATGCCGAGACCGAACTGCGGGATTTATACCGCGAAGGCAGGGAAGGAGTTTCTCCGTATATGGCCAGCGCCTGGTTTCCCGCCGCGCCCCAGGGGCAGGTCTCCATTTATTACGGCATCAAGGGATTTAGTAAAACCGTAGTCTCTGACCGGGCCAGCTCTTTGATGGCCTTAGGATATGCCGGTAAGACCCTGGGTAAAGATAAGTTAAATTTAATTCTCGCCGGAGGAATGGAGGCCCCGGTTACCCCTTACGCGCTTTTATGCTGTAATACCTACGGTTGTTTATCAAAAAATAACGATAACCCGCAAAGCGCCTACCGGCCGTTTGACAAAAAGCGCGATGGTTTTGTGATTGGCGAGGGAGCGGGAATCGTAACACTGGAAAATATTGAGCGCGCCAAAGCGCGTCAAGCCAATATTCAGGCAGTAATTTCCGGCTACGGCACAACTTGCGACGGCAAAGACAGAATTAACCCGGCAACTGACGGCAAGGAATTAGCCAGGGCAATCCAAATGGCCTTGGATGATGCCCAAGTTTCTCCGGAAAAAATAGATTATATTAGCTTAGACGGTATGGCCTGTGATGATTGGGATTTAGGTGAGGTGAGCGCTATAAAGCAAGTCTTTGGAGACAAGGCCAAGACTATTCCGGCCAGCTGTCCTAAGTCTATGTTTGGCAATCTCTTGGGGGCATCTGGGGTCGTGGATGTGATTACCACGGTCTTAAGCATGGAGCATAATTTAGTTCCCCCGACTATAAACTTAGATGAGCCGGCAAATAACGGCTTAAACTACATCAAAAAAGAAGCCAAAGAGTATAAGATAAATAAAGCTCTGGTGATTTCCCGTGGTCGAGGGGGAATAAACTCAGCGCTGGTGATAGAAAAAGGAGTGCGATAAATCGCACCGCTACAGTAGCGGCTAGCGTTATCGTAATAGTAGCGGCGCCATTTATGGCGCTATACGAGGAGGATTTTAATGAAAATTCTATTTGTAATGCCTAAAGTTGGCGCTTGGGCAACGCATGGAAAGCATGTGGCCCCGAATCAGTTGTATACCCACTGGGCAGCGTATGTCCGGGAAAAAGGGTATAAGGATGTCGCGGTGCTGGATTGTAAGGCCTTTGAATTATCTATGGATGAAATGACCGCCCAAGTTAAAGAGAAGAATCCGGATATCGTGGTTTTAGGTGAACAGTTGCATTCTTACGGCGGCTACGCGGTGGTTTGGTATTTTAACGAGGCAGCTAAGAAAATACGGCAGGCTTTACCCAAGGTAAAAATAATCTTCGGCGGGCTATGGTATTCGGCAATGCCGACTGAAACTTTAAAAGATAATCCGGCCGTGGATTTTGTGGTGATGGGGGAGGAAGAATCTTTTTGCGACCTATTGGAAGCGATAGACAAAAAGAAAGATTTAAAAAATATCGGAGGAGTTACTTCCAGAATCAATGGGGAAATTGTGATGGGCCCGTATAAAGCCTTACAGCAGGATTTGGATTCTTTACCTCTTCCGGCTTATGATTTATTCCCGATGGATAAATATGTGGGACACACCCATTGGAAGCCGTTTGTGGATATGGTCTCATCGCGCGGGTGTCCATCTGCCTGCACCTTTTGTTATGAGTGGGACCAGTATGATCCGCGCTCACCCAGTGATTTCCTTAAATGGCGGGCCAAATCCCCAAAGAGGGTTATTGAAGAATTAGAGATACTGCATAAACAATACGGGGTCAAGGTGGTCGTCCTTCAGGATGATAATTTTAATGTCAATCCGGAAAGGGTCAAGGAATTCTGCGAGTTAAAATTAGAAAAGAATATTCCTATCAAGTGGGTTTCTTTAGGCAGGGCGGTGGATTGGGTCAATTGTGAATCAATCCTTCCTTTAATGAAAAAAGCGGGGCTTTTTACCGGGGTTTTTGGTATTGAAGTTACTACTCCGGAGGAATTAAAGAAGATTGCCAAGGGCATTACCATTGACCAGATAAAAAAGACCATTGATATCTTACGGCGCAATGACATTGCCGTGGTCGCGGATATTATGATGGGTTTTGATTATGATGATGAAAAGATCATTAAGCAAAGATATGAGTTTACCGATGAGGTTGACCCGGATATCCTCTGGGTTGGCTATGTAACTCCGGCCCCGAATTCTCCGATGTGGCGAATCGGCATGAAGAAGAATTGGATTAATCCCGCGAAGATAGATTTTAGAACCTGGGATTTTCTGCATCCGGTGATGCCCACGGATCATCTCTCCCTTGAGGATTTGGGAAGGCTGGGGTCTTGGTGTATGCGCGAGTTCTTTTCTAAGCCCGGGAGAATCAACCGGATTATGGAAAGCAATTTTGATATTCTGGCCAAGCTCTGCTTCCAGGATGTTATGGCCGGGGTAGGCAAATGGGAAGCCGGGGCGACTAAAGGGGAACACCATATATAAAGTCAAAAGTAAAAAGTAAAAAGGCAAAACGCGAAAGGCAGAATTTAGGAGGAAGATAGATGGAAGTAAAGGAAAAGATAAGAGAAACAATAATAAATCTTTTGAAACTCAAACCGCAGGAATTAAAGGATAACGAGAAGCTCTGCGAGGGGATTGGCGCGGATTCTACCGAGTTGGTAGAGCTGGTGATTGCCCTGGAAAAGGCCTTTGGGGTAAAATTAAGCGCCAAGGAAATCACCAAGTTCTGTTCGGTGGATGATATAGAAAAGATGATACAGTCAAAGCTATCGGACTTCAGCTCTCAGCTTTCAGCCAAACGCTGAAGAGCTGAAAGCCGCAGTCAAAATTTATAATGCAGATAATTGACCTTAGCCTGCCGATAGACGAGAAGGCCTTTGAAGTCCACCCGGTGAAGATAGAGAGGGTTTCCCATAAGGACGGGGTGGAGAAATTTAACCGCGTGATTATGGGGAAAACCCTCAAAGGTAAGCTTCAATATCTTTTGGGTAAACGCATTCTCAAAAAAGAAGACCTTCCCGATGAGGAATTTCTCTCTTTAGAGGTAGTGCATTCCCCGGTGCATATCGGCACGCATTTAGATTACTCTTTTCATTACGGCTCAAAATCCGAAGGCCGGCCC
>JAUSCZ010000025.1 GCA_030674475.1 Candidatus Omnitrophota bacterium
CTGGAGCCCGATACCCTTCGGCTTAGCCGACTTAAACAACACCAATAAGATAAGAATTACCCAGTTCAATCCCCTGAATGAAACCCCGACCAAAAACGAATCCGCGGCCAACTTCTCGATCCTGGGTAAGCTGATCGTAACGGTGCCGGGAACTGGCTCGGAATCCTGGGTAGTAAACACCACTCAGGCAATTAAGTTTAAGAAAAAGGGCGCGATACAGTCAGTGGATTTGTATTATTCTTATGATGGCACGGCTTTAAACTATGTGAAAATAACCCCTACACCTATTGATGTTTCTCTTTTAGCTAATGATGTGGAAACTACTTATAACTGGCTTATTCCCAGCACTACCACGCTTACCGCGGGATTTAGCGGAAAAATCAAGGCCAAGGCAGTTAGTCCCTCCAGCCAAAGTTCGGTGGAAGGTATCCAGGCTAATTCTTTAGAGGTTAAAGGGACTTTGGTTTTAAATACTCCCAGCGCTAGTGGTGTGGTTATGGAGGTGGGCGGCACTTATGGAATTGGCTGGACTCCTTCCGGGGCGATCAATAATGTTAAACTTTACTATTCTACTAACGGAGGTATCGTCGGATTAGGCACTTATCCGGAAACTAATCTGATTGGGACATTTCCGGCTCTGCCAGCAACTCTGACCTGGAATGTTCAGGATAAGATCGGCACTAATCTGCGTATTCGGGTCAGCGATGCCAATAATCCTAATGTCTGGGTGGAATCGGCTAATCCTTTTCGGATAAAAGGCCGGGTGCAATTGGATGTCCCGGAGACCCCTGGTATTTCCTGGCCAGTGGGCACTACCCAGTTAATTAAGTGGACCCCTACTGGAACCTACTCTAATGTAGAAATTTATTATGCTACGGATGGGAATTTTGCCGGGTTGAATGTTTTTCCCATTGCCCCGTTATCAATAGTGCTGAATTCCGCCTCCGGGGTTCAAGCCCAGGCTAATTGGCTGATTCCGGATAAGATTGGCTCCTTGGTCAAGGCGCGGGTGCGCGATGCTGGAAATACCGATGTTGAGGATATCTCCACTAATGCTTTTAAAATAGTGGGCGTTTTGGATGTAACCGCTCCGGAATCCGGGCAGATATGGTATGTGGGAGAGACTAATCGGGTGATTACCTGGGATGCCACCGGAACTATTACTAATGTCAAAATAGAATATAAGACTTCTGCCGCCGGCGCCTATACTACTATTGTGGCTAATCATCCCGGGCACACCACCGGAGCTAACTCTTATACCTGGAATGTCTGGGATACCGGGGTGGGGGTGGCTGATGAAAGGACCGAGGCCGCTTATATTCGGGTTTCCGACGCTAACTTTCCGGAGGTGGCTAATGTCTCAGCCGCGCCATTTTCTATTCGTCCCCGGATTACGGTGGACTCTCCGGTTCTGGGCCAACGTATCGGCGTAACCAGTAATAATGCCAATCTGATTAAATGGACCCGGGTGGGGACTAAGACCACTACAGTAGATATCCGTTATGATACCAATGATGGCAAGGGCGCGGATGGTGTTGCCGGTAATGCCGATGATTATCCGGTGCTTACCAATACTATTGCCAGCGCGGTGGATGCCTCTTTAGGTTCTTTAGGGGTTAGTTGGAACCTTATCCCGGATGCGATAAGTAATCTGGTAAGAATCAAGATCGTGGATCCCTTAAGCAGCGCTGAATTGGTCTCGGGAGTTTCTCCGGCCTTTAAGATAGTAGGGACTTTAAATCTGACGAATCCTCCAGTAGATACGGTGCTTAAAGTCAGCCAGGATTATTTGATTAAATGGACCAAGACCGGTTCCTTTGCCAATGTGAACTTATGGTATTCCACTGATGGCGGGCTTAATTTTAATTACCTGATTAACGCTTCGACTCCGGCCGGTACCCTCCAATATCTTTGGACCGCTATTGGCAATACTCCCTCGGCAAATGTGATCGTTCGGGTGGCGGATGCCAATGACCCGGAAACCAAGGCCTTGTCCGGCCGGGTATATATTCAACCTACCTTAAATATTACCCAGCCGGAAAATGGTGAGGTTTTAGGGGTGGGAGATTCCTATAATATCATCTGGACTACCAGTGGAACTGCTACCAATGTCCGGCTGGATTATGCTACCAACGGCGGCGGCGCGGGCGGTAACTGGGGGACAATTCCGGGAGCGGCAAATCTAATCAATAGCGGAACCTTTGCCTGGACCATACCCAATGCCATATCTAATACGGTTAAGGTCAGGGTAGTGGACTTGGCCGATACCTCTAACTGGAATGAGTCTCTAAATAATTTTAAGATTCGGGCCAACATTGCCATGCTTTCTCCTAATGGAAATGCCGATCCTAACCTGACGGAAAAATGGACCGTAGGGGATACGGCCAATAAAATTAAGTGGTCTATAAATGGAACGGTGGCCACGGTTAAGCTGATGTATTCAGTTGATGCTGGTGTCTTTACCCAGATTCCCGGGGCAACTCTGATTGATGCCACAACCGGAGCAGTTGGCTGGGCCTGGACTATCCCGGATAGTATATCCTCCGCAGTTAAGGTTAGGGTAGTCAATGAGGGAGACTCTACTAATTATGATGATTCTAACTACAACTTTAGTATCCAGGGTAAATTAGATTTTAGCCCCCAGCTGCCGGCAGTCGGCGATGAAACCTGGTTGGTTAATGACCCTAAAACCCTGGCCTGGGTCAAGACCGGAACTATCCCTACGGTAAAATTAGAATATACTACTAACGGAACCACTTACAATCCTATTCCCGGAGCCGAAAGCCTGATTGGTTTAAGTTTTGTCTGGCCGGTCTCGGATGCTGTCGCGACCACAGTGAGTCTGCGGGCCAGCAATGTTGACGCCACTAAACCCACTATCCCAGCGCTTTCTAACAATTTTGCTCTTAAGGGCAAACTTACTTTAAATGCCCCACTGGCTATTGATAAATGGCAAGTGGATAGTATTCAAAATATCCTTTGGACCCCGGCTGGAACTATGGGGACAGTAAAATTAGAATATTCTACTGATGGATTTGTTCTGGTGAATAATCCTATTCCTCTGGCCGGCGCTTTGTCCGCCGGGGTAAATGGAATTCAACAGTCCTTTGCCTGGACTATTCCTAATAATATAGGCAACAATGTCTCAGTGAGAATTACCCCCAATACCGCAACTCAGGCCTTAACCAATACCACGGCGGCCTTTAAGATTGTGGGTGGGTTTAAGGTATTGACTCCTAATGGTGGTTCGTTCTATGAGGTTGACGGCTCAACCGCGATTACCTGGGAGAAACACGGTACTATTACTGATGCCAAAATAGAGTATTCTACTAATGGCTTCACCAATGAATCAGAAACCTTTCTTATTACCACGGTCCCGGCCGGAAATTTAAGTTATACCTGGATTGTCCCGAATAAGATTGGAACCAATGTTAAGGTAAGAATCTCTGACCCGGCGGTGGGAAGCTATACCTTAGCCGATAGCTCAGACACTGCCTTTGAAATCAGGGGAAAGTTAGAGTTTAATTCAACTAATATTGACGCTCCCTTAGGCAGTGAGGTCTGGCTGATTAGCAGCCCTAAGACTATCCAATGGACTAAGCACGGAAGCATAGCCAGCGTCAAACTGCAATATTCAGTTAATAATGGTGTCCTATATACCGATATTCCGGGGGCCTTGAGTTTAGCCGGAAACACCTTTAGCTGGACCGTTCCTGACCAAAAGACCTTAAACGGGGCCAAAATTAAAGTGATTAATCTTAGCGATCCTCTTGTCTTGGCAATAAGTAATGCTTTTACCATCAGAGGAGGCTTTAGTTGGAATTATCCGGTAACCGCGGGTCAGGCGCTTAAGGTGGGGACAACTGAGGTCTTAAACTGGAGCACTTTCGGAACTATTCCCAATGTTAGTTTGGAATATTCGGTCAATAATGGGTTCTCCTATCTTCCGGTATTATTTCCCGATGGAGTAACTGCGGCCACCGGTATTAGTAATACCGGAACCTTCAACTGGAAGATTCCTAATAATATCTCTAAGGATGTGTATATCAAAATAAAGGATTCTACTGATACCGACGCGGTGCAGACCTCAGTTAAGCTCAAGATCGCCGGCATACTCTATCTTGACCAGCCGGTGAGCACCTCACGCTGGGGAGTGGGGTTAACCAAGCAGATTCTCTGGCATACCGACGGCTCTATTGCTAATGTGAAATTAGAATATTCTACTAATGGAGGGGCTCTCTGGACGGATTTGGGTAATGTCATTGCTTCTTTAGGAACTAAGGACTGGTTGATTCCGGCGACGGTTACTACCAATGCCCAGGTAAGAATTAGCGATGTGATAATTGACAGCGGGACAACTACAGTAGTCTCTCCGGACTTTAAGATTAGCGGAAGCTTTTCCTTTAATTCTCCGCTCTCCAGCTCTATCTGGCCGGTTACTAATGGGGATATAGTTAATCCTCAGCAGACTATTTCCTGGTCTACCCAGGGCAGTGTGGTCTCGGTGAATTTGCGTTATTCTGCCACTGGAATTGCTCCCTGGACATTAATTAATACCACTGCTCCTATTGCCGATGGCGGTCTGGGCGGAAGCTTAGCCTGGACAGTGCCGGATACGATTTCCACCGCGGTCAAGATTAGGATTGAAGATAGCTCCGATAGTGAAACCTTTCAAGAGTCCAGCCCCTTTACTGTCCGGGGAGATTTGAAGCTCACCTCTCCTATAGGAGGAGAAAAGTGGGGGGTGGGTTCAACCCAGGGAATAATCTGGCAGCGCAATGGTTCTATTGCTCAGGTATATATTTCTTATTCTAAGAATGGCAGTGTCGGACCCTGGATTGCGATTATGAATCCCCTGACCGGATTAGCCCCCCATTCTAATAGCGGAAGTTTTGCCTGGGTAGTTCCAGATGATATGGCTACTTTGGCTCGAATTAAGATTACTAATGTTTCCGGGCCGGCGGTAAGCACTGAATCTACAGCTAACTTTAAGATTATGGCCAGGTTCGATGTGCTTAATCCCGACGGAGGAGAAGTGGTTAATGCCGGAGGAGATTATACTATTACCTGGAATAAGTGGGGTATAGGCGCTACCAATGTCAAGATAGAATTGGCTACTAACGGAAATGATCCTTCGCCAACTTACAATAAGGTTATTGTGGCCAATAGCGCTAATTCCGGAAGCTACATCTGGCCAGCCAGCGCAGTGGTTTCTGCGGTGGATAACATTACTCCAGCTGGCCGGGTGCGCGTATCTGATGTCAATGACCTAGACAGCGCCAGTGTCTCCGCGGCCTCCTTTATTATCCGGGCCGGTTTTACCCTGGCTCCCACTATAGGTTCCGTTCCTTTGGAGGTAGGTAAGACCTATGATATTGTCTGGACTAAGAAGGGAAACATTGCTCAGGTAAAACTGCAGTATTCGCCGGATAATTTCTTTGCGGATATCCGGAATATTGAGGATGTAAATGGCACAACTATAGCCGGGGGATTGGTGGCTAATCAAGGGGATGCCCTTAAAGGAGATGGACCAACCACCGGCAGGCATGTTTGGAAGGTTCCGGATATTGAGGCAATTAATGCCGATACCGTGCGCCTGCGCATCGCTGATCCTGCTGACCCAGCGGCTAACAATATCTCTAATGTCTTTAGGATTATTCCCAGCTTTACCTTGATTGCGCCTAACGGCAATGCTGATCCTAATCTTACCCAGAAGTTAAAGGTGGGAGTTCCTTATACTATTACCTGGACCAGCACCTCCAGCAATGTGGTTAATAAGACTCCTAATGTTAAGCTCCTTTATTCCACTACCGGAGGCGCTCCTTATACCAAAGTAATCACCACTACCGCCAATAGCGGTTCTTATAGCTGGGTGAGTGTCAATGGAGGTGTTCCCGATGATATTTCAGCTCAAGTAAAAATCAGGATAGAAGACCCCAATGATTCTACTGCTTTTGATGAGTCGGATTATAATTTTAAGATTATCTCCAACCTGACTATGACCAATCCTAATGCTGCTAATCCTGCTTCTTACGAAGTGAGCGATCCGCTGACTATTACCTGGAGTAATGTGGGCAGTGCGGCCAATGTGGAGTTGGCCTATTCCACTGCTTCTTCTGACTTTAGCTCTGCGGTAGTCTTAGCCGCGACTACTCCTAATAACGGTAGTTTTGCCTGGAATGTTCCTAATGCTATCGGCTACAATTTCCGGGTCAGGGTGAGGAGTTTGACTGATGACGGTTTTGATATTTCGGATGCCGATAATAGGATTCGCGGTAAGCTGGCAATTAGCGCGCCTGTTCTGGGGACACCTGTTCTCATAGGCCAGAATTATCTAATGACCTGGACCACTACCGGCACTATTCCTCAGGTGAATATAAAGTATGATACTAATGACGGCTTAGGCGGTTATCCTTATACGATTATGGGGGATCCCAATCCTGATGATGCTATAGTCGAGAATGTGGCAGCCGGCGCGGTAGCTAATAATGGTAAGTTCCTCTGGAAGGCGGTTCCGGATATGCCTACTGCCTTAGCCAGAATAAAGATTATTGATTCCCGGACTATCCCCGATAATAGCGATGTCCTCGCGGTCTCACCTAAGTTTAATCTGGTGGGTAATTTTACCCTTTCCGCTCCTAATGGAAATGAAGACTGGAGGGTGAATACTCCCCAAAATATCGTATGGCTTTGGGGCGGCACTATTTCTAAAGTGAAACTGTTTTACAGTAAAAATACCGCGGTTGATCCTGCAACTATTCCGGATATTGAGTGGATAGAAATAGACCCCGCGATAGTTAAGGATTACGCCTTAGACGGTAAGGGTAATGGCAGCGGGGCCCAGACCCGCAGCTATGCCTGGACCGTTCCCAATGACATTTCAATCACGGTGAGAATTAAAGTGCAGGATTATAATGATCCCACGGTGAAGGATTATTCCAATAACTTCTTTAAGATTCGCGGGTCCTTTATGGTAACCTCTCCCAACGGAAATTCAAATGTTAGCCTGACTGATCGCTGGGTTACCAATGAGATCAACCGGAACATTACTTGGACCAGTAATGGAACTATGGCTAATGTTAAGATCCAGTATTCTAATGATAACTTTGTCCTGGATTTCCACGATATTGCCTTAAGCACAGCCAACGACGGAAGTCATAACTGGGTGATCCCGGATATTGTGCTTAAAGATATAAACGGAAATTATACCGGTCCGAATATGATTAAAGTTCGGGTGAGCGATGTCAATGACCCGGGGGTTTATGATAATTCGGATTATAATTTTAAGGCAGACTATTATTTGATTACCTGGACGGTCCGGGATTTGATTACCAACTTAGTTCTAAGCGACCTTTCAGTGCGCGCGGTAAAAGGAAATGATCCCAATTTTATCCAGTGGTCAGAGGCCGGTATTACCACTTCGCCTCCCCGGGTTCAGCCTACGCCTTTTGGGACATGGCTCTCCACCTGGAGTAAAACCGGCTACGGAGATATGGCCCAGACGGTAATTGCTGATCAGGATAGGTCGTATCTGCTTTTGATGGAAACCAGCTCCGTACACATCTGGAGGTCTTATTCCGAGTTTGTCTATGATTCTGCCAGCGGTAGATTGGATTCCAGCGCCTGGTTAGAAAGAGACGGTTCGATAGTCACCGGAGCGGTTTCGGTAAATGTGGATATTTATGATAGTGGGGTATTTATTAAAACTATGACCTCCAGTCTGGTCAACTCCGCGGGTTTCTTTAGTATGAGCTGGAATAACAGCGGTCTGAGCGTGGGTAAGGTCTATACCGCGGTAGCGGATATTACTAACGCCTCAGGGGCCCACTTTAAGACTCCTTCTTCTTTCAAGATTAATTATAATTCTCTCGCCCGCGCGGAGTTTACCTATTACGCCTCCGGCGACGACCTGAAGGTTACTTCCTGGTTAGAAATAGACGCTAAGATTATTGCCTCAGTCAGCCAGATAGACATTGATATTCGCGACGGTTCCCTGGCTTTAATTAAAACTCTATCCTCAACCACTCCCACGGTTGAGGGCTATTTTAGTACTAACTGGGATGGGACAACCGTGTCTCCTACCGGATTAGCGGAAGGCGTGGTTTATACTGCTTCGGTGAAGATTACCACTGCCGGAGGCATGGTTTTTACCTCACCCGGTTCATTTAGCGTAACTATTCCCAAGAGATTACAGATCGTGGAAGATGTGGTTAAGGCCACTCAGCAGACGGTTACGGATAAGCTTAATGAGCAGATTAATGTTATGACCGGCACCGCGACTACCCCGGCTGATATTATTGCCCAGGGCGGTATGACCGGTATAATTCAGACTAAGATGAACGAACAGAGCGCTACTATCACCAGTAAGACTACCGCGATGCAAAATACCATTGAGACTAAGATGACTGAGCAGACCAATATTATCACCACTAAGACTGCTGAGATGAAGAGCGCGGTGGAAACCACCTTGGCCAGCTTTGAGACTCGTTCTGACGCGGCCATTACCAAATTGCAGTCTGGGGCGGATCAGGCAGTGGCGGCCGGCCAGCAGGTGGCTAGCGCGGCCAGCGAGCTGGAAGCCACGGCCAAGAAGTATTCCTGGAATGCCACGGTATCGCCTAACCCGGCTTTATCCGGCGATGGGATAACCCTGCAGGTCCAGGGCCAGCCGGGGTTACTGCCTATGGTAACCATCTATAGCTGGGACAATAAGATCCTTATGGGGGATAGATATCTTAAGGAAACCACAGTCGGACTTTACACTTTCGCCTTTAAGGCCGATGAGCGCTTTACCCCTGGTAAGTCCTATACCTATGTAGTTACTGAGTCGGTTACCGGAGGCTTGATTGCCGGCTCCGGGGTGGTGGAGTCAATGTCCATCACCACTATCGCCGGCTTAGCCGCGGCCGCTCCTGGGGCGGAAAAGGCGGCCAAGGCGGCCCTGGATGCTATTTCAGCCATTGAGGCAATGCTGATTAATCGTGACAATACCAATATCGCCCTGACCCTAAGAAACTTACAGGCCTCGGTTGACCGCATTCCCTCAGTATTCGCCAAGGAAGCCGAATCGTCTAAAGTAACCGCCGATACCCTTAATGAGATATCCGAGCGGCTGAAGAAAATAGCCGGGGATGAAGGTTATGATTTAGGCGCTCTCTTAGAGCAGAAATTAGCCGATTCGCCCACCATGAAAGAGGTGCGCAGTAAGACCGAAAGGATTAATACTACCACCGGATTATTGCTAAAACTCTTTGAAGCTGAATTTGGCGGCGATGAAGGGGTGGTAGTTTCTATGGGATTAGAGAGCGGAAGCGTTATCTTTAGGATTGTTGCCGCTAATCCTTCCAAGACCAAGCCTCAGATAGTCAATATCAAACAGTATCTGCCTCAAGAGGTTAAACCCAAAGATATTATGGAGATATCCAACCTGCAATTGGAGTATGATTCCCAAAAAGGGATTTACTATGTCTATAAGGATGATGTTCAGCTTAATCCTAATGAGATCAAGGTCTTTGAGGTTGAGGTGGAGGATATCTGGCTGATAGTGGATAGCGAGATCAATTTCTTAAAGGCCCATACCGATACCATTATGGAAAAGGTGAAGAACAGCGAATATTATTTAAGGTCAAAAGAGGTTGCCGATACCATCTATCTGCGCCTGGCTGAAATCGCCAAGGCTCAAAAGGAAGATGACGGAAGCCGGGAGCAGCACATCGGCCTGTATCGCCAGAATGTCCAGATAGTAGATAAAATCAAAGAAGACATCGCCCGCTTAGAGAAAATGCTGGCTACCGCCGGCGGCCCCCTGGCCCCGGAGATGCTTTCTAAGAGTAAGATTAAATCCGAAGAGCCGACCAAGACGATGACCTGGATAGTTATCTTCAGCCTGATTATCTTTACCAGTTTACTGGCCGGGGTTATGTTTTTCACCTGGAACCGCCAGGCCCGCATTACCAAAGACGCGCTCTCAGCAGCCAAGCGCGCGGCATTCCCCGAGGCCGAAAGCAAGGAAGAAAAAACGAAATAATAGTTTATCCGTAGGGGCAGGTTCGGAACCTGCCCCTACACCATCAACCATAAACCAGCACTCTCCAAGGAGAGTATTTTTTATATCCGATAAAGAAAGCGCTTTCAATCTAAACTAAAATGTTTCTTTTAGATGTTTCTATTCTTAGCCCAAGGGGGGTTATTTTTGAGGGAAAGGCAGGGAGGGTTATACTGCCGGGTGAGCAGGGCGTTTTTGAAATTATGCCTTTTCATAAGCATATCTTAAGTTTGTTGGTAGGCGGAAACCTGACGGTAGACGAGAAAGATATCCCGGTGAAAAGAGGTATCGCCAAGATTGAATTAAATAAAGTAACCGTGATCATCGAGTAGGGGCAGGTTCTGAACCTGCCCCTACGGAAAACGGCGAGGACGGGGAATGAAATACAAGTAGGAAATCCACCATCGCCGGTCAATTCGATTGAAGGGATATGATTATTCATCGCCGGGTTCATATTTTGTAACGATTTGCACCCAAAATAGAGATTGTATTTTTGGAGAAATAAATAACGAAAAAATGGTATTGAATGAATATGGTAAAACCGTTGAATTTATATGGTATGATTTATTGAATCATGCTGCCAATATTGAATTGGATGAATTTATCGTGATGCCGAATCATTTCCATGGAATCATCAACATTATTGTAGGGGCAGGTTCAGAACCTGCCCCTACGGATAACCGGAACCAACACGGGTTATCCGAAATAATTCGGCAATTAAAAACATTTACATCCAAACGTATTAACACGATTCGACAAACCCCCGGTGTTTCCGTATGGCAGCGAAATTATCATGACCGTATTATCCGCGATGAGAGGGAATTAAGCCGTATTCAGGAATACATTATAAATAATCCCTTGAAATGGCAAGAGGATAATAATAACCCTGCCAATTTTTCTGTGGATGGGAATGGCCCGGTGAATAAAATTACGGATGAGGGTTGGAATTTATGAATCGTAATCTTTCTCTGATAATAATCTTTGGTTTATGCGTTTTGGGGCCTTGCATGGTGTTCGCGGCCAGCGCCTACGCCAGTATCAGCGCTTTAGGAAGAAACCCTTCCTCCGCCCCCAAAATATTTACCGCGATGGTGCTCGCCATGGCTTTTGCCGAGATATTGGCGTTTATCGCGCTGCTGATTGGGTTTCAGCTGTTTAGCGCGAGTCAATGAAAGTGATTTTCTTGCGGAATATGGTATAATTACAATTGCGTAGGGGCAGGTTCCGAACCTGCCCCTACAACGGGGGGTAGTATGCTGATAGTTTCTTTAATATTCTTGCAGGTTGTTATTTTTGCCGGGATGATTTTTTTATTGAAAAACATAATGAGTAAAAATGTGGGGACGGCCACTAAGCATTTGGAGGAGATGGGCCAGGAGTATGTTAAGAAGGAGAAAGAAATAGAAACGCAGCTTGAGGAGATAAAGCAAAAATCCCAGGAGATATTGGCTAAGGCTGAGGCCGACGGCCTGAAGCAAAAAGAGCAGATAGTGAAATCCGCCCAGGAAGAGAAGGATAAGGCTATAAATACCGCCCAGGCCAAGGCCGATGAGATTATGAACCAGGCTGACCGGGCCTATAAGGCGCTTTTAGAGCAGATAAATAAAAAAATAGAGGAAGGGGCCAGGGAAGAGGCGGTCCGGCTTTTAGGTAAGGCTTTGCCTGAGGAGCTCAGGCGGGATATCCATAACCGCTGGGTCAGTGATTTGATAGCCGGCAACCTTCAGCAGTTAGACCGCCTGCGGGTGGATGGGGTGGTGGCTCAAGCGGCCGTGATTTCGGCTTTTTCTCTGAGTGAGGAGCAGCGCCGGGGATTAAGTGAAAAAATCAAGGAGAAATTAGGCCGGGATTTAGAGATAAAAGAAGAAGTAAACCCGCAGATAATAGCCGGGTTGGTAGTAAATATCGGAAGTATTGTTTTTGACGGAAGCCTGAAGTCAAAGATACAGCAAGCGGCGTACAATCTGTAATCTGTAAAAATATGTCCACAGTCGGTTTTGAGGTCAGGGAAAAAGGCACGGTTAAGTCGGTAAGAGAGTGCATCCTTACTATAGACGGACTTCCCTCATGCTTAAACGGCCAGATTGTTGAGCTTAAGCAGGGCGGCCGGGGCATGGTTACCGGTTTTAAGGAGCACGAGGTCCAGGTGTTGGTCCTTAATAGCAAGTCTCCTATTCGCACCGGTGATGAGGTCTTTAGCCGGGGAGAATCCTTGCATCTGCCGGTGGGTGAAGCCTTTTTAGGCCGGGTGGTCAATGGTTTGTGCGAGCCGGTTGACGGCCGCGGTGCTATAGCTCAGAATGCTTTATATCCGGTATTTAGAGACGCCCCCGGGGTTATGGATAGGGTTCCTCTTAAGGAGACCTTAGAAACCGGAACCTTGCTTATCAACGCGGTTATTCCTATTGCCAGGGGCCAAAGACAGCTTCTGATCGGGGACCGGCTCACCGGAAAAACCACAGTGGCCCTGGACGCCATCCTTAACCAAAAAGGAAAGGATGTTATTTGCATCTATTGTTGTATCGGGAAAACCGGCTCCAGCCTGATGAAGGTGTTAAATCTCTTATGTCAAAAGGGGGCGATGGAGTATACTATTGTGGTAAACGCGGTGGCTTCCTGCTCAATGGGAGAACAGTATATCGCCCCTTATACCGCGGCTATGTTGGGCGAATATTTTATGTATAACGGTAAGCATGTCTTGGTGGTTTTTGACGATCTTACCCGCCATGCCTGGGCCTACCGCCAGATCTGCCTTTTGTTGGAGCGCGCCCCCGGGAGAGAGGCTTATCCGGGAGATATCTTTTATATCCATTCTCA
This sequence comes from Candidatus Omnitrophota bacterium, assembly GCA_030674475.1. Classification (GTDB taxonomy): domain Bacteria; phylum Omnitrophota; class Gorgyraeia; order Gygaellales; family UBA12090; genus UBA12090. The sequence goes on from JAUSCZ010000025.1 coordinate 12,863, forward strand.
ATTAGTTGAAAGGGCGGCCTACCTGAAGCCGGAGTTAGGCTCAGGCTCAATGACTTTTCTGCCGATTACCGAAATACTCCAGGGTGATGTTACCGGTTTTGTCTCCAGCAATCTGATTTCCATGACTGACGGCCAGATTTATTTTAACATTACCCTTTTTAATAAAGGCATTAAGCCGGCAATAGACTTTGGCTTATCGGTTTCCCGTATCGGAAGCAAGGCTCAGTGGCCGGCAATGAAGGCCTTGAGCGAAAGGTTAAAATTAGAATACATCCAGTATCAGGAATTACTCCAGATGACTCAATTGCGCACCGCCGGACTCTCCAAAGAGGCGGAAGAAAAGATAAAAAGAGGCCAGGTGATTACCCAGCTTCTCATTCAGGATAAAAATAAACCTTTGCCTATGGAAGGCGAGATAATCTTATTATTTTGTTTGAGCACGGGGGTCCTGGACACCCTGCCGCTGGAGGACTTAAAGAAATTCAAAGAAGGGTTTATTGAGAAAATAAAAGAGTGGTATCCTGAGGTTTTTAATGACCTAAGAACCACCCATGTCTTGGGCGACAATAGCCTGGAAAAGCTTTATGAGGCATTAGGTAAATATTTTGGAAGCTAACATATATCAACAAAGAATAATGAATTTGGTTCCGGTTATCCGTAGGGGCAGGTTCCGAACCTGCCCCTACGCGCTGACCGCTACTACGGTAACAACCTACTTAATATGCAGCTACTCTCCCAGATAAAAAAAGATATGGAGTTTAATCAGGGGCTCTATAGCCTGATTGATGTTTTAAAATCCATAGCTATTTCTCAGTATCGTTCGCTGGAGAACCGGATAAAGCAGTTTGAGAAATTATTTATTGTTTTGGGAGGCTTTTTCGCGATGATTGACGCGGATAAATCGGATCACCCTTTGATAAATACTCAAGGCAGGAAGCAAGCGGTTATTGCTATTACCTCCGACAGCGGACTGGTGGGCGGATTAAACACCAAGGTGATGAATCTGGCGCTTAAAGAAGTAAAGAATAATCAAGCTAAACTAATTGTAGTGGGGGATAGAGGGAAAGTTTACGCCCAGGATAGCGGAATCGCCCTTACCGCCTTTGGCGGGATTAAGGACGATACCCGCTTAGTCCAGGCTGAGGAGCTCAGGGACTATGTTATGGACCAGGAGTTAAGAAGGGAGATGGGGGCCTTAAAGATAATCTATCCTTATCCGCTTTCTATTGTTTCTCAGGCCGTGGGGACTTTGCAGCTGCTCCCATTTTCTAATGCCATAATGGATAGTAGAGACGCACGGCCGTGCGTCTCTACGGAGTTGATTTTGGAATCTTCCCCGAGTGATATCGCCGGTTATCTGGCGTATCTTTTCTTAGGGTATAAGTTCGGAGAGATATTTGGTTTGGGCCGTTTGGCCGAGCTCTCCGCTCGTTTTGCCCACCTTGAGGATAGTAAAACCAAGGTTGAGCAGTTGAATAAACAGCTTAAAATGCAGTATTTTCGTCAGCGCCATGAAATGATTGACCGGAATATGCGCGAAATTTTCTCCTCGAGGATTAATTTAGCGAAATAGTTGATAATTTATCCGTAGGGGCAGGTTCCGAACCTGCCCCTACCATAAACCATAAACCATAAACGGATTCGTAACATATGGAACAAGAAAAAAAGCAGAAGGTGGGCAGGGTAATCGCGGTCCAGGGGCCGGTGGTGGATGTGAAATTTGATTCTTCCGATGCCATTCCGGACATTTTGGAAAATATCAATACCGAGACCATAGACGGAAAGAAAGTTATTCTGGAGGTGGCTGAGCATTTGGCGGGAAATATCGCCCGTTGTATTTCCATAAATTCTACCTTTAACATCCAGCGCTCCGCTCCCGCCTATCCTCAGGATGAGCTTATCCAGGTGCCGGTGGGAGACGGTCTTTTTGGCCGGATAGTCAATGCCTGGGGTATGCCTATTGACCAAAAAGGCGATATCCCGTATCTTGAAAAAATGCCTATCCGCCTAAGAAGGAGCGGGATGGGTTCGGTGAGCGTAGGACAGGAGAAGCCGGAGAAATACGAAATCTTAGAGACCGGGGTCAAGATAATTGATCTACTTTATCCCTTAGTCAAGGGAAGCAAGAACGGAATCCTGGGAGGGGCGGCCCTGGGAAAAAGTATTTTGACCCTGGAGATAATCCATAATATTGTCAAAAAAGCTAAAGGCGCCTGCGTGTTTGTGGGAGCGGGTGAGCGTATTCGTGAGGGAAATGAGCTTTTTATGGAACTCTCCCATCGGGATATACTTTCCAAGACCGTGCTTATTTATGGTCAGATGAACGAGTCTCCAGGGGCGCGTTTTGAAGTGGTAATGAGCGGGATTACCATAGCTGAGGCTATCCAGCGCAAGAACCAGGATGTCCTGCTGTTTGTGGATAATGTCTTTCGTTTTCTGCAGGCCGGCTCGGAAATCTCCAATCTCTTAGGCCGTATTCCTTCGGAAACCGGCTATCAGCCGACCCTGTTCTCTGAGGCCAGCGAATTCCATGAGCGCATCCGCACCTCTAAAGAAGGCGGCGGTTCAATCACCTCAATTGAGGCGGTCTATGTCCCGGCGGATGATTTAACTGACCCGGCGGTAGTTACCCTATTTAGCTTTTTTGATTCGATTATCGTTCTTTCCCGCCAGCGGGTTCAGATGGGGTTGTATCCGGCGATTGAACCTTTATTTTCCTCCAGCGCCAACCTGGATCCGGATATTGTGGGGGAGGCCCATTTTAACACCGCCCAGGAGGTTATTCGCGTGCTCCAGAGATATGAAGAGCTTAGGCGCATTGTTATGGTTATCGGGATTGAAGAGCTTTCCGCGGGCGACCGCGTCATCTATGAACGGGCCAGAAAAATCCAGAATTTTCTTACCCAGCCCTTTTTTGTGGCTGAGGCCTATACCGGTAAGCGCGGAGAATATGTCCCCGTGGAGCAGACTATTGACGGATGCAGGAAGATTATCAGCGGCCAGCTTGATCATAAGGCTGAGGGCGATTTCTATTTGATAGGAGCGGTGTAGCGCGCTGTTAACTTAATTTTTAATAGAACAGCGCGCAGAGCAATTGAGCAATAGACAATAGAACAATAGACAAGCAAACGCTCAATTGCGGTCTATTTTCTATTGTTCTATTGTTCAAAGACTAATTTAACAGTGTATTATGGGAGGTTGTTATGAAAAAAGGCTTGATGCGTTTGGGGGAGATTTTAGTTAAGAAGGGAATGATTACCGAGGCCCAGCTTCATGATGCCCTGTTGTCCCAGAAATTAACCAGCGGTTTCCTGGGGACGATTCTGGTCAGTAAGGGGGTAATCGGCCAGCGTCAGCTTGTGGAGGCCCTCTCCGAGCAGTTTGACCTACCCCTGATTGATTTAAAGACCCAGCAGGTTGATATGGAGCTATCCCGCAAGTTTTCTTCTTCTCTTATTGTTGACCATAAATGTTTTCCTTTGCGTTCTGATGATATGTCGGTAACCGTGGCTATTACCAATCCCCTGAACGCGGTTGCCTTAAGCAAGGTTGAGGAAGAGGCCGGATCAAAAAGGATAAATTGGGTTTTAGCCGGCGAGGAGGATATGAAGGAGCTTATTCAGAAATACCGTCAGAATATCAGCCTGAATATCCAGAAACTGCTCAGAAAAGACAAGGAAAGTCAGAAGTAGGGGCAGGTTCTGAACCTGCCCCTACGGATGTTCCCCACGCACGTGGGGATGAACCGTAAAAATGACTAAAATAGACACCGTATTATATGAAGCCTTAATTAAGAGAGGACATCTAAATAAAGAGGCCCTTGAGCCGCTGGTCAGGGAGGCCCAGGAATCTTCGTCCGGCCTGTCCGTGATCTTGCGCAAATACAACATAATTTCTGAAGCGCAGATTTTAAAGATATTATCCGAAGAGCTGAGCATTCCTTATCAAGAGCTTAAATCCGCGGCCGCGGATAAAGCCATTATTGATAAGATTTCCTTAAAGATCGCCTCTTATTATAAATTTTTCCCTTTGGGGCTGAATAACCGTGTTTTGACCATCGCCGTCAGTTATCCCCTGGACCTAAAAATCCAGGACGAGATAAGGACGCAGTTAGGTTATGATATCGCGATGGTTCTCTCTCCCGCTGAAGATATCGTTGACGCCTTAAAGAGAAATTACGGCCTGGCCGCTGAAACCTTAGAGAGGATAATCTCCGGGGAAGAAGCAGGCGGGTCAGCCATTGAAATAACCACTGACGCGGTTGAGGATATTGAGAAGCTGGCCGGGGATGCCTCGGTAATAAAATTAGTTAATCAGATAATCCTGGAGGGCTGGAAGAAGCGCTCTACGGATATCCATATCGAGCCTTATCGCGGGGGGGTGCATTTGAGATACCGCATTGACGGCCTGCTTTATGACGCCAATGTTCCCCCGGAGATCAAGAATTTCTTAAGCGCGATAATCTCCCGGATTAAGATTATGTCTAACCTGAATATCGTGGAGCGCCGCCTGCCCCAGGACGGCCGGGCAGTGGTCAGGATCCAGGAGCATATGCTGGATTTGCGGATTTCCACTATCCCTACTCCTTTCGGGGAGAGTTTGGTTATCCGGCTCCTGCCGGCCAATATGCTTTTTAGCCTGGAAAAGCTGGGCCTGCCCAAAAAAGATCTCCAGACCTTTGAGATGCTCATTCAGAAGCCCCACGGAGTCATCTTTGTAACCGGCCCCACTGGAAGCGGAAAAACCACTACCCTGTATACCTGCTTAAGCCGGATAAATACCCGCGACCGCAAGATTATCACTATAGAAGACCCCATAGAATACGAGATGTCCGGGATTACCCAGATTCAGGTTATCCCGGAGATTGGCCTGGATTTTGCCCGGGGCCTGCGCAGTATCTTAAGGCATGACCCCGATGTAATTATGGTGGGAGAAGTCCGGGATTTAGAAACCGCGGAGATAGCTATCCGGGTGGCTCTTACCGGGCATCTGGTTTTTTCCACTCTGCATACTAACGACGCCGCCAGTGGTATTACCCGTCTGATAGATATCGGCCTTGAGCCGTATCTCTTATCATCAAGCATTGAGGCCTTTATTGCCCAGCGGCTTATCCGGGTAATTTGCCAGAATTGTAAGTATGAAGACAAAAGCGCTCCGGATGAGTTAAGGTCAGAGATTGCCCGGGAGTCCGGGGTGGCAGTATCAGAAGTTAAGGTGTACCGCGGCAAGGGCTGCCCCAGCTGTAATTCTACCGGATTTTTCGGCCGGACAGCCATATATGAAATATTGCTCTTAGACGATGAAGTGAGAAGCCTGGTAGTCAAAAAGACCCCTTCTCACCAGATAAAAAAATTAGCCGTTTCTAAGGGTATGCGCACCTTGCGCCAGGACGGCTGGCAGAAGGTGATCAGCGGCATAACCACCCCTGAGGAGATAATGAAGGTGGCTCCCGCTTCTGAAAAATTGGCCGGAGAAATGTCTGTAGGGGCAGGTTTAGCCCCTAGGGCAGGTTTAGAACCTGCCCCTACTATACCTGATGCCTTTGAGAGAAGGGTGTTTATCCGTTTGGACGAGAAGGTTAACCTGCGCTATAAGGTGCTTTCGCTCGAAGAACTGCATCCGCGCCAGTCATTTAATCCGGAACAGCTTAGCGCGAGTAAAAATATTTCCGCCGGAGGATTGGTTTTTATCGCGGATGAACCGCTGACTGTAGGCTCAATAATAGAATTAAAAATAGAGTTAGGCCCCGCGGCGGATAGTATAGAATGCCTGGCTAAGGTAATCAGGACTGAGGAAAAAGAGCCTGAGAAAAGCTATGACATCGCCGTTTGTTTCTTAGACATCAGCGGCGCCCAGCGTCAGGCTTTGAGTAAATATGTGGAAGGGCAGGGACAGGTTTAGAACCTGCCCCTACTTTTAATTTTAAAACATGCCGACCTATAAATACAAGGCTAAAAAGGGCTTAGAGACGACCGAAGGAAGGATTGAGGCCATTTCGGAGAAGGCCGCGGTGGAGAAGCTGGGCGCTTTGGGTTATCTTCCGGTAAAGCTGGAGGTAGACGTAGGGGCGGGTTCGAACCCGCCCCTACCCGCGGAATTCGCCTTAAATAAAATTTCTTCTGGCTCAGGCAGTGTGGTCCGGGGCCGGATCAGGTCCAAGGATATTACTGTTTTTAGCCGCCAGCTGGCCAGCCTTTTAAAATCCGGGGTGCCGATTTTAAGGGCTATAGAGATCATTTCTGAGCAGTCAGAAAACCATAAGTTAAAAGCCATCCTTAGAAATGTGTATGCTTCAATAAAAGACGGCTCAACCTTTTCTTCGGCTTTTCTTAGATATCCGAATGTCTTCGCGCCTATTTATATAGCTATTATCCGCAGCGGCGAGGATAGCGGGGCCTTGCCGGAGGCCTTGTTAAGGATTGCCGAATACCGCCTTAAGCAGGAAGAGGTTATCTCCCGGGTGCGTATGGCCATGGCCTATCCTTTGTTTATGGGGTTAGTGGGCTGTGGCACCATAGTCTTTATGCTTACTTTTGTGATGCCTAAGCTGACGCGTTTATTTAGCGGTATGAGCCAGAGCCTGCCCTTTCCCACCCGGATGCTGATGGCGGCCAGTTCGTTTTTGCGCCAGTGGTATCCGCTGATAATTATCTTTCTGGTGGTTTTTATCTTTGTCTTGCGGGCTCAGGCCAGGACCAAGGCGGGAAGATTATATTTGAGTTCATTTATACTCCGGCTTCCGCTGTTAGGAAAATTTATCCTTAAAGCTGAGCTCGGCCGTTTTAGCCGCACCTTAGGGTTGTTGATTAAAAACGGCATATCTATTTTAAGGGCTATTGACATAGCTATTCCGGCATTGGATAATGAGGTGATTAAGAATATCTTAAGGCAAAGCCATAAAGATTTAGAGCAGGGTGGTTCTTTCGGTAAGAGCCTTAAAAAATCCAGGTTGATCCCGGTTTTTATGAGCAATCTCATAATTATCGGAGAAGAGAGCGGAAAGCTTGACGATGCCCTGGCCGAGACCGCCTTTAGTTACGAGCGCGATACGGATGAGTCTTTAAAGACTATGGCTAACTTGCTTGAACCGTTGATGATTTTGGTGATGGGCCTGATTGTGGGTTTTATCGTGGTGGCGATGTTACTTCCGGTATTTGAAATGAACGCTGTTGTATAGCCATAAGCAGGAGAGAGGGTGGATAGAAAAAAGATAATAATAATTGACGATGATAAGGTGGTTTTGGAGAGTTTGCAAAAACTGCTGGAACTGCATTCTTATGAGGTGCTCGCGGTGCAGGAGGCTGGGGAGGCGTTTTCTAAAACCAAGTCTTTTAATCCGGATGTGATACTTTTAGACCTATTGATGCCGCATTTAGGGGGACTGGAAATCTGCGAGATGCTCAACAGCGATAAAGAAACCCAGGGCATCCCGATTATCGTGGTTTCGGCCTTAGATAAAGAGGCGGACATCAAAAAGGCCTATCATCTGGGAGTGGTGGGCTACATCACCAAGCCGTATGACTTAAATAAATTATTACAGGAAATAAATAAGGCAATTGCTTATAAGCAGGAGGATTTAGCATAAAACATTCCCCTCCCTGGCCCTCCCCACAAGGGGGAGGGAAGTTTATCAAATGTAGCTAATAGGAGATTGTATGTTTAAGTTTATCCGGGATATGAAAATCAGGTTCAAGCTGTTTGGGATGTTTCTTGTCTCTCTGGGCGGCTTTATCGTTCTTTTCTTATTTGGATACAGCACTTTGGATTATGTCAAGGTAAACGGCCCGATATATAAAAACATCAGGGCGGGCAAAGACATTGTTGCCGATGTCCTGCCTCCGCCAAAATATATCATTGAGGCGTATCTTATTTGTAACCGGGTGTTCTTTGAAAAATACCCCGAAAATATCCCCGCGATAAAAGAGCTTTTCCGGAAACTTCAACACCTGAAAGAGGAATATTACGAGCGCCAGGAGGTTTGGTTAAAAGAGCTGGCTCCGGGACAATTAAAGGCCGAATTAGTTGAGCTTTCCCATAAACCTGCCGAGGAGTTTTTTAGGCTTACCGATGAGGAATATATTCCTCTGGTCTTGGCCGGAGAGCTGGATGAGGCCAGGAAGGTTTTGGATGATAAATTAGCGCCGCTGTATGAGGAGCATCGTAAGCATATTGACCAGGTAGTCCTGCTGGCTTCCGCGGCGAATGAGCATTATGAAGAAGACTCCCGGAGATTAGTTTCTAATCGAATTAGATGGATGATTATATTGGAAATATTATTAATAAGCGTTGATATCATTCTGATAACCCGGTTTATCCGCCTGATCACCTTTCCTTTGATGAAACTGGTGGAATCGGCCAAAAGGATTTCCGAAGGGGACTTGTCGGAGCAGGGACTCGTTTCAACTGCCAATGATGAGACCGGGATCTTAGCCAAGGCGGTGGAAGAGATGCGGGTGGCCTTGAAATCTACTGTGGGAGGGCTTAAGGATGAGATAGACCAGCGCAGAAAAGCGGAAGATGAACTACGGGAGGCCCGGGATAATTTGGAAGATAAGGTTCAGGAAAGGACCGCGGAATCAGAGGAAGCCAACGAAGCCCTGCATAAGGAAATTGAGGAACACAAGAAGCTCCAGAAGAGGCTGGATACCCAGTATCGGGTGGCTCGTCTCCTGGCCGAGGCCAAGACTTTTTCGGATATTTCCTCTCGCATCCTGGAATTCGCCGGCCAGAATTTAAACTGGGTTTTTGGAGAAATCTGGTTAGTGGATAAAGAGGCGGGATTATTGCGTTGTTTTTCCACCTGGTATGACCCGGTTAACGGACTGGCTGAATTTGATGTCGATAGCCGCCAGCGGACTTTTTCTGTGGGAGAGGGACTCCTTGGCCGGGCCTGGGCCGATAAGGAGCCGGTCTGGGTTACGGATCTATCCGTTGACTCAAATTTTTCCCGGGCCAAGATAGCGGCTGAGCAGGGTCTGCAGAGCGGATTTGCCTTTCCTATCCGCATAGGAGATGAAATTTTAGGGGTGTTTGATTTTTTTAGTTTAGAAATCCGCTTGCCCGACTATGAGGTAATTCTAATGTTTACGGCCCTGGGAAGCCAGATCGGACAGTTTATTGAACGTAAGCGCGCCGAGGAAGATCTGGTTAAACTGAATCAGTCCCTGGAGGGCCGTATTGTCACGCGCACCAAGGAATTGGAATTCGCCAATAAAGGATTAGTTGAGGCCAACTTTATGGCTACGACTCTCTTAGAGGCAATTCCCTTTGTGATGGATATTGTGGATGAGGAAGGAACGGTTTTGCGGGTCAGCCCTAAATTAGAGGCGATAACCGGTAAAGGGGTTGTGGGCGGGAAGTGCTGGGAGTTTTACCGGGATAATAAAAGGCAGTGCGTGGATTGCCCTTTAAGGAAGGAAGTAAGGGTGGGCCAGACCGCCTTTATGGAAACCAGCGGAGTATTCGGAGGCAGGATATTCAGCATCAGCCATACCGGAATGATTTATCAGGGGAAAAAGGCGATTTTAGAAATCTTCCAGGATATTACCGAAAGAAAGCAATCTGAAGAAGAGCTGATTAAGGCCCATGAGGAACTTAAATCCACCCAGGCGCAATTAGTTCAATCAGCCAAGATGGCCTCGGTGGGCCAGCTGGCCGGAGGGGTGGCTCATGAGATCAATAACCCTTTGACCGGGGTATTAAATAATGTCCAGCTGATTAAGATGGAGCTGGCGGATAAAGTTGATTTTAAAATAGATGATTTTAAGGAGCTTTTGGATATTATTGAAGAATCGGCTCAGCGCTGCGCCAAGATAACCCGTTCTCTGTTGGAGTTTTCCCGCTCTCCCAAGGAAACCCTGGCTCCGGTCTCTTTGAATGAGGCAGTGGAAAAGGTGGCGGCCTTAATCAGCCACGAGTTAAAATTGCAGAATATCATAATTGAAAAACAGCTTGAGCCGAATCTGCCCCCGGCTTCGGGAAATTTTCAGCTTCTTCAACAGTGTATTTTTGACATCATTACCAATGCCCGCTGGGCTATCCACAAAAAATCCGAAAACGCCGGCGGGGTAATCACCATTAAGACTCATTATGATGACCATCTGGGAAAAACGGTGAATATCTCTATTTCGGATACCGGCGTAGGCATTGCCCGGGAAAACTTAGGCAAGATTTTTGAGCCGTTTTTTACCACTAAACCGGTTGGCGAGGGCACCGGACTGGGATTATCCATTGTCTATAACATCATCAAGGAGCACGGCGGAATAGTTACCGTGGAAAGCGAGCCCGGACAGGGAGCGGTTTTTAAGATATCCCTGCCGGCGATACAAGGAAAATGATGCTGACTAAAAAAGCTGTTTCGGGAGGGATAAATACCGGGGTGTATTATTTATTTATTTTGGTAACCTTTATCTTTTTCCTGATAACCGGCGCGGTAGTTTTTGTCCAGACTAAGGATATAATCAAGGATTTTATTTTTAATGAGCTGGGCTATTTTATTCAGAATGTTGACGCCAAGATCGACCTTTTTATTGAGGTCAAAAAAGGCCGGGCCCTGGATTTCTGTTCCGACGGCATTATTAAAGACGGGCTTACCTATTACGATCCCGACGATAAAGGCGTGGATAAGCTCATCCAGGAGATTAATTACCATCTGGCCAAAAATAAGGTGACGCTGGATGCCCAGCTTGAGGATACCCTTATCCTTAATCTCAAGGGAAAGGCTATCTTTTCCAATAATGAGGAGAATATAGGAAAGGATAAATCTAAGAAAGAGTATTTTAAACAAATAAGCCGTTATTTTAAAGATGAGGCGGTTTTAAAGAAGCTGCGCCGTAACCCCACCTCTATAGTTTACGCGAGTGATGTCTATGTTTCTGAAGACCTGAACGCCCCGGCCTTGGCGGTTTCCAATATTATTACTGCCCGGGCTACCGGACTTCCTTTGGGGGTTCTGGTTAATCGCTATCGGCTGGACGCCTTGATCGGCTTGCTAAAGATACAAGGGATTGAAGCGGGTAAGACCGGTAAGATTTATCTGGTTAATAAGGACGGCCTTCTGCTTAACGCGCCTAAGTTTTTTCCGGGTAAAAAAGAAGATATAATCTTAAAAGAAAAGATAAACATTCCGGTCGTGATTACCGCTTTGGAGGATTCGGTTCAGATGCTGGGGGTATATAAAGATTTTCGTAAAGAACTTGTTTTGGGCGCGGCAATGCTGATGAAAAGAAATAGCTGGATCGTTATCGCGGAAAAAGATACCCAGGAGGTATTCGCCCCTCTTTACAGCTTAACCTGGCAGATGATCTTCATCGGCTTAGCCGCTTTAGTGGTGATTGTCGGGGTATTCTTATTTATTATCCGTTTACATAAAAAAGTAAATGAAAAAAACCGGGAATTAGAGGATTCCCGCAATAAAATGTTTCAAAGCGGGAAGTTGGCCGCGGTGGGGCAATTGGCCAGCAGTGTGGCCCATGAGATCAATAATCCGCTTACCGGCGTTTTAAACAATGTCCAGCTGATCAAGATGGAGATGGATATGGGCACGGATTTTAAGATTGAGGACTTTAAAGAGCAGTTGGATGTGATTGAGGAGTCGGCCTCCAGGTGCGTGAAAATAGCCCGCTCTTTGCTGGATTTCTCCCGGGCCTCCCAAGGGACATTCCAGCCTTTTTCCCTGAACGAGGCAATAGAGAAGACTATAACTTTAATCGGCCACGAACTAAAATTGCGGGATGTCTCGGTCAAAAAAGAGCTGGGGGAAAACCTTCCCCGGATTCAAGGCGATACCCAGCTTATCCAGCAGGTCATCTTTGATATCGTTAATAACGCCAGATACGCCATAGAAAAGAAATCCTCCCCTTACCAAGGGGAGGCGGGGAGGGGTAATAACCCCAAAAAAGAAGCCGGCTTGATAACCTTAAAAACCCGCTATGATCTGGTTAAGGATTTGGTTTTGCTTTCCATCTCTGACAACGGCACGGGAATTTCTCCGGAAAACCTGGAAAAACTCTGGACCCCGTTCTTTACCACTAAGCCGGCCGGCGAGGGCACCGGATTGGGCCTGTCTTTTATCCAGGACATCGTGAAAAGGCACAACGGTAAAGTTTCAGTGGAAAGCGAATTAGGCAAAGGAACGACTTTTCATATCTCTCTTCCAGTGATAAAGGAGAATAAATGACCGAAAAGACTAAATTGAAGGTTCTGGTAGTTGATGATGAAAAGGTAATCCGGGATTTCTTGAGCCGTTTTTTAAGCCTGCAATTGGCCGAGGTGAAGACCGCCTCTGACGGAGAAACGGCTATAGAGCTGGCCAAAACCGAGCAATTTGATTTGGTGTTTTTGGATATCCGGATGCCCAAGACCAACGGCCTGGAAACATTCGGGGAGTTGAAGAAAATAACTCCGGATATAGCCTGCGTGTTTATGACCGGGTATGCCTCAGCCGAAGAGGATTTGATTAACAAGATTAAGTATGAAGGGATTATGTGCGTGCGTAAGCCCTTTGAGAATTTAAATAAGATAAAAGAGATCGTGGAAAATGTCCTTAAGGAAGCCAGCCTGGCGCCGGATAAAAAAAATGATGACCCTAAGCAAAAAAGGGCCTACCAGCGCCTCAATACGACTTTAGATGTGGATTACCGGATTAAAGGCAAAGATGGCGTTTTTAGCCATTGCCAGAGCAGTAATATCTCTTTAGGAGGAATAAGGCTTTTAGCGCCCGAGGAGTTTTCTGTGGGGACAAAATTAGATTTGGTTATCAAGAGTCCGGACAATAAAAATACCTGCGTGGTTCCCGGCGAGGTGGTGTGGGTAAGAAAGTCCGAAAGTAAAACCGGATGTTATGACGCGGGAGTAAAATTCAGCGAAATAAATATTAATCAGCTGTCCGGGCTGATGATGTCAATAGATGATAAATCATCTTAGTAGGGGCAGGTTCAGAACCTGCCCCTACCCATTACTGTCTTGCGCTTGATTATTGATTCTGGTGTTTAATAATTATGGGGATACAATATGGCTGATACTAAAATCAAGGTTTTGGTAGTGGATGACGAGAAGATTATCCGGGATTTTTTTGCCCGGCTTTTGTCCTTGCAGGGATTAGAGGTTATTGAGGCCGAAGACGGCTATAAGGCGGCGGAGCTGGCCAAGGGTAACAAGTTTGACCTTTATTTTATTGATGTGCGCATGCCCGGAATGGACGGACTGGAAACCTTTCGCCAGATACGGCAAATTCATCCTGAGGCCCTGGTGGTGATGATGACCGGTTATGCTTTAGATAATATTTTAGAACAGGCCCAAAAGGAAGGGGCATCCGGCTCTATCCGCAAACCCTTTGCCATAGGTGAAATAAAAGGTATTGTGGAAAAAGCCGCCCAGAAAAAGAATAAGAAATCCTCCCCTTACCAAGGGGAGGGGGGGAGGGGTGAGGAAGCCGCGAATACTTTAGTTATTGATGATGATCAAGCGGTGCTTAATTTTTTCGGTAATTTCTTAAAGGTAAAGAATCAAAAATACAGCCTGATAAATAATGCCAAAGATGCCTTAGAACTTATCCAAAGAGAAAAGTTTAATTTAGTCTTCTTGGATCTGGTGCTTAAAGACGCCGACGGTCTAGAATTGTATAAAAAGATTAAGAAAATCCTGCCCCAGGCGGAGATAGTGATAATCACCGGATACCACGATAAAGCCAAAGAAATTGAAGGTAAGGCCGATATCAGTGGTCTTCTTTACAAACCCTTTGAAATTGAGGGGATAATTAAGTATATTGAAAAAATCACTCGACCCTTTACTCCCAAATGAAAATCCTCCTTCATCTAGTGCCACAGACATCTTGTCTGTGGAAGAGTTTATGCAACAGTTTCCACAGGCAAGGATGCCTGTGCCACCAATGACCGAATTGGATAGTCTTAAAGAGGAAAACCAACGCCTGCGCGATGAACTCAACGACCGGATTTTTGAGCTGTCCATACTTTATGATATTTCCAACAGCATCAGTTATACCTTAAATTATGAGGATTTTCTAAAGATTATGGCTGATTCTCTGCACAGGATTATTGATTATGACCTTTGTAGTTCTCTGCTTACCCTTGACGGAGAAAAGGCCAGAATGATAATCCGCGCGGCCCATCCGGTCAAGAGGGATATTTTTGAGGAAGTTAAGCATAATGTGATCAGCTCTTTAAACTCGCTCCGGCCCAACCCTATTTCTGAGCGAGAGATTGAGTTTGAAATAAGAGGAGAGATTCTGGACGATCAGAGAAGTGAAGGTGAGCGGATAGTTTCTTCTTTTGACGTGCCTTTGTTTGTGCGTCAGGAAGCGGTAGGGATATTAAATGTGGCCGCGGTCAGGGATATCGCCTATTCGGATGAGGAGATAAAACTGCTTTATACCCTGGCCTCCCAGGCCTCCGCGGCTATTGAAAGACTGCAAGCGGTATTATCCGCGGAAAAGAGCAAGATGAAGGTGATGGTGGAGAGGATGTCTGAGGGGGTGGCGATGTTTGACGAAAAGGATGAGTTGGTGATTGCCAATTCCGCCTTTAAGGAGATGACCGGAGGCGACTTAAGCCTCTTGGGAGAGCTGGATGAGATAAAGAAGCGCCGCAAACAGCCCAAGGTTTTGGATATTCATTTAGAAAAACCATTTCCCCGGATAATCAACAGCGAATCAGCCTGCATTGAGGATGATAATGGCCGGTATCTGGGGATAGTGGTGCTCTTAAGGGATGTAAGCAAAGAGCGGGAGATTGAGCAGATGAAGTCGGATTTTGTTTCGCTGGTTTCCCACGAACTGCGCACGCCCCTGGTAGCCATAAAAGGAGCGGCGGATAATCTCTTAGACGGCCTGGCGGGTGAGCTAAACGATACTCAGAAGGATTGCCTGGTTCTTTCCAAACGCAATATTGACCGCTTAAACCGGTTGATTTCCGATCTTCTGGATATATCCCGGATTGAGGCCGGAAAGATTCAACTTAACAAACAGCCGGCGGATGCCGCTTCTATAGTTAAGGACGTGTTGGGTTTATTTCAGGCCAGCGCGAAAGAGAAAAACATCGCTTTAGAGTCATTGTTATCTGAGGAACTTCCCTTAGTTACGATTGATTCGGATAAGATTAATCAGGTGCTTACCAATTTAGTGGGCAATGCCCTGAAGTTTACTCCCGCCCAGGGTAAAATAATTGTCAAGGTTTTTCGCGCGGAGAACTTCTTGCGGGTAGAAGTGAAGGATACCGGAGTAGGCATCCCTAAGCAGGATTTGGAGAAGGTTTTTGACAAGTTTTATCAGGTGGACCGTAATAAGAGTTTTACCTCGGTTAAAGGCACCGGATTGGGGCTTCCTATATCTAAAGGCATTGTGGAAAGGCACGGAGGCAAAATCTGGGCCGAGAGCGAGGCAGGACAGGGGAGCAAATTCATCTTCACCCTGCCGGTAGTGCGCTGTTAAATTAATCTTTAACATCGCAGCGCACAGAGCAATTGAGCAATACCTGCCTGCCGGCAGGCAGGGACAATAGAACAATAGACAAACAAAAGCTCAATTGCGGTCTAATGCTCTATTGTTCTATTGTTCAAAAACTAATTTAACAGTGCATTAGCAATATGGACAAGAAGCCTAAAATACTTTTAGTGGACGATGAGCCGGATGTTTTGAGTATGACCAAGATGCGCTTAGCCTCGGCAGGTTATGAGGTTATTACCGCCGAAGAAGGCGTTATGGCTTATAATATGGCCAAGTCCGAAGCGCCGGATTTAATTATCTTAGATGTGATGCTTCCGGGTATGGACGGATACCATATCTGCCGGCTTTTGAAATTTGACCAGAAATACCGTAGTATCCCGATAATTATACTTACGGCGCGGGGGCAGAAAGAAGACCAGGAATTAGGCGCCAAGGTGGGCGCCGATTGTTATATGGTCAAGCCCTTTGAGCCTAAGGAGTTTTTGGATAAAATCAAGGAATTGCTAAAGATATGAAAAAACCGAAAAACCAAGGCAAGAAAGTATTTGTTCATTCGTAAATAATGTGGAAGAAATAGCGTAACACATTGCAATACAAGAAGAGACATCAAAATGACATTACGTAACGAAACTAATGGTCTTTTCGCTCAAGGACGATTTTTTAACGCCAAAGGTCTTTCGCATTTTGGCGGCTGCGGAACTCGGGGTATTTGTTCTCACAAATACCCCTCACACATCCTCGCCGTCCCAGTGTTGTCGCTTCGCTCCACTGGGATTCTCAAAATGCTCAAGCTGCTTTGGCTAAAATCGTCATTCGCTCAAAAACCATTAGTTTCGTTTACAGGGCCACTCCGCAATAATTACGAAAGAACCAAAGTATTTGTTTTAAAGTTTTCGAGTTTTTTAGTCTTTTGGTTTTTTAGTCTTTTGGTTCCAGTTCTTTCTTTATCAATTAACTGTTTTGCCCAAGAGTGGCAGGAGTTAAAGGGAGACCATTTTCTGGTTTATTTTACTAAGGATGAGGGCTTTGCCAAAGATGTTTTAAATAAATCCGAGATTTATTATAACCGGATAAGTTCAGATTTAGGTTATGCCCGTTATTCGGAATTCTGGACCTGGGATAAGCGGGTGAAGATTTATATCTATCCGGATAAAGACTCTTTTTTGAAGGCCTCCGGCGAACAAAATTGGTCGGAAGGTATGGCGGATTATAAGAAGAAAGAGATTGTTAGCTATGCCTGGAACCAGGGGTTTTTAGAGAGCCTGCTTCCTCATGAGCTGGCCCATTTGATTTTCCGGGATTTCGTCGGTTTCAAGGGAGAGGTGCCTCTTTGGCTGGATGAAGGCGTAGCCCAATGGGCGGAAGAGGCCAAAAGAAGGCAGGTGAAGGTAATCTCCAGACAGCTTTATAGAGAGGACACCCTGATTTCGCTTTCGGATATGATGAATCTGAACATACGTAATATCAGTGATAAGGATGGAGTCTATATCCGTTCAACTAAGGCTAAGGATAATAAAGAAGGGGTTTTGTTTTTAAGCGGAAATAATCTGGTCAATGTATTTTATGTCCAGGCGGTTTCCTTGGTGGGATTTTTGGTGGAAAAATACGGCGGGTCAAGTTTTATTGATTTCTGCCGCCAGCTTCGGGACGGGAAAGGCCTGGAAGACGCTTTAAGTTCAGCTTACTCCGGATTAGTGGGCAGCCTTCAGGAGCTGGAGGATAAATGGAGAAGGCATTTAGGGGAGGGAGGATAAAGATATGAGAAGAAACGGTTTTACCTTGATTGAGCTTATGCTGGTAGTCATAATTATCGGCGCGCTGGCGGCAATGGTTATACCCCGCTTTGCCGGAAGGGGTGAGCAGGCGCGCGTGGGAGCGGCCAAGGCTGATATCCAGGCCAATATCGCCACCGGCCTAAAGATGTATGAGATGGATAATGGAAGTTTCCCTACTACAGAGGAGGGTTTAGCCGCCTTGTTAGGTAAGCCCTCATCAGCTAACAACTGGAACGGCCCTTACCTGGAAAGAAAGGCTATTGATCCCTGGGGACGGGAATACAAATACAAATCTCCCGGTGAACATCGGAGCGCGGATTATGATTTGTATTCTTTGGGTAAAGACGGCGCGGAAAGCGCGGACGATGTCAAAAACTGGGACTAAAAAAGAATAAATCAACCGTGCCGGGTAGGGGCGGGTTCGAACCCGCCCCTACGATAATTACCAATAATCATTCTACATTATTTACGTTTGGTTATTGGTGCTTTAACCAGGGAGGATAATATAAATAAGAGAGGGTTTACCCCGTTAGAAAGCTCCCTAAGATTGGGAGGTAAACATAATCAAAGAAAGCACCAGCAGAGAACACCGCTCTTTCTAACGGGGTTCACTCTGATTGAGGTGTTGGTTACCACCGCGGTTTTATCTTTGGGCATAGTGCTTATCTACCGGGCATTTTTTACCCTGCTGGATTCCTTTGGTTATTACAGTAATTATTTGAGGGTGATTGCTTTCGCCGATGAAAAACTCTGGCAGGCCCAGGACACCTTAAGTTGTTCCGGCTCTGATGCCGGGGCAGGGTCCTCGGGCAGGCTGAATATTCAGAATAAGGATTTTAACTGGAGGCTTTCGGTCAGTGAAGTAGGGGCGGGTTCGAACCCGCCCCAACTCTACAGAATAGATTTGGCGGTGAATTGGCATGAAGGCCAGAGAATAAGAGGGCTTACCCGGAACGGGTACGCGCTGTATATCAAGAAAGAAGAATAAATCAACCGTGCCGGGTAGGGGCGGGTTCGAACCCGCCCCTACGATAATTACCAATAATCATTCTACATTATTTACGTTTGGTTATTGGTGCTTAGTATAAGAGGATAATGTGAAAAAGAGAGGGTTTACCCCGTTAGAGATAGCGGGGGGTAACTATAGACGGCCGCCTAAAGGCGGCCTATCTCTAACGGGGTTTACGCTCATCGAGCTGTGCTTAGTAAGCCTGATAGCTTCGGTGATCGGCCTGGCGGTGTATTTTACTTTTAGTAACGGGATGAGAATTTGGCAGAAGGCGAATCAGAAAGTTGTTGAGGAGGATTTAAGTATATTTTTTGACCGATTTGCCTCAGATGTAAGAAGCTGCCTGAAATTTTCCGGCCTGGGTTTTTTAGGAACCCAGGAGAGGCTTGAGATTGTTTCCCGTGTGGTTAGTAGGGGCGGGTTCGAACCCGCCCCTACTATAGGCCGGGTGGCTTACTTTTATGAGTCGAAAAGTAAGGCCTTATTCAGGGAGGAAAAGGACCTCAGCCGGATATTCGAAGGCAAGCAAGGAATAGTGAAAGGGATTTTAGAAAATTTAAATTCTTTGAAGTTCGGGTATTACTTTTATGATAAAGAGAAAAAAGAATATGTCTGGCTTGAAGATGCCACTCTTGATGGATTACCGCTGGCGGTCAGAATAGAATTTGAGCTTAACACTAAGAGTTCAAGCGGCAAATTTGTCAGGACAGTAAGTATCCCTATCGGCGGATAAATAAAATTCAAAAATCAAAATGACAAATCAAAATCCAAAATTATATAAAAATAGGAATAAATATAAAATTTTTTATTTTTGTTTGTATTTTTGATATTTGATATTTGATCGGTGCTGTCCAAATTAGCTGTTACAGTGTCATTCCCGAAATCTTTTGTCGGGAATCCACGATTGACTCAAGAGTCTGGATGCCCGCCTTCGCGGGCATGACAGCTTTGGAATTTCAAAACTGCTTTGTCGTCGGTATTCAAGGTCTAATTTGGACACGAGTGGTATTTGATATTTTAGTGAATATGCCTTATAATTTAAAAGGGATTAAAGGAAGCATTCTGATGCTGGCCCTCTGGTCGCTTTCGCTCTTGACGGTATTTAGCGTGACTTTAGGTTATGGCCTCAGACAGAAACTCTCTTTAGTTAAACGTATTGATGAGAGGGATAGGCTGCGCCTTATCGCTGAGGCAGGCGTAAAGAAAGCTCTTGCTGAGCTTATAAGACAGGAAACCGAAGGTGGTAACAGCCTAAAAGATCCTGTGAGTAATGACCCGGCACTGTTTAAAGATGTGTATCTTGAGGGAGGGAGCTTCTCGGTATCGTATAATTTTATGAACGAGCCGGGAGGAGCTTTAGAAACGCGTTATGGCTTATCCGATGAAGAAAGTAAAATTAACTTTAATACCGCCGGACTCGCGGTGTTAAAAAATCTTTTCGCCGCTTTCGGGCTTGATGAGGTTGAGGCCCAGGAGTTGGCGGCTTCAATAGTTGATTGGCGGGATAAAGACAGCCAGCTTTCTATACCCTTAGGAAGCGCCGAAGACCCTTATTATCACGGATTGCCTTATCCTTATGAGGCTAAAGATTCTGAGTTTGAGTCTTTGGATGAGCTTTTATTGGTCAAGGGGATGACGCCGGAGATGCTGGATAAGCTAAAAGATTATGTTACGGTGTCCTCCGGAGGCAGAATAAATATTAATACCGCGAGTTCACTTGTGCTTCTATCCCTGGGCCTGGATGAGGATACCGCGGATAAAATTATCCGCCACCGAAGCGCGGATGACGGCATCTTAGGCAATGAAGACGATAATGTCTTTATGAAAACTTCCGATATAGTGCCTCAGGTAAGCCAGGCTTTCCCTTTAAGCGATTCCCAAATCTCAAAACTTACCGTTGTGATTGACCAGGGCTTAGATGTCTATTCCAACAATTTTATGATTCAAAGTACCGCCAGGCTGAATAATAGAAAGGCCGAACTAAAGGTGGTGTGTATAGCTGATATATTCGGAAAAATCCTGTATTGGCAGGAAGGCTAGCGCGCTGTCAAATTAATTTTAACATCGCAGCGCGCTAGAGCAATTGAGCAATAGACAATAGAACAATAGACAAGCAAAAGCTCAATTGCGGTCTAATGCTCAATTGTTCTATTGTTCAAAAACTAATTTAACCATACAGCAATGCGCGCGCAATGCTTAATTAAAGGCTATGTTTAAAACAGGTATCCAGAAGTTCAATCCCTTAAAGCGTAAGACAAGCGAATTGGTGAGCCTTAGTCTGGGAAACTCTTTAACCATCGCTTCTACCACAGCTTCCCTCAGCAAAAAGGAAATCTCCGGAATCTTCTCTAAGAATATTAACAGCTTAAACGATGACGAGATCTCCAAAATAATCAAAGAAGGTTTCACCGAATTAAAAATTAAAAATCCCAAGATAATATGCGTGATAACTTCGCAGCTGGCTATTACCAAAAACATCGAGATACCCTCTACCGACCCTCAGGAAATAAAGGAGATTATTAACCTTCAGGCCGGCCGCCACACTCCTTACGCGCGCGAGGAGATAATCGTTGATCATATCAATATCGGAACTTATAAAAACAGCTATACTAAGATTTTGCTGGTGATAGTGGCGCGCGCCGCGGTAAAAAGGCACTACGAAATCTTAGCTAAAATAGGCCTGAAGCCGGAAAAGGTTTTTTTTGCCCCTGAGGCGCTCGGCCTGGCTTCTTCAAGGATGCTGAAAGTTGAAAGCGATAACAGTCCTCTGAGCCTGGTCCATATTGACGAGGCCGCGACTGATTTTACGGTAATTTTCAAAAGAAAACCGCTGTTTATCCGCAGTATTCCGATAGGGATACAAAGCTTCGCGCTGGATAAAGATAAAAATCAGTTAAGATTTGCCGATGAGCTTAAGAAATCCATAGAATCCTATCAAAACGAAGGGATCGCGGATGTCCCCTCCAGGTTTATCCTTACCGGAGTCATTGAGGAGCTTAACAGCCTATCCGAGGTGTTGAACAATTCCCGCGTCCCGCTAAAAATAACCACTTATCTGGGCGGCTTTCATTTGCACCCGGAGGCCTTGAAGGCGCTCTCCGCGGCCTCGCACGTTTCTTTCTTAAATGTGATTGCCGGCCTTTTTTTCTCTGATGAGCTAAAAGTGGATTTGGTTCCCGAGGAGGTAAGATTAGCCAGGGCTCTTGAAGAAAGAGGAAGGGAACTTATAAAAATAGGAATTTTTGTCCTGGCGGTATTTGTGTTGGTATTTTTTATACTGTTAAGTAACATATTCTTTAAGAGCGCGTATTTAAAAAACTTAGATGAAAGATACGCTCCGATGATTGGTGAGTCCGAGAAATTAGAAAAGGATTATGCCAGGGTTTCAACTATCAGGCATTATTTAGAAAACCGCGGGTATTCCCTGGAGGTATTGACTGAGCTCCACCGGCTGACTCCGCTGGAGATTGCCCTTACTGATATCCGTTTAGATGAGCAGAGAAAATTTTCCATCAAGGGAACAGCCGAGGCGATGTCGGTAGTTTTTTCTTTCGTGGATAGCATGGAGAAATCCAGGTACTTCAGGGATGTAAAAACCAAATATACCACAAAAAGAAAGGACGGCATGAAAGAATTTACCGATTTTGAGATAACCGCGGCCATTGAGAGAGGGGAAGAATAGCCAATGCTTAAATTTACCCGGTCTTTTCAGGCGTTTTTCCTGCGCCTATCCAAGAGGGAAAAATTTATTTTTTACGGCGCGCTGTTTTTCCTCTCCCTTACTCTGCTTGATCAGCTGGTGGTGTCTCCGGTATTTTCTAAAATTAAATTTTTGGACGCCGAAATAAAGGATAGAGAAACCTTGATAAGAAGCAGTCTGAAAATAGTTACTCAAAAAGAAAGGATACTCTCAGCCCGGAATAAATACAGCTACCTCTCCAGCGGTTTTACCTCAAGTGATACCGAGGTAACTTCTTTATTGAAAGAGATAGAAGGGATGAGCAATAAAAGTTCAGTGTATCTTGTGGATATGAAACCGGCAGCTATTAAGGGGGGCTCTTCCGAGAAGTTTATGATATCCTTAAGCTGTGAGGCCCAGATGGAGCAATTAGTTGATTTTATGTATAATATAGAAAATTCGGATAAACTTTTGATGATTGAGAAATATCAGATCAGCCCCAAATCCAAAGAATCAAGCGTGGCCAAATGCACCATGTCCATATCAAAGATAGTGATACCGTAATAAAAGAAAAAAGTTTAAAAAAAATGATAAAAAAGCTTGACAAAAGTTTTTTTTGTATTAAAATTATGATTCCACTGTAAATGTTTACTACTATTCGCGTAGAAAAGAAAGCTGGTTTTTACAGGGCAAACAGGTCTTTTCTGTCTATAGGTGTTTCTCTGCTGTTGGTGGGACAGGCAGTGAAGAAAAGGTCAAAATTCCAGCAAAATAAAATCGAACCAAATCCAAGATAAGGATTGCGCGAAAAAAACGTAATTCTTAGAAGGGGTGGTTTTTTGTTTCTTTTATTCCGGCGATTTCATAGGTAAAAAAGGAATTAGGCCAGTAGATAATAATGTCTGTTAAGCTTAATAAGGGATTACAACTGGAGTGAAAAAGCGGTTAACAATCTGCTGGAGTAGCTCAGTTGGTAGAGCACGTCCTTGGTAAGGACGGGGTCACGGGTTCGATTCCCGTCTCCAGCTTAAATTCGCGCTAAAAAAGCGCGAATTTAATCCTGAGGAGCGATAGCGACGAAGGATCTATAAGACATGCGTGAAACTATAACTTTGGAGTGTTCGGTTTGTAAAAACCGTAATTATACTACCACTAGAAATAAAAAGTTACATCAAGATAAGCTTCTTTTGAGCAAATACTGCAGATTTTGCCGTAAGCACGCGGAGCATAAAGAAATCAAGTAATGTTTTACCCCGCGTTGACGGGGTAAAATTCGCCGCTGACAGCTTCAGGGAGCAGTGGAAAAAAGGCTGGAATAACGCGGCTCATTTTAGGAGCGTCGGTTAATGGCAAACCACCGGTCTCCAAAACCGGGACTGCAGGTTCGAGCCCTGCCGCTCCTGGTAATTTAAGGAAACGCAACCGGTTAATATATAAATAATATTCTTTCTAAGGATGATAAAAAAGACTAAAAAATTCTTGAGCGAAGTAAAAGTGGAATTAAGCAAGGTTTCCTGGTCAACCCGCAATGAACTGATCGGGGCCACGGGCGCGGTCATGACAGTTACCTTGATTATGGCGATATATATCGGAGTTGTGGATTTGTGTCTGTCTAAAATGTTTACCTATTTTATAAAATGAAAAAGTGGTACGTGGTCCATACCCAGACCGGTGTAGAGGAAAAGGTAAAAGTAAATTTAGAAAAACGCATATTAAGTTCGCGGGATAAAGATTCTTTTGGCCAGGTAATGATTCCTACAGAGCAGATTTCTGAGATTAGAAGCGGCAAGAAAAGAGTAACCCAGAGAAAATTCTTTCCGGGATATTTATTGGTAGAGATGGATTTAAATGACGCGAGCTATCTTTTGGTAAAGACTGCTCCCGGGGTAACCGGTTTTATAGGCTTAGGAAGACAGCCTTCATCTTTACCTGACGAAGAAGTCAAGGGCATTCTTAAGAAATCCGAAGATACTCAGGCTAAGCCCAGCCCTAAGATTGTCTTCGCCAAGGATGAGCAGGTGAGGGTTACTGAAGGGCCGTTTGTTAATTTTAACGGGACCATTGAAGAAGTTCGTCCTGAAAAAGGAAAGTTGAAGGTCGCGGTTTCTATTTTTGGCCGGGCAACACCGGTTGAGTTAGAATATTGGCAGGTGGAGAAGGTATAAGATGGCTAAGAAAATAGTTGCACAAATTAAGCTTCATGTTCCCGCGGGGCAGGCTAATCCGGCCCCTCCAGTTGGCCCGGCATTAGGCCAGCACGGCGTGAACATAATGCAGTTCTGCAAACAATTCAACGACCAGACTAAGGGCAGGGAAGGCCTAATCCTTCCGGCGGTAATCAGCGTATACGAGGATAAAACCTTTACTTTTATAATTAAAAGCCCGCCCAGCTCGGTCCTGCTTAAAAGGGCGGCAAATATCGCCAAGGCCTCAGGCCAGGCGGGAAAAGAAAAAATCGGGACTGTTACCCGTAAGCAG
>JAUSCZ010000003.1 GCA_030674475.1 Candidatus Omnitrophota bacterium
TAACAAACATGGCCGTTTTTCATATAAAATTGACCCTTATAATCAATGCTCCAGACATCGTTGGGAGCTTTACATTCAAAAAAAGGCCGCGTATAGGGCGGTACACGTAAACGTTTCTTTCGTTTTTCAACGAGGCCTTCTTTCTTGAGCCAATACGCTATGGTGCTGACTGCGGGCAACTTAAGATTCGGATGTTGACGCTTTAGCTGAGCCCGTATCTTTCGGGGGCCACGTTTACGGTTCTTAAGTTTTTCTTGAACGACAAGGCTAATAACCTTTTCCGGCGTCCTATGAGGGCAAGTTTTTGGCGCGCGGCTTTGTTCTTTGAGCCCTTCGATTCCACATTGTTCGTACCGCTCGATCAATTTATAAACTGTCGGGCGGCTGATTCCGTGTTTTTGAGAAAGATCGGTTAAACTAAGATTTTTTGATTGCCAATCGGCAATAAGCTGAATCTTTTGGTCCATAGCACTCATTATTTTCCACGGCATGGTATGTTACCTCCTTGCCGTATAGTATAATATGTAAACTATGTACCCGGTCTATTTTGTAAACTATGTTACCAGTTTGCACCCCCTCCCCGCCTCCCCTTGGTAAGGGGAGGATTTCTTATCCCCTCCTTTATAAGGAGGGGTAGGGGAGGTAATTAAGGAGATGATTTAATTATGACCACACGGCTTCCTTCCTGGTTTCGCCAGGAAATCCCCAGGGACGTTGGTTTTATCAAAAACCGCCTGAAGGAATTTGAAAATTCCGGGCTGAATACGGTATGTTTAAGCGCTAGGTGCCCGAACATTAACCGCTGTTTTGAGGATAACAGCGTAACCTTTATGATTATGGGTTCAAACTGCAGCCGCAATTGCGGTTTTTGCGCCGTAGATAAAGGCAGGCTTAATCCCCTGGATCTTTCTGAAACTTATAATTTAGCCCTGACAATCAATAGACTGAATTTAAGTTATGTGGTGATTACTTCGGTTACCCGGGATGACCTGCCTTTTGGCGGGGCCAGCCAATACGCCCGGGCAGTGTATTTGATAAAAAAAATCAACCCGGGAAAGAAGATTGAATTATTGATTCCGGATTTTAGAAACCAGCCGGAGGCGATTTCTCTGGTGGTTAAATCCTGCCCGGATATCATCGCCCATAATCTGGAAACTGTGGAAAGCCTGTATCAAAAAGTGCGGCCTTTGGCGGATTACCGGCAGTCTTTAGAGGTGTTAAGGAAAGTTAAAAATTTGGGATTTGCGGGTTTGGTGAAATCTGGTATAATGCTGGGATTTGGCGAGCTCCGGGAAGAGGTAATTAAGGCAATCAGGGATTTAAGAGAATCCGGATGTGATATCTTGACTTTAGGACAGTATCTGGCTCCTTCTGAGCGGCATATTCCGGTAGAGGAATTTATTACCCCGGAACAATTCGAGTCTTATCGCCAGGAAGCCCTGGAATTGGGTTTTAAGGCGGTTTATTCCGGCCCGCTGGTGCGCAGTTCATTCCATGCGCGAGAGATATATTCCAAAATAACATGATATTGATTAGTTACGTTTACCGTTCACCGTGTACCGTTAACCGTTCCTCTATGTTTGAAGGCGGTAAACGGTTAGCGGTAAGCGGTACACGAAACCATTCTTATAGGAGTTTGTAATGTACGATCTAATCATTATCGGCGGCGGGCCGGCGGGTTTGACCGCGGCCTTATACGCCGGAAGAAGCCGTTTAAAGACCCTGCTTTTAGAAAAGACCGGGCTGGGTGGACAGATTATCCTTTCTCCGACCATTGAAAATTATCCCGGTTTTGCCGGAGGTGTGGCCACCGCGGACCTGATTCTGGCGATGCAAAAGCAGGTGGAGGAGCTAGAGGTTGAGATTAAGATTGATGAGGCGGTCAGGATTGATCTCCAACCCGGATGTTTTAAGGTTACGAGTCAGGAGGCCGAATATCAGGCTAAGACAATTATCGTTTCTGCCGGGGCCTGTCCCAAAAAGTTGGATATTCCGGGAGAAGGAAAACTGATTGCCAAAGGAGTGTCTTACTGCGGGACATGTGACGGGCCGCTTTTTAAGAACAAAGATATCTTTGTGGTCGGAGGCGGAGACAAGGCGGTTGAGGAGGCTATATTTCTAACCCGCTTTGCCCGCAAAGTTACCTTGATTCACCGCCGGGATGAATTGCGGGCCAGCAAGATACTTCAAGAGAGGGTTCAGGAAAATAAAAAGATCGAGATTCTCTGGAGCACTATACCCCTTGAGGTCCTGGGCGAAAAGACAGTAGAGGCCTTACGAATCAAAAATTTAAAAAGTAATACGATTTCAGATGTCGCCTGTTCTGGAATATTTGTCTTTGTGGGAATTCATCCGCATACGGCTTTTCTGGGTAATTTGGTAAAACTGGATGAAATCGGCTTTATCTTAACCAATGATGATATGGAGACTTCAGTCGGTGGCGTATTTGCCGCCGGGGATTGCCGTAAGAAAACCCTGACCCAGGTAGTAACTGCTTGCGCGGATGGGGCAATCGCGGCATTTAATGCTAATCGTTATTTAGAAACCAAGGAATAAGATAATGGAAAAATTGAATAATTGGATTAAAGAAATGGCGGCAATGTGTAAGCCGGAAAGGATAGTCTGGATAGACGGCTCAGAAACACAGAAGAAAATCCTGGAAAAGGAAGCCTTATCTTCGGGTGAGATTATTCAGCTTAATCAGGAAAAGCTTCCCGGGTGTTTCTTTCACCGTAGCGCCAAAGACGATGTGGCCAGGACTGAGCATTTAACCTTTATCTGTACAAAGAAGAAGCAGACTGTTGGTCCGAATAATAACTGGATGTCTCCCCGCGCGGGCTACGCGAAAGCTAAGGCAATCTTTAAGGGGGCGATGAAGGGCCGGACAATGTATGTTATTCCTTTTTCCATGGGGCCGGTGGGTTCATCTTTCAGTAAAATAGGGGTGGAGCTAACTGATTCTATTTATGTGGTCTTGAATATGCTGATTATGACCCGGGTGGGTTCGGCTGTCTTAGAAAGGTTAGGCCAGGATGGTGAATTCACTAAATGCCTGCATTCCAAGGCCGAGTTGGATATCAATAAAAGGCTGATTTTACATTTTCCTGAGGATAACACCATCTGGAGCGTGGGTTCGGGTTATGGCGGGAATGTGCTCTTGGGCAAGAAATGCCTGTCTTTGCGGATTGCCAGTTATATAGGAAGGCGCGAAAGCTGGCTGGCTGAACATATGTTGATTATGGGCATAGAATCGCCTAACGGCCATATTGAATATATTGCCGCGGCCTTTCCCAGCGCCTGCGGAAAGACTAATCTGGCTATGCTTATTCCTCCGGAGGGCCTCAAGAGAAAGGGCTACCGGGTCTGGACTGTGGGGGATGATATTGCCTGGATGCGCGTTGACTCTGACGGAGCGCTTTGGGCGATTAACCCGGAATCAGGATTTTTCGGAGTGGCTCCGGGGACCAATTCTAAGACCAATCCCAATATGGTTAAGACTATCCAAAAGAATACTATTTATACTAATGTCCTTTTAAGGCCGGATAGGACCGTCTGGTGGGAGGGCGCGGACGGTGAGGTTCCGGAAAGCGGGATTGACTGGCAGGGCAGACTTTGGAATCCGGGAATGAAAGATGAGCAGGGCAATGTCATCAAAGGGGCTCATCCCAATAGCCGTTTCACCACCCCGGTTGTTAATTGTCCTTCGGCCTCGTTTCGCATAGAACAGCATCACGGGGTGCCTATCTCGGCGATTGTCTTTGGCGGACGCAGAGCGCATCTGGCACCTTTGGTGTATGAGTCCTTTAACTGGCGGCACGGGGTGTTTGTGGGGGCGACGATGGCCTCGGAAACTACCGCGGCCCAGGCCGGTAAAGTCGGCCAGGTCAGACGCGACCCCATGGCTATGCTTCCTTTTTGCGGCTACAATATGGCCGAATATTTCCGCCATTGGCTGAATATGGGCAAAGGGATGTCCAAGCCGCCCAGAATATTTCATGTCAACTGGTTCAGGACAACTAATCAGGGAGAATTCCTCTGGCCGGGTTACGGAGAAAATTTACGGGTTTTAGAGTGGATACTTGACCGCTGTAACAACAAGGCCGAAGCAATAAAAACCCCCATCGGATATCTGCCGCGGTCTAAAGATATAGATATGACCGGATTGAAGCTTTCCGAAAATGCCTTAGAACAGCTATTGGCGATTGATAGCAAGGAGTGGCTTAAGGAACTGGATTTAATTAAGGAATTTTTCAGCCAATTCAAGAAAGATCTGCCTAAGGAGCTCTGGCAGGAGTATGAGGCGCTAAGGGAGCGGTTGGAATAGATGAATTGTATTACTACTACTGATTTAAAAGGTTTTAAACTATTTAGGCGGGGCAAGGTTCGGGATGTCTATGATTTGGGCGATAGGTTGTTAATTATCTCCAGCGATAGGATTTCCTGTTTTGATCTGGTTTTGCCTACGCCGGTTCCTTATAAAGGAATAGTCTTGAATCAGATTTCTCAATTCTGGTTTTCCTTTACCAAGGATATTATTGAGAATCATCTGCTTAGCGCGGATATCCAAAATTATCCGGAGCCTTTAAAAGAATATACGAGTATCTTGAAAGACCGGTCAATGTTAGTTAAGAAGAGCCGGCCTTTGGCTATTGAGTGCATTGTCCGGGGGTATCTTTCCGGCTCCGGATGGAAGGAATATCAGCAGAAGGGCTCGGTCTGCGGCCAAAAGCTTCCTCAAGGACTAAAAGAGTCTGAGAAATTACCTCAGCCGATATTTACCCCTTCTACTAAAGCCGATGTGGGCCATGACCTGAATATAGATGACCAAGCGGCAATAAAAATTGTGGGTCAGGATATTTATCGGCAGGCAAAATCTCAGGCTCTGGCTGTCTACCAAAAAGCCTCGGAATACGCGTTTAAACGCGGTATAATTATTGCCGACACCAAATTTGAATTTGGCCTTTTTGAAGATAGGCTTATTTTGATTGATGAGGCTTTGACCCCGGATTCTTCCCGTTTCTGGCCGGTAGATTTTTACGCTAAAGGCAGAGGGCAGGCCAGCTTTGACAAACAGTTCGTCCGGGATTATCTTGAGGAAATCGGCTGGGATAAGAATCCCCCGGCGCCTCATCTGCCGCCGGATATAGTCCAGAAAACCAGCGAAAAATATTTAGAGGCCTACACTATGCTTACCGGCCAAAAATTATTAAAATCCCTTCATCCCCCTTTCGCAAAGGGGGAAAGAGGGGGATTGAAAAATTGATTTTCAGATGAAAAAGACCATTTCTACTTCTTTGCGGATTTTTATCAGCCTGGCCTTGCTTTTTGTTTTATTCAGAAAGATAGATTTTAAAGGTACTCTTAAAGTTATTGCCAATCTGAACCTGTTTTATTTCACGCTGGCGCTGGTCATATTTTTTATCCTTACGATTCTAGTTTTTTACCGCTGGAAGATGCTTCTGGACGCTCATAAGGTGGATGTGCCTTTAATGCGGGCGCTCAATTCTTTCTCCGGTGGGCTTTTTTTGAATTTGTTTACGCCTTCAACCATAGGCGGGGATTTATCCCGGAGTATTGATTTAGGCGCGCATACTAAGCGCTACGGGGTTATTGCCGCTACCGTGCTTTTAGACCGTTTGAGCGGATTTGCCGGACTGGTAACCGTGGCCATAGTTTCGCTTATTTTCGGACACCGGCTGATTGATGATTTTTCGGTTTACGCCACAGTATCTCTGCTAGCCTGCTTATTGATTGGCGTATTTTTAATTTTATTCAATCGCCGTATATATGACCGGCTTAATCGTTCCGTTTCTAATCCCTCGACTTCGCTCGGGATTAGCCCTGAGCAGAGTCGAAGGGCTAAAAAAGGAAAATTCTGGGAGAATTTTAAAAAACTGCATTCGGAGATATATTTTTTCCGTCAGCATCGGGGTGTTCTTTGCGCGAACTTTCTCTATTCAATAGTAATTCAGGCAGGAGCTTCGGTTTTTTCTTATTTTGTCCTGCGTTCGTTAAATACCAAAATTAGTCTACTTTATCCTTTAGTTTTTAACCCGGTTATCACGGTTATTACCACTATACCTATTTCCATAAGCGGACTTGGTTTACGGGACGCGGCAACCGTGTTTTTTTATAAAAAGGCTGATGTTTCGGAAGGCATAGCCCTGGCCCTGTCAATTCTTAATTTCACCACTATTTTGATATTTGGTCTTATCGGGGGCATACTCTATGTCTCTACACTTCATTATCGACGGCTACAACCTAATCAAACAGACGCCCGGGCTAAATAAATCCAGCTTAGAGCTCTCGCGCGCCAGCCTTATTCAATTTATTAAAATCAGCCGCCCCCAGGGTAGTCAAAATAACCGGGTTACGGTGGTTTTTGATGGTCAAGCCAATACCTCTATAAGTTGGCCTGCTTATCAGGATTCAGGAATAAGGATTATCTTCTCTCAGGGGATGAGCGCGGATGAGAAGATAAAGGAATTGGTTGAGTCCGCGGATAACCCTAAAAATATCGTAGTAGTTACCAATGACCGGGACATTCAAAGTTGCGTCAGGCGTTTCCAGGCGCGGATAAAAACTGTTCAGGAGTTTACGAATATATTTAAGGCCTTACCAATACATAATAGCCCGGAAAACAAGCCGAGGGTATCGGCGCAAGCCGCGGCAAAGATTACCGACGAAATGAAGAAGCTCTGGCTAAACCACGGATAAGCACGGGTTTAACCCGGATTGACACGGATTTGTTAAAAAAAGATAATTATATTAAATTCTTAGGCACTGCCGGGGCGCGCTTTGTGATGATTAAACAGTTGCGCTCGTCCGGAGGAATCTGGATTTCTTATCAAGGCACCAATTTGATTATTGACCCCGGCCCGGGAAGCATTACCCGCTGCGCCTTAAGCAAGCCTAAAATTGATCCTACCAAATTAGACGGCATTATCCTTACCCACCGCCACTTAGACCACTCTAATGATGTCAATGTGATGATTGAGGCGATGACTGAGGGTGGATTTAAAAAGCGGGGCACGGTGTTCCTGCCCGCGGATGCCATGGATGAGGAGCCGGTAATCTTAAAGCATCTGCGTCCGGTGGTGGGCAGTATAGAAATCTTAGCAGAAAAAAAGCATTACCAGATAGGCGCGATTAAGTTTAGCGTGCCTTCTAAGCAGACTCATCCGGTGGCCACCTACGGCCTGATTTTTGATTTTGGTTTTTCGCTTGCCCTTATTTCGGACACCAAATATTTCCCGGCCCTGGAACAGTTGTATAAAGCCGATGTAATCATCATCAATGTGGTTTTTTATGAGGAAAGGCCCGGTGTAGACCACTTAAGCCTTCCCGATGCGCAAAAGATTATACAAGGCATAAAACCCAAAACCGCTATCTTAACCCATTTCGGAATGACTATGCTCCAGCATAAGCCGCATATCCTGGCTGAGCGGTTATCGCTGGAGTTAGGGACAGAAGTCCTCGCCGCCTACGACGGAATGAAGTTTGATTTAGCATAGGTAAATAAAAAATTATCTTTTAAGATTCTTCGCATAGCTCAGAATCAAGTAAAATCTAAGCCCCGTTAGAGATAGGACACCGAAGGTGTCCGACGGTTGCCTTTGGCAACCTATCTCTAACGGGGTAAGCGCCAGAGGCAGATTTTACTTGACAAGATATTTTTAAGCAGTATAATAAAATTCGTAACTGTAAAAATAGTCTGCGGGTGTGGAAGTAAGCAAGGTACCCGTAGACATTTTTATTATCCCGTAAATGTGAAAAAATTCACAATATAAAAGAATGATAAGCGTTCACCAGGCTAGAGAAATTATTCTGAAGAATATCCTTCCGCTAAAGAAGAGCGAACTGATTAAGATTGAATCGGCTCTGGGAAGGGTTTGCGCTTTAGAGGTAAGGTCTAAGGAAAATATCCCGCCTTTTGATAACAGCGCGATGGATGGTTTTGCCATCAAGGCCAGAGATTCTCATAAAGCCTTAAGGAGTAACCCTAAAATATTTAAAGTAATAGAGGATGTGGCCGCGGGCTATACCGCCAAAAAAGAACTAAAAAGCGGTGAGGCAATCAGAATTATGACCGGAGCACCTTTGCCTAAGGGCGCGGACAGCGTGGTGATGGTGGAAAATACAGAGCTCAGAGCTAAGAGCTCAGAGCTAAGAAGAATAGAATTGGTTAAGATATTCGAAGAAGTAAGGAAGGGGGAGAATGTTCGTTATGCCGGGGAGGATGTTAAAAAGGGCGAGACCGTAATTTCCAAAGGCTCTATCTTAAAGTCCGGGCATATCGGGATGTTAGCTTCTTTGGGTTTTAGTCAGGTTAAGGTTTTTAGAAAGCCTCAGGTGGCGATATTAGCTACCGGAGATGAGTTGGTTCAAATAAAAGAAGGCCTTAAACCGGGTAAAATCCGTAATTCCAATTCTTATTCTTTATATTCGCAGGTGCTCAAGGTCGGGGCTCTTCCTATATTGTTGGGGATAGCCAGGGATAACCGTAAAGACTTAGAGGCCAAGATTACCCAGGGCCTGAGCGCGGATATGCTGATTGTTTCCGGCGGGGTTTCAGTAGGGGATTATGATTTTGTTAAGGATGTTTTGAAGGATTTGGGGACGGATATGAAATTCTGGCGGGTGGCCATGAAGCCGGGAAAACCCCTGGCCTTTGGGATGATGAGACGGACGCCGGTTTTTGGCCTGCCGGGAAATCCGGTTTCTAGTATGGTGGCCTTTGAGCAGTTCGCGCGCCCGGCGGTTTTAAAGCTATCCGGGGCCCGGGATTTATTCCGGTTTCGTCTTCCGGCAATCTTTACCGATGATTTTGAAAAGAAAAAGGGCTTAAGGTATTTCCTGCGGGTGATTTTGGCCAATAAAGGCGGCCAGCTTTATGCCTCTTTAACCGGGCCCCAGGGCTCTGGGATACTGAAGTCAATGGTTTTGGCTAACGGGATCGCGGAATTGCCCGAAGATATGGAGGTTATTCGTAGGGGTGAAACCGTGGAAGTAACTTATTTGGAGTAGCTATGAAAGATATAGGAAAAGAGTTTAAACTTAAATTATTTATTAATGGTAGGCACACCGTGCTAAAGCCATTTCTAAAAAATTTCATCAAGCAGATTGTTTTGGCTATGGTTTTTAATCTTGACGGAATCAAGGATCCCAAGAAGATAGAATTAGTGATTGAAAAAGAAGGGAAAGGAGATCAAAATGTGGAATAGATTTTTTAAGTTGGCGGCGTTGGCTCTGTTTTTATTTAATATTACGGTGGTTAATGTTTTTGCCGAGGGTTCAAAAGAAGAGGAACTGACAGTTTTAAAGTCCCAGGTTCAGGAGCTATTAAAGAGAATTGAGAAGTTAGAGGTAGAGCAGGTAGTGAGCAAGGAAGAGAGCAAAAAGGCAAAAGAAGAAGTAACGAAATTGAAGGAAACCTCTCAGGCAGCGCAGGCCGGGAGAGTGGACTTAGACAAGATTACCTCTAAGTTAAAGATAAAAGGCCGGGCGGCCTTTGGCTTTTTTGATTCGGGAAAGGCCGGTTCCTATCCAGCCGGTTCCTTTGAAATGCCGGACGCTAAGCTGCAATTTGCCTTTCAACCCGATGAAATTAATACCGTGGTAACCCGCTTTAATTTGAATAATGCCACGTCCCAGAGCCCGTTATTGGATTATTTTTTTCTTTCCTCTAAGGATTTTATTCCGGCTTTAAAAGATTCTCCCTTTAGCTTATCTACCCGTTTAGGGAGATTTAAGCTGGGATTCGGCGAAGAGACCTGGTCGGATAATATCGTGGAAAGCGTCTTGCCTTCCAAATCCGCGGGTGGGGTATCGGTGATTGATGAAGGCCTGGAATTTGCCGGAAAGATAAAGTTAGAGAAATTTAATCTCAAACCCTTGGGTTGGGTGTTTTCGGTCAGCGACGGAAACTCCGGAGTGGGCTCAGACTCAACCGCCGGCAAGGCGGTTATGACTAAACTTTATCATAGTCCTATAGAGCCATTATATTTATCTACCAGCTACTATAATTCCGGAAGGTTAGACAGTTCCAGTTCCGAGATGTCAATTGCCGGTTTAATAACTCCTCCTTCAGGAGAAAGCGATTGGGACAGGAGCGTTTGGGAGGTTGATGCCCGCTATGATTTCAGAAAAGGGAAAAAGCCTTTGGACCCGCCGGTATACAGCGACAGTAAGGCTATTCTCCGGTTGTCTTACGGCCAGTTTAAGGATGAGGCCAATAAAACCCGTTCCGGAGACTTTGGTTTTGTAGAAGGGACCTACAATTGGACCAAGAAGTTTTATACCGCCAGCAGATATAGCCTGGTGAATATAAACGGAGACGGAACTGCTACCTTAAACAGCATTACCGCGGTTAATGGATATGCCAGATTTTCTTTAGGCGGAGGATACCGCTGGACCGATAATACCATTTTAAAGCTTAGCTATGATTGGAATAAGAATTCCGGTCCGGGCAGGGACGACGCTGATGATAATTTAACCTCAGCGGCTTTAGTAACCCAGTTTTAGGCATCGGGTAATGGAGAGAGAAAATATGGAAACCCAAGAAAAGAAAAAATTCAGCCGCGGAGATTTTCTGAAAATGGCCGCGGTCGCGGGGACATCATGTCTTGCCGGAGCTATGCTGAATCCGCGAGATACGGCGGCCAGGGGAGATGACACTTTAGAAGCGCCGGCAGTGGATTTATCTTCGCTTCCTCCGGAGATTGTCAATAAAAATGAGTTGTTAAAGATGCAGCAGGATTTACAGAGGGCTCTGAAGAAGCCGCGCGGCGCGCGAAAATGGGCAATGGTCCTGGATTTGCGTAAATGCGTTGGTTGTTCCGCCTGCACTATCGCCTGTAAGGCGGAAAATGTCCTTCCGCCGGGGGTGGTCTATCGTCCGGTGATGGATGAGGAAGTAGGCACTTATCCCAGGGTGACCCGGCGTTTTACTCCCCGGCCCTGCATGCAGTGCGAGAAACCTCCCTGCGTGCCGGTCTGCCCGGTAAAGGCAACTCATAAGCGGGAAGACGGGATTGTGGCGGTGGATTATGATAAGTGTATTGGATGCCGCTACTGCCTGACTGCCTGCCCTTATAATGCCCGGACCGCGGATTTCGGCGAGGCCTATACCGAAGGCACTCCTAAGGTGCAGGATTATGAATTAAGGCCCAGCTTTGAATACAAAAAGAAATGGCCGCGTAAACACGGTGTTTCGCCTATAGGTAATGCCAGAAAATGTCATTTTTGCGTTCATCGCGTTGAAAAGGGGCTACTGCCGGCCTGCGTTACTACCTGTATAGGCGGGGCAACATATTTCGGCGATAATAACGATACTGATAACCTGGTTTCAGAATTGATTTCCCGGCCGAATATCACTACGCTTAAAAGCGAATTAGGCACCAAGCCTAAGGTATATTATATATGGGGGTAGAAGATGAAACAGCTCTATAGAATTATATGGGGGATTTGCTTTTTGGTAGGTAGTGTTGGCGTGTTAGAACGTTTGACCGTAGGTAAGAAGCTGATGAATTTGGGTAGTTACATTAGTTGGGGGTTATGGGTTTCACTCTACATTTATTTGATTGGTTTATCCAGTGGCGCTTATTTATTTTCTTCGCTGGTGTCGGTTTTTAAATTAAAGCCGTTTGAAAAATTGAGAAGGA
The DNA here is from genome assembly GCA_030674475.1 of Candidatus Omnitrophota bacterium. Taxonomy (GTDB): domain Bacteria; phylum Omnitrophota; class Gorgyraeia; order Gygaellales; family UBA12090; genus UBA12090. Next base: position 11,664 of record JAUSCZ010000003.1, read on the forward strand.
TCTCTTTATTGGCCAGCCTGGCTACGCTTTTGGCCGCGCTTTTTACCATCACTTTAGATTTAGGCCATTGGGAGAGGTTTTGGTATGTCTTTACTCGTCCTACGCCTTCTTCGATGATGAGCTGGATGGTCTGGATTTACAGCGCGTATTTTCTGCTCCTTTTATTTCAGATACTCTATACTTTTCGTAATTCTGAAAAGAAAGTGGCTAGGCTTTTTTTAATTGGCTTTCCTTTGGCAATGGCAATACCGGTATGCGGAGGTTCACTTTTTGGAGTGATCGGGGCCCGTCCTTATTGGCATTCGGCAATATTCCCGGTTATGTTTTTGTTTGAGGCGGCGTTATCAGGGATCGCGTTGCTTACCCTGCTCGGTGTTATCTTTGGTTTTGCCAAGGAGGATAAAGAAGGGGCATTCAATATCCTGCCTAAGCTGATTTTGGGATTGTTGATTGCCAATATTACTTTGGAATCCGCGGTAATGGCGGTTCCTCTATGGGGACAAATTGCTTATCATATAGACGCGGTAAAGCTTGTCCTCTTTGGCCCCTTTTGGTGGGTATTCTGGATTGCGCACATTGGTTTAGGGACGCTTATTCCGCTATTATTACTCCTTCAGAAGGCGCATCCGCTAAGGCTGGCCTGGGCCTCAGGGCTGATTACCCTGACCTTTATGAGCGTGAGGTTAAACATCGTAATTCCGGCATTGGCCATTCCGGAATTGAAAGGATTAGAGAGCGCTTTTATTGAGAAGCGCCTGATGTTTTCTTATGTGCCAAGCCTGCATGAATGGCAGGTTACTTTATTTATAGCAAGCCTGGCTATCGGTTTATTTTATTTAGGAATGAAGTTTTCTTCTGTAATAGAGATGAGGAGGGGCAAATGAAACTCGCGTCTTCAAAAAAAGTATTGGAAAAGTCTTTAACCCGCAGGAAATTCCTTAAAATTTCCGTCGCCTCCGGCGCGGGCGCGTTATTAGGGGCTAACTTGCTTGAGAAGGTAAGCGGGCTGGAGAATTCTCTTAGGGCCGGTAAAGAAGCCGATTATCCTTTAAACAATCCCGAGAATATCATCAATACCGTCTGCCTGCAGTGCAATACCGGATGCGGCCTCAAGGTAAAAAGCCTTGACGGCTTAGTAGTTAAGATTGATGGCAATCCCTACAGCCCCTGGACAATGTGGCCGCATCTGCCCTATAAAACTCCTTTAGCGGTGTCTGCCGCGATTGAGGGGCATATCTGTCCTAAAGGCCAATCCGGGATTCAAACCCTTTATGACCCTTACCGTATCCGCAGGGTGCTTAAACGCGCGGGGAAGCGCGGTGAGAATAAATGGATAAGTATGCCCTTTGAACAGGCGGTAAAAGAAATTGTTGAGGGCGGCCGGCTCTTTAGTGGTATCACCGGTGAGGAAAGTCGGACAGTGGAAGGGCTAAAGGATATCTGGGCGCTTCGGGATCCAAAAGTTTTTAAAGAGATGGCCAAGGACATCAAGGAAATCTGGCATACCAAAGAAAAGGAAGAGAAAGAGAAAAAAGTTAAGGAATTCCAGGAAAAATATAAAGAACATGCTGATAAGCTGATTGATCCGGCTCATCCGGATTTTGGGCCTAAGAATAATCAACTGCTCTGGGTGCACGGCCGGCTTAAAAGCGGACGCTCGGAATTTTTTAAACGTTTTATCCAGGATTCTTTCGGTTCAACTAATTTTCACGGCCACACCACCGTCTGCCAGGGTTCGCTCTATTTTACCGGCAAGGCGATGTCGGATCAGTTTGATTTTGACGAGAAAGATAAAAAGGCCAAGTGGGGAGGGGGCAAGAAGTTTTATTGGCAGGCTGACCTTACTGGAGCGGAGTTTGTGATTTTTGTGGGCGCGTCGATCTTTGAGGCCAATTACGGCCCGCCTTTTCGCAGTAATAAGCTTACCCAGGGTATGGTTTCCGGAAAGCTGAAATATGTGGTAGTTGATCCCCGTCTTTCTAAAACCGCGGCCAAGGCCTGGAAGTGGCTTCCGGCTAAGCCCGGAACAGAGGCGGCCTTGGCCTTGGCCATGACCCGCTGGATTATTGAGAACGAGAAATACAATCTTAAATATCTCTCTAACGCTAACAAGGCTTCGTCCAAGGCGGATAATGAGCCCAACTGGAGCAACGCCTGTTGGTTGGTTAAGATCAAAGATGGTAAACCCGGGGAATTTTTACGGGCTTCGGATTTAGGTCTGGAGAAGTCTCTCAAAACCAAGACCCTCAAAGACGGCACCATAGTAGAATATGAGTTTGATAATTTTGTCTGTTATTCCGGCGCCCAGGCGGTTACTTTTGATCCTAACGACGCGGATAATTCGGCCGAGGGGGATTTGTTCGTAGATACCGCGATTAACGCGATGAAGGTAAAATCCGTTTTAGCGATAATCAAGGAAGAGGCCTTTAGATTTAACTTGGAAGAATGGGCTAAGATTTGCGGCCTGGAGGTTAAAGATATTATTGAGATTTCCCAGGAATTCACCAGCCACGGAAGGAAAGCGGTCGCGGATATTCACCGGGGGGTGTCTCAGCATACCAATGGTTTTTATAATGTTTTGGCCTGGTATACCCTCAATCTTTTGATTGGTAATTTTGATTGGCAGGGAGGGTTATCCCAGCCTTCTACCTATGATAATGCCGGAGAAAAGGAAGGCAAACCTTATGATATGGGGAAGCTGCATCCCAAGAAAATCCCTCCCTTTGGCATCAGCATTATTCGCCATGATGTAAAATACGAAGAGACGACCCTGTTTTCCGGTTATCCGGCTAAACGCCCCTGGTTTCCCATGGCCTCGGATATTTATCAGGAGATATTGCCTTCCGCGCAAGACGGCTATCCTTATCCTATCAAGGCCTTGATAATGTATATGGGTTCTCCTGTGTATTCCCTGCCCGCGGGCCAGACCCAGGCCGATGTCCTGGCGGATATTAATAAGATACCCCTGTTTGTTGCCTCGGATATAACGGTGGGAGAGTCTTCATTATACGCGGATTATATCATTCCGGATCTTTCTTATTTAGAGCGCTGGGAGTTCCAGGGCTCGCATCCTTCGGTAATCTGGAAGGTCCAGCCGGTGCGCCAGCCGGCAGTCGCGCCTATTCCGGAAGAAGTAGAGGTGTTTGGAGAAAGAATACCCATTTCCCTGGAGGCCTTTTTTCTGAAAGCCGCGCAGATAATGAATATGCCGGGTTTTGGCCGGGGTGGATTTAAGGAAGGCCTGGATTTACTACGGCCGGAGGATTATTATTTAAAAATGGCTGCTAATGTCGCCTTTGGCGATGAGAAAGACGGCTCCAAGGCAGTGCCGGAGGCTGACGATAAAGAAATAGATATTTTTCTGAAGGCCAGGAGGCATTTGCCGCAAGGCGTTTTTGATGCCGATAAATGGCAGAAAGCGCTGACCCCGGAATTATGGAAAAAGGTGGTGTATCTCTTAAACCGGGGAGGCAGGTTTGAGGATTTTGAAAAGGCTTTTGACGGAGAGCAGTTAAAGAATAAATACGGCAAGCAGATCAATATCTATATTGAAAAATTAGTAAAGATAAAAAATTCAATTACCGGAAAGGGTTTTCTTCCCGCGGCCGCGTATTTACCCATTGCTGATTCTCAGGGTAAGGCTATAGAGGATGAGAAAGAAGGTTTTGATTTGAATCTGATCACCTATCGGGAGATTGCCCAGTGTAAGAGCCGGACTATTTCCAATTATTGGCTCTTAAGCCTGTTACCGGAAAATTTTATTCTGTTAAATTCCCGGGATGCCTCGCGCTTAGGGTTTAATGACGGAGACCTGGTAAGGGTTATTTCTCAGAGCAATCCTCAGGGGGCTTGGGATTTAAAGGCGGGTCAAGTCAAGCCGATAGTGGGCCGGCTTAAGGTTATTGAGGGGATTAGGCCGGGGGTTACTGCCTTTTCTTTGGGCCACGGCCATTGGGCTTACGGCGCGAAGGATATCCTTGTTGACGGTAAGATTATCAAGGCGGATAAGCGCAGGTCTGCGGGAATCAACGCCAATGCCGCGATGCGTATTGACCCCTATTTAAAGAACACCTGCTTAGAGGATTTGGTGGGGGCATCCGTTGCTTTTTACGATACGTATGTGAAGTTGGTTAAGGTATAGGCAGGGGAGGAGTATTATGAGGAGGTTTAACAATGAGTAATGAAGCAAACAGTAATACAATGCGTATTGGTTTGAATGTGCCGCTTTTTATTTCGTCGCTGTGCGCGATGCTTATCGGCGCGCCGCTTCTGGGGCTTATTGGGGTTTGGGGATTTCTTTTGCAAGGAAAGGCGGTGCCGGCATTTCTCAAAGTGCTTCACGCGCATATTTGCTGGTGGTCATTGATTATAGTGATTGCCTCTTTGATTGTGCCGCATTTGTCTTTAAAACCCCTGGTAAAGAGATTGATAACCTGGGGAAGTTTCTTGCTTATTCCTGTGTATGTAATTTTGATGACTATGCACTATACGATGGCACATCCCTATGTGCTTAGCCTTGGGGCTTTAGGTTCGTTTTATGTTAGTTTCCCGGGAGTAGGAATTTTTATCTGCGAATCCAGCTTTTTCGCGGTGATGATAGCCCTGGGGCTTCTGGCCGCGGGGGTGAAAATCCCCTTTCTTACCGATGAGAAAGGTGAGCTTTCCCGCTATGAAATCAGCTCTTCCGTGGAAGTTCCTCGCCGGGCATTTATTGGCTACAGTTTTTTTCTCTCAATCGCGGTCATAACCGGCTTTCTTATCCTCTTTTTATTTACCTTACAGCATAAGGCGATTTCTCCCGCGGCATTGGTTCAGCTGCATACCCATTTAGGGATTTTCGCGGTGGGGTTAGTAATGGTTCCTCTGGCAATGAGCGCGGTGGGGGTGAAGAAAGAAAAAATAAATTTCGCGTCCACATTAGGAAATACCTCGGTGTTTCTTACATTAGCGGGTTTGTTAATATTTATTTTCTTTAAAACCCATAGTATTGTCTGGATAGCCCCGGGCCTGCTGTATGTGTATTTATTATTTTTCGGCTGGCATAGTTTATGGGGAGGCTCCGGCCTGCGGGAAGGACTTAATCATTTTACCCGCATAGCCTTGATTTTTATCTGGGGGGCAATGTTGTTTTATGCCCTTGTGGGGCCGCTTTTGGGTTTACTCTATGATACCCATCCGAATCTGACCGTAACCTATAAACAAAGTGGTTCAGCCGGTGCAGGGATTTATCAGTCCGCGGGAAGCGGTAATCAGCTTCACGTGGGAGCATATCCTGACCCTGAACACTATCCGGGAACTGCCCCGGTAAAAAACACGCCCCGGGGATTAGAGAATCTGCACTTAAGCCCGACATCCTGGAGCCATGTGGCAATATTTTGGCTGATAATCCTGCTTATATTTGGCGAGGGCATTTTGAAGGTTATTGGCCGGCCCACGCTTATTTTTTTCCTGGCAGTAACTATTGCCCAGGCGCCGTTTTTTAATTCTATCGGCAGGCTCGGCGCGTGGTTAGATATAAAAGGAGGGCCAGGGCCTTTGTATCTGGTGGGCCATCCGCTTAAGGCACTGAATATTATTATGCTTATGACAGTTATGATATTGTGGTTAAAGAAAACCAAAAAATGATAGCTGAGGAAATAAAAATTAAAGATGTCCTGGAGAGGACGAATAATCCTTCTCTGGAGGTTGTCCGCGGGGTTCTGGCTCTGGCCCGCGAAAAAAAAGGCTTAGGTTTGGACGATGTCGGAATTTTATTAAATTCTGACGATGCGCAAGTCAGAGATGATTTATTCCAAGCCGCCGCCCAGGTTAAGAATGAAATCTACGGAGAGAGGATTGTCTTTTTTGCTCCCTTATATGTTTCGGATTTTTGTGTGAATGGATGCGCCTATTGTAATTTTCATACTGAGAATAAAGGGTTAAAGCGTAAAAAACTTTCTTTGGATGAAATAGAGAAACAAGTGGAGTTTTTGATTGATATGGGGCATAAGCGCCTGCTCTTGGAATTTGGCGAGGATCAGAAACATAATAATATTGAGGACACGGTTAGAGTAATTGAGAAGATTTATTCGGTCAAAAGGCCTAAAGGAAATATCCGCCGGCTTAATGTCAATATTGCCGCTACTACGGTTGAGAATTATCGTAAATTAAAGACAGCTAATATTGGAACCTATCAGCTTTTTCAGGAGACCTATCACCGCGAAACCTACGAAAAACTGCATCAGGGGCCCAAGGCTGATTATGACCGGCAGATTACTGCTCATCTAAGAGCCTTTGAGGCCGGGTTGGATGATTTAGGCCTGGGGGTTTTGTTCGGGATTTATGATTGGAGGTTTGAAGTCCTGGCTTTAATCGCGCATGCTCAATATTTAGAGAAAGAACTGGGAGTCGGCCCGCATACTATTTCCGTGCCCCGTTTCTGCCCGGCCTCCGCGGTGAGTTATCAGCCGGAATATCCGGTTAGCGACGCGGATTTCCTTAAGCTTATCGCCATAATCCGCCTGGCAGTGCCTTATACCGGGATGATTATCTCTACCCGCGAGACCCCGGAAATAAGAAAACAGGCTTTTAAAATCGGAATATCCCAGGCCTCGGCCGCCTCGGTGGCCGCTCCCGGGGGGTATGGGGAGGTTCATGAGGATGCGGGACAATTCCGGCTTGCTGACCAGCGGCCGTTGGCGGAGGTAGTGAAAGGCATTATCGGGGACGGTTTTTTACCCAGCTTCTGCACTGCCTGTTACCGCCAGGGCCGGACCGGTGAAGCCTTTATGGCACTCTCTAAACCGGGTGAGATTCATACCTTCTGCCGCTCCAACGGTCTGCTTAGTTTTGCCGAATATCTGGAGGACTTTGGTAAAAACGGAATTTATGAGAAAGGCTACGCCTTAATACATTCCTATCTTACTCAAATTGAGGATGCGCCTTTGCGCCAAAAGACCCAGACGTGCTTAGCCGAAATCAAACAGGGCAAACGCGACCTCTATTTCTGATGTGTTACGCCATACCGGGTAAAGTTGTAGAGATAAACGATAAAATCGTTACTGTTGACTATTTTGACGAAAGAAAAAAAGCCCGCAATGATTTTTACCAGGATTTAGCGCCCGGGGAATATGTTTACGCCCAGGGCGGATTTGTGGTGCAGAGAATCGCCGAGGCCGAAGCCTTAAATATCCTTCAAACCTGGCAAGAGCTTTTCGTCAAACTCAAAGAGGTTGATTTACGTCTTACCCGAGAGCCCAAAAATCTCCATCAGATTGCCAATGCCACCCGCCAGAGATATTTAGGTAATTCCTGCTGTATCCACGGAATAATAGAATTCTCCAATTACTGCCGCCAAAATTGCCTTTACTGCGGAATTCGTAAGGATAACGCTAATCTCACCCGTTACCGGATGAGCCAGGAAGAAATAATTCAGGCCTGCGGATACGCGATAAATGAGCTTAAATTCAAGGCCCTGGTTCTGCAATCCGGCGAAGACCTCTGGTATGATCAGGAAAAACTCTTTAATATTGTGGGAGAGCTGATGCGCAAAAATCCGGTCTTACTTATCTTGAGCATCGGGGAGAGGGATATTGAAGTCTATAAAAAATTATATCAGGCCGGCGCCCGGGGAGCGCTGTTGCGTTTTGAAACCAGCAACCCGGATTTATATGAAAAATACCGGCCCGGCCATACCTTAAAAGAACGCCTGGCCCTGATTAAGGAATTACAGGCCATCGGTTATCTGATATTTACCGGTTTTCTGTCCGGCTTGCCAGGGGAAAGCGAACAGGATGTGCTCAATGATATTGAGCTTACCCATTCTTTAAATCCGGAGATGTTTTCCTTTGGCCCGTTCATCCCCCATCCGGAAACCCCTTTAAAAAACGCCCTGAGCCCTTCTTTAGAATCAACATTAAATACCATCGCCCGGGCCAGGATCTTTCATCCTGAAGCGCGGATATTGGTTACCACCGCCCTGGAAACCCTGGATAGGGAAGAAGGCGCACGGAAAGGATTTCTCTCCGGAGCCAATTCCTTAATGATAAATCTCACCCCCAAGAAATACCAGGATCTATATCAAATCTACCCCCAGCGCGCCGGAACCGAAAAAGAGGCCAAAGATAAAATAAAAGAAGTCTTGGACCTGCTTACCTCCATCGGCCGCGCCCCCACCGACCTAGGCCTCCCCGGTTAAAAACAAACTTTCCCAACAAAATTATCTCTCCGTCTGCATTTTAATTCGGTTGTTAGAAAATAAATAGGTGGTACAATATTATTATAGTTTTTGGCTGGTTGTTTGCACGAAAAAATGCGGCCTATACGATTATGAGATTCCTGTCGTCTGGAAATAAAAAAACAAAAGCAAGATTTATTTTTTTGATAATTGTTATAAAAGTAATTTCTTTTAAAATGGATATTTGCATGGCAGAGGAAGAGGTGTTTGTCCGAGCAAGGGAAAGCATGATAAGAGAGCAGATAGAGGCCAGGGGTATCAAGGACAAGCGCGTTTTAGAGGCAATGCGCAAGGTAAAAAGGCATCTCTTTGTCTCTCTACAAGATAGACATCTTGCCTATTCTGACAGACCGCTTTCTATTGGAATGGGGCAGACCATATCTCAGCCCTATATTGTCGCGTTGATGACAGAGTTATTGAACCTCAAAGGCAATGAGAAGGTTTTGGAAATCGGTGCAGGCTCAGGTTATCAGGCATCTATTTTGGCGGAATTGGCCAAAGAGGTGTATACGATTGATATATTAGAGCCATTAGCCACAAGCGCAGAGAAACTTCTTAAAGAGTTGGGTTATACCAATATCTATGTCAGCCACGGCGATGGTTTTTTAGGCTGGCCGGAATTTTCTCCTTTTGATGCCATCATTGTAACCTGTGCGCCTGAAGATATTCCCGCTCCCTTGGCAGAACAATTGGCTGAAGGAGGAAGGTTAGTTATTCCTATAGGGGCAGATTGGCAGGAATTAAAATTAGTTAAAAAGATAAATGGGAAGATAGTAATTACTAATATCATTCCGGTTAGATTTGTTCCGATGATAAGGGTAAGGTTAGACGAAACCAAAGATAAAGGGCAGGATGAAATAATACAGGAGAATCTAAAAAGACATGTTAGATTTTTATCCGGGGATATCGGCGAGAGGAATTTTATGCAGTACCAAAACTTAGAACGCGCCGCAAATTACATAAAGCAGGAATTCAAAAAATTTGGGTATGAGCCAACAGAACAGGTTTATACCCTTGAAGGCAAAACTTTTAGGAACATCATTGCTGCCAAAGAGGGAAAGAGCTCTCTGGATGAGATAATCATTATTTGTGCTCATTACGACTCGGTGGTGGGTTCACCCGGCGCAGACGATAACGCTTCTGGCATAGCAGGCCTTTTAGAGTTAACCAGGATTTTATCTCAAGAAGAGCTAGACCGCACGATTAAATTCATTGCTTTTACCAATGAAGAGCCCCCCTTTTTCATGTCTAAAGATATGGGAAGTTTCCGCTATGCTCAAGAGGCAAAGAAAAGAGGGGAGGATATTTTAGGAGTGTTGTGCCTGGAATCCATAGGATATTATTCCGATAAGAAAGGCTCACAAAGTTATCCTTTGGGTTTTAGATTTTTCTATCCGGATAAAGGAGATTTTATTGCTGTAGTAAGCAATTTTGGTTCTGCGGACTTCTTAAGAAAAATAGTAAGGGAATTTAGGAAGCAGTCAAATTTCCCGATACAATTTTTAACCGCGCCTATGTTTTTGGCACCGGCAATCAGTTTCTCTGACCACTGGTCTTTTTGGAGATTTGGCTACAAGAGCGTAATGGTTACAGACACTGCCTTTTACCGTAATCCCTATTATCATACTGCGGCAGATACTTATGAGAAGTTAGATTATACATCTATGCGAGATGTGGTGGCGGGTTTATGCGGGGTAACAAAAACTTTTCTTAATGAATAAAGAAAAGATAAGAGAATGGTCTTTAATCTTTGCCTGGGGTTTATACGACATGGCAAATCAATTCTTTGCCGTAAATGTGGTCTCTTTATATTTTGTGCGCTGGCTTACTCTGGAAAAGGCTCAAGCGGAGATCCTGTACAGTTTTTCCTTTGGCGTCTCCACGTTTTTAGTCGCGGTTTGCGCGCCTATTTTAGGCAGCCTCTCTGACATAACCGGAAGGAGAAAACCATTTTTGATCTATCTCACCCTGCTTTCCGTTGTCTTTACCGTTCTTTTGGCCGCGCCTAAAAGCATCTTTTTTGCATTATTATTTTTTGTTATTGCCAATTTTGGCTGCCAGTTAGCGGTGGTTTTTTATAATGCCCTGATGATGAATGTTGCGCCACCGGGCAAAATCGGTTTGGTTTCAGGATTAGGCAGGATGCTGGGGTATAGCGGAGCTATCTTGGCCTTGTTTTTGCTCAAGCCGGTGGTATTAAGAAGTGGTTATCAGGCAACCTTCTTTCCCACAGGCGTGTTATTTTTCCTCTTTAGTCTGCCCTGTCTTGTGTTTGTTAAAGATAAAGAGGTCAACGGGAAAAGACTTAGCAAAGACAAGGTATTTTCCGTATTCAATCAATTAAAGAATGACCTTTTAAGTGTTTACCGTTTGCCGCGGGTCCCGGATTTTCTTAAAGGCGCCTTTTTAGGCCTCTGCGCGGTCAATGTAATTATTCTTTTTATGTCTGTATACGCCACGCGCGTTTTCGGGTTAAATGAAACCCAGATAATCCATCTGATGCTCTTTGCCACCATTTTTGCCATTCTGGGTAGCTTAGTCTCGGGTTATGTTGCTGACCGTATCGGCGCAGTCTCAAGCCTCATCTTGGTATATATTTTATGGGGAATCTCCCTTTTTCTGGGAGCGTTTTCAAGAAGCATAAACTTATACTGGTTAGTGGGTGCGCTGGTGGGCTTGGCGTTGGGTGCCACCTGGGTGGTTTTACGCGCCCTAGCCATATAGCTTGTTCCGCCACAGAAAAGCGGCGCGATATTTGGCCTATTCAATCTTATAGGATGCCTCTCGGGGATTGTCGGCGCTCTTTTTTGGGGAATAATCCTACTGTTCCTTTCTCCTTTAGGGGAAATAGGCTACCGTATTGCCCTTTTAAGCTTAAACATATTTTTTCTCTGCGGCTTTATTTTTCTCTCGCGTTTGCTTAAACTTGGCAGGAGTCAAAGTTGAAGATAATTTTTAATTTAATTATATTTGCCGTCTTCCTCCTTATTTATACCCATTTTTTGGAGAGAAAGGCACTCTATTATCCTTCAAAGAAGATAGAATTTACTCCTGCTGAACTGGGCTTAAGATATGAAGATGTATTTTTTAGAACCGCGGACGGAATCAGTCTTCATGGATGGTTTGTGCCTCAAGAAGGCGCCTTGTTCACGATCCTCTATTGCCATGGTAACGCCGGAAATATCAGCCACCGCGTAGAAATTGCCAAGATGTTTAATGAAAGGAAGATGAATTTTTTCATCTTTGATTACCGCGGATTCGGTAAAAGCAAGGGCTGGCCAACGGAGAAAGGCACCTACCTTGATGCGCAGGCAGCTTATGATTATCTTTTGGGGAGGCAGGATATAGACAGAAACAGGATAGTGATATTTGGTAAATCTCTAGGGGCTGCCATAGCCATAGATTTAGCCAGCAAGGTTAAGGCCGCAGCCGTTATTTGCGAAAGTAGCTTTACGTCCACTAAAGATATGGCCAAAGCAATCTATCCGTTGCTGCCCTTTTGGCTCTTTCTTAGGCCCGGCTACAATGCTTATGCTAAAATTGTCAAAATTGATGCGCCTAAACTTATCATCCACAGCCAGGATGACGAGATTGTGCCTTTTTCCCAGGGCCAGAGATTATTTGCCAGGAGATAAAGGGGTCAGACCTCAAAACTCCAAAGTAACCCTTGACAAATAATCGCTGTCGGCTAAAATAACCTCATGGCCAGGCCGTACAGACTACAAGCCGAAGGTTGCTTTTATCATGTCACCAGCAGAGGTAACGGCCGTCAGGCCATCTACTTAAGCGATAAAGACCGCACTAAATTCTTAGCCTACCTGGTAACTGCCAAAGAAAGGTTCAAATTCTATTTGCACGCCTACTGCTTAATGAACAATCATTATCATTTGTTTTTAGAGACCACCCAGCCAAACCTCTCCCGGATCATGCAGTATATCAATACCGCCTACACCGTTTATTCTAATGTCAAACGCAATAAGAGCGGGCATTTGTTCCAGGGCAGGTTTAAATCTATCTTGGTTGAAGCCGATAGCTATTTTGCCGAACTTACCCGTTATATCCACCTTAATCCGGTCAGGGCGGAAATAGTTGATAGTCCGGAAAAATACCGTTGGTCTAGTTATCAGGTCTATCTTCAGGGCAGAGGCGATGGTGTGGTTGACCTACACAGAGTAAAACAATTCTTAGATATGGATTTAAAGCAATATCGCCAATTTGTACAAGACCAAAAAGTCTACCCTAATCCCCTTAAAAATGTGTACGCCGGGTTTATCTTAGGCGGGGTTAAGTTTATCAAGGATAAGCTTAGTCAGCTTCAGGCTGAGGTGGAATCAAGGGATTTCGCGCATAAGCGCGCGATAAAGAACATCATAGAGCCGCAAGCTATAATAAAAGTCGTTTCGGATTATTTTAAAATTTCACCTGATGATCTATGCTACTCCAAGAAACGACCGCTTATGGCAAGGCAAATAGCGATATATTTCATCAGAAGAAAGACCGGGTTGACCAATACGCAGATAGGTATTTTATTCAGGATGAAACCTTCAGCAGTAAGCATGGCTGCTTTGGGTTTTGAGAAGAAGGCAGAGCAAGATCATAAGCTGAAATCGATAAGAGATGAGATAAGTTGTAGATTTGAGGTCTGACCCCTCATTTGTGACCCCAACCCTCCATTTGGTAATGTTCCTTCTTCTGTATTTTATCCATATGTTTATAGAGAGGATTAGGCTATGGAGAATAAATATAAAATTTTGGCGACGATGTTATTCTTTGCCACAACACCATATGTGCCAACTTATTATGGCCAATAAGATATATTACAAAAAATTTAAATTTTTGTTAATGGCATTAGTATTGATGAATAATTTGGGTTGTGTTACAGCTACGGGAGAAATGATTCGGGACGGCGTTCAGAAGTTTTATTATGATTCGGGAGAAATTTGGGCAGAGAAGGTCTATAAGGACGGTAAACAAAATGGCATATCCCAAGAGTATTTTCATAATGGAAACGTATCTAAAGATTGTAACTATAAGAATGGAAAAAAAGAAGGAATCTACAAACTTTATTACGAGAATGGGCAATTGAAAGAAGAATGGACATTTCATAAAGATAGGCTTGATGGCATGTATAAGAAATATTTTGAAAGCGGGAAGATTCAAGAAATTGGCCAGATGAAAAACAACGCAAGCTTTGGTTCTTATAAAGTTTTCTATGAGAGCGGACAAGTTCAAGAAGAGATGGGGTGCATCGCAGGTAAAAATATTGGGTATTATAAAATTTATTATGAAAATGGGAAGCTAAAAGAAGAGGGTTACCAAAAGAATGGGCAGCCTATTGGTGTGATTAAAAAATATAATGATGCAGGAGACTTGTTAGAGTGGGGCATTTCTAATGGTGAAAACTATTCCTATATTGGATTGGAAAATAGAAAATTGCGCTAACCAGGCTTTGACGAGACAGATAAGGGGTCAGGCCTTGAATGTTGAATTTGTCTTGACAATTCCGTTGTCCGGTATAAAATACAGCTATGGCCCGTCCCTACAGATTGCAAGGTGAAGGTTGTCTTTATCACATAACCAGCCGCGGTGATGACCGTAAAAAGA
>JAUSCZ010000040.1 GCA_030674475.1 Candidatus Omnitrophota bacterium
GAAAACTATAAAACCAGCAAATCCTGGAGCCTTACTTCAGGCGACGGCACCAAGACCGTTTACGCCAAGTTTTGCGATGCCAAGGGTAACTGGACGAAGTCTACATCCAGCGATACCATTATTCTGGATACTTCAAAGCCTGCCCAGCCCTCAGTCAGCGATAGCGGCTCAACCACTAGCTCCACCTCAAGCCTATATGCCAGTTGGAGCGCAAGTGACACAACTAGCGGGATCAGCGAATATCAGTATCAGATAACCCAGGATTCAAGCACGGGGGCAGTAAAAGTTAGCTGGACCTCTGCCGGGACATCTACCTCGGTAACCAAGACCGGGCTGTCCTTAACTTCAGGCAAGAGCTATTATTTCGGGGTCAAGGCCAAGAATGGCGTCGGCTTCTGGTCGGATGTTGGCTATTCCGACGGAATCACGGTTAACACCGGCTCCGGTACGGACACCACTAAGCCTTCTAAGCCCTCAGTTACTGATAGCGGCTCAACCACCAGCTCCACCTCAAGCCTATATGCCAGCTGGAGTTCAAGCGATTCTGATAGCGGGATTAGCGAATATCAGTATCAGCTAACCCAGGACTCAAGCGCGGGGACAGCGTTGGTCAGCTGGACCTCTACTGGAACATCTACTTCAGTAACTAAGACCGGGCTGTCCTTAGCTTCAGGCAAGAGCTATTATTTCGGGGTCAAGGCCAAGAATGGGGCAGGCCTCTGGTCAGACATCGGCTATTCCGACGGAATCACGGTTAAGACCGGCTCCAGCACTGATATCACCCCTCCCACCATTTCCAGCTTTAGCCCCAACCCCAACAGCTTTATTTATAAAGGGAAGACCCAGACACTCAGCCTGACTACCTCCGACAGCGGTGATTCTTCCAACGAGTATCAATTCTCCGTAGACGCCACGGTGAAGCAATCCTGGTCTTCTAAAACCAGCTATAGCTGGGATACTTCAGGCCTGGATACAAAATCTTACACCTTGAAGTTTGAGGCCAAGGATCAAGGGGGAAGCTCGTCAAAGACAGCCAAGGCTTTTGTTTTAAATGAACCGGTTTCCCCGCCGGATGGCTATTAAATGAAAATGAGAAAGCATCTTTACCGACTAATATCCCTATTTTTAGTAATAACCCACTTGGCAGTCTTCTGTGGGAAAGACCTGGCCTTAGCCGCGGATAACAGCATAAAAGGCGCGCCTGTTTCCCAGCCTTCGGCTCAAAAGGCCAAGAGTATTCCTCCGGCCAATTTCGTTCCTAATGATGATCTCTCTGAGGCGATAAAAGATAAGAAAAAAGAAGTTATCTCTGGCCCCGGAAAAAACATCCCGGTAAAGAACGCGGTAACCACGCCTCCGGCATCGCTCTTGCCGGGTAAAGGCGCTGGGCTGAATACCTCCATATTGCATTCCTTTGCCGCGGATCAGTCCACCGGCAGGGCCAGTATGAGTATCCCGATAGCAGTTCCCCCAGGGAGAAAAGGCATTCAGCCCAATATCAGCCTGAATTATTCCAGCGGCTTAGGTAATGGTATCTTAGGGGTAGGCTGGAACCTGGAATTAGGTTGTATAGAACGCAGTCTGAAGAAAGGCGTCCCCGCCTATGACACCAGCGACAGCTTTATGCTTAACAGCGGCTCCCAAGCCTCTGAATTAGTCGGTATCGGTTCAAGCGAATATAAGCCCAAGATAGAGGGTGACTTTTCCAAAATAAGCTTTGTGGATAGCTCATATTGGGAGGTTAAAGATAAAGCGGGAACTACCTATACCTTTGGCTATGACAGCTCTAGCCGCAGTTACTCAGGAAGTAGGGTTTTTCGCTGGCATCTTAACAAGGTTAAGGATGTATTCGGGAATTATCTGTATATTACTTACACCCAAGACGGCAATCAATGTTATCCTTCTAAGATAAGTTATACAAGCAGAAATGCTATTTTCAGAACTTCCGGGTCGTCATTAGATATTAACATTCAGTACTACTCCGTAGAATTCAGCTACGCCGACCGGCAAGATTCCCAGGTAAATTATCGCGCCGGGATAAAATTAGAGACCAATAAGCTGTTATCGGCAATAACCGTCTACGCTGATGGCGAAAGGGTGCGTAAATACGCCCTAAACTATGAATTTAACTCTCAAGGCATCAGGTCTCTCTTAAAGTCCATCACCCAATACGGAGAAGACGACTCTAATTACCTGCCCAAGGTTGGTTTTGAATATAACTCCCCAGACTTAGGTTGGGAGTCTTCCAGCCAGTCTTTACCGGATGAAGCTCAATTCGGCCCGTTTACCTATCTGGCGGATGTGAACAATGATGGTAATACCGATATCATGAGGCATTATTATTGCGGAGAAAGAACTTGTTATAAACGGCATACATTTTTAGGGAATAATGACGCCAGTTGGAGTGAGACTACGAGCTGGTATCCGCCAAAAGATGGAAGTGATGAGAATATTACTTTTGGCTGGCCTGATAAGACCACCCGGGACAACGGGGTCAGGCTGGTAGATGTAAATGGTGACGGTTGGCTGGATATGGTTAGTCATCTGCATAGCGATGGCGGCGGATGCAATGGGAAGAAGGTGTATTTGAATAACAAAACAGACGGTTGGGAAAAAAGCTCTTCCTGGTCTGATGCCCTGCCTGAGGAGGCCTATTTGATCTATAACCACCATGTAGATGTGGAGATGGAGTGGCGGGAGAATATGGGGGTGTTTTTCGGGGATATAAATTCTGACGGTAAGGTAGATATAGTCCGGGCTAAGGGCAGTGATCGCAGTAGCTGGATTAACACCGGAAGCTCCTGGGAGAAGCAGTCTGGCTGGGCTATGCCCGAAGGCGACCTCTCTAGCGCCTCTACTCAGTTCGGGGATATTAATGGCGACGGCCTGCTGGACTTTATGATTCTGGACTCCAGTACCAAAAAAACCTATCTGAATACCGGAGCCGGCTGGGCCTATGATTTAAGCTTAAGCCCCAGTTACGGCAATTTCTCTGATGGTTCTACCGAGCTTTGGGATATGAACCAGGATGGCCTGGCCGATATAGTCATCGCCAAGGACGGGGAGCGCAAGACCTATATTAATACCGGATATTATAGCAGCCACTGGCAGGAAAACTCCAGCCTGGCCTTGCCTGAGGGCAAATTCTCGGATTATTCCACCCGGCTTACCGATGTCCAGGGTAGAGGCAACCCCGCCCTGCTCTATAACCCCAGCTCCGAGAAGCGACTCCACAAAAACAAGGCCAAACATATAGATTACCTGAGCAAGATAGATAACGGTATTGGCGGCAACCTGGAGGTAGAATATCAAACCAGCCAGCAATACGATAACACCGGAGACGATGATAAGTCGGATTTGCCCTACCCAATAGAAACGGTCAGCCAGACCACTATCTCTGACGGCCAAGGCAATAGCTACACCACTAATTACAGCTATAAGGACGGCCTCTTTGATTTTACCGAGCGGGAGTTTAGGGGCTTTGGCTATTGCAAAGTAACTGATGCCGAAGGCAATTATAGCGAGAGCTATTTTAAACAGGACTCGGTCTATAAGGGTAAGCCTTATAAACAGGAAACCAAAGACTCAAGCGGCAATCTCTATGCCAAAACTGAAAATACCTGGAGCAAGAAGGAGCTCTATTCCGGCGTGAGCTTCGCCTATATCAGCCAGTCGGACAGCTATCTCTATGACGGCGACTCCAGCTACAAACAGACCCGGGTAACTTATGAATACGATGACTACGGCAACCCCGCCAAGGTAAAGAGCGAGGGCAATGTCTCCGAGAGCGGCGATGAAAGAACCCTAACCACCGAATACAGCTACAATACCTCCAGTTGGATAGTCGGCCTGCCTAAGTCCACTAAGTTGACCGATAACAGCGGCTCAACAGTGTCCCAGCAGTGGTTTTATTATGATGATGCCGGCTCTTATGATACATCTCCCAGCCAGGGCCTGCTAACCAAAGAAGAAGTCCGGCTGTATAATTCCCAGGACGCAAGCGAGAAAAAAATATCCAGCCAATACAGCTACGACTCTTATGGTAACCTCACCAAGGCTACCAATGCCAAGGGCTATTCCACCACTACCGGATACGACTCTACACTGCACAGCTATCCGGTAAAAGTAACCAATGCCCAAGGCCATACCGTAACCAGCGAATACGACTATAAGACCGGCCAGGCTACCAAGACTACCGATGTTAATAGCCAGACCACTCAATACCAGTACGACAGCTTAGGCCGGCTAAGCGCGGCCATCGGCCCCAAAGATAGTGATAGTTCACCCGGAGCAAGCTACGAATATGACCTATCCGCTCAACCCATAAAAATTACCAAGAAGACCAAAAGCGATTACTCCGGCAATTATCTCTATACCTACCAGTTTTCTGACGGCTTAGGCCGGGTGATTGAGACCAAGAGCCCGGCCCAGGATGAGAGCTATCAGATAGTCTCCGGCATAGTAACCTATGACCAAAGAGGCCAGGTTAAAGAACAGTATCTGCCATATCTGGTAAGTAACACCAGCTCATTCAACTCACCCAGCTATTCCGGCTATCACTTCAGCTTTGACTATGACCCCGTAGGCCGGCTGACCCAGACCACTAATCCCGACGGGACTTATTCCTCAACTAATTATTCCGACTGGACACTAACCAAGACTGATGAGAACGGCAATTACCATACTTATTACAACGACGCCTATGGCCGGGTTCATAAGGTAGAAGAGCACAACGACTCAGAGACTTATACCACCACCTATACCTATGACACCCAGGGTAACCTGACCAAGGTGAAGGATTCCAAGGGTAATACCAACTATATCTACTATGACTCTTTAGGCCGAAAAGTAAAGATGGATGACCCGGATATGGGAGTCTGGAGCTATGAATACGATGACTTGGGTAACCTTACTAAGCAGACCGATGCCAAAGAACAGATATTAGAGTTTGAGTATGACGAGCTAAACCGCTTGACTAAAAAGAAGGCAACCTCACCTGAATTCAAGACCTTAGCCAGTTATAGCTATGATGACAGTTCCAAGGAGAATTATAAGGGCAGATTATCCAAGATCACCGACCAAAGCGGCTCTACCGAGTTTTGGTATGACCGCTTAGGCCGAGAAACTAAATCCACCAAAACCATAGGCTCCACCAGTTATAGCGTGGAAAGGGAATACGACGCTCTGGACCGGCTGACTAAGCTCAAATACCCGGATAGCAATTACTTAGAATACACTTATTCTACCCAAGGCCCAACCAAGGTCAGAAACGGTTATTTAGATAAAGAC
This sequence comes from Candidatus Omnitrophota bacterium, assembly GCA_030674475.1. Taxonomy (GTDB): domain Bacteria; phylum Omnitrophota; class Gorgyraeia; order Gygaellales; family UBA12090; genus UBA12090. The sequence goes on from JAUSCZ010000040.1 coordinate 5,290, forward strand.
TATGTCCAAGAAGTAACCTATAATGCCAATGGTCAGATAACCTACATCAAATACGGCAATGATGTGGAGACCAACTATACCTATGATAAAAAGACCTTGAGGTTGTCTAACCTGAAGACCGAAGGCAGTGAAGGCACCCTGCAGAATTTATCCTACGAGTTCTACAATAACGGCAATGTCAAAGGTATCACTGATTCCCAATACAGTTACAGCCAGAGCTTCCAGTATGATGACCTAAGCCGCCTAACCTATGCCTCCGGTAGTTACGGTTCAATAGAGTATAGTTATGACGCGATAGGCAATATGCTCTCTAACGGCTCAACCAGCTACAGTTATAACTCAGACAAACCCCACGCCCTAAGCAGCCTCTCCGACGGCACCAGCTTTGAATACGATTCAAACGGTAATCTCAAAGAGAAGACCACTTCAGAATCAAAGACCATTAACTATACCTACGACTATGAGAACCGCCTGACCAAGGTCTCACCTGAAGGATCTGATCAATCCAATTCCGCCTCAGTAACCCTGACCTTAAAGCCGGGCTGGAACTTTTTTGCCCTTCCGGTTATCCCGGACAGCTTAGAGATCAGCAGTATATTCTCAAGCATCTCCTCAAAATACAACCAAATCTCCCGCTATAACTCTGAAGACGAGAAGTTTGAGCACTATGTCAAGAATTCAGATTTTAACCAGTTCGAAAGCTTAGAATACGGACGGGGCTATCAGGTGTATATCTCAAGCTTAAGCAGTGTCAGCTTGACTGTCTCTGGTAAAACCCCCTCGGAGCAGATAACCAAAACTCTAAAAAAAGGCTGGAATCTGATCGGATGCCCTTCTAATGACATCATCTCAGTCAAAAACGCCTTGAATAATCTGGAGCGTAACAGCGACTACGACAGCCTTAAGGAATACTACACCGACTCCAAGAAATACATTGAGCTGGGTACAGGAGTGAATATGAGCGTAGGCGAGGCCTATTTTATCCACTGCCTAAAAGACACCTCCTGGAAGCTTTCCTACAACCAGGACAGCTCAAGCGCTACCACTAACTTTACTTATGACGGAGACGGAGGCCGGGTCAAGAAATATGTCTCCGGCTCCGGCTTAACTACTACCTATGTGGGCAGCCTTTATGAGGTAGACTCCGAAGATAAGGCCAAGAAGCATATCTATTTAGGCTCCCAGCGCGTCCTTACGGTAGACGATTCCCAGGCCCATTATTGCCACTCCGACCACTTAGGCTCGAGCAATGTGATTAGCGACACCGACGGCAAAAAGGAACAGCGCTTAGAGTATTACCCCTACGGCAAAACCTATGTCTCCGACGGCACCAAGACCACCAATTACAAATACACCGGCAAGGAAGAGGACTCCTCCACCGGCCTATACTTCTACGGCGCCAGATACTACGACCCCGACCTGGGCCGCTTCATCCAGCCAGACACGATAGTCCCCAACCCCTACAACCCCCAAGACCTAAACCGCTATTCGTATTGCAACAACAATCCGATCAACTATACCGACCCGACGGGACATTCGTGGAAGAGCTTCTGGAAGGGGGTTGGAGATTGGTTTAGTGGTATTGGTAAATCTATTATTCAAAATCCAGGTGTTTTTGTAGCAGCTTTAGTTGGCGGTATTGCCTTTGGAATGATGGGAGCTGCTTTTGCGCATTCTTTTATGTTGCCTTCAATGAGCGTGGGTGGTGTTTCTATTATGGAAGGCGCTTTGATGACTGGGGTAGAGTTCGGAATAGGCGGTTTTGGCGCTGGGCTTGCTCAAGGACTTGCCAGTGGACAAAGTTCCGGTAATGTATTAAGAAGTGCAGGTTACGGTTTTGCGGGTGGTTTTTTATTCGGCGGCGTTGTCGGTGCGACTTATACTGCTGGATGGCAGAATATTCTACATGGAGTTGATTCGCAAAGGATAAACAATTTCTACGGCCAGGCGAAAGAGGCATTAAAAACAGGTAAGTTCCAAGGATATGTTGATTCAGCAACAGAATTGTTGAAAATGAATGCTACGCCTCCAGGAGCAGTCTTACAAGGTAAAAGCCCACTCGCTATTGGAGCAAGGCATTCGTATTTAGTTGCTGCTAAGGATGCTCAAGTTAAAGCTATGGGTTTTGGCCCTGCTCCAGGTTGGCAAGTAGCAGCATTAAAAATCCCCGTGCCTGGTATGGTAAGAACTGAAAGCGCAGCGATTCTTGCTACCTCAAAATTCAACGTATTAACCTGGGATTTAGTAAAGGTTACATCAGTATGGGGCAATATGGACAAAATAACGATGCCGGTATATGAGCTTGGAGAAGCAACAAGAAATTGTTATGGCTGGACAAATGCCGTGTTGAGAGAATCAGGCTTATCACCAGTAGATGCAAGGGATGTGTGGTAATATGCTTATGAAAAATAAAAAAGTGGAAGCAAGATGTCTATTTCTCATTTTTCTATTTTTGATTTGCAGTTTGATTCATAAGGGTTATTCCATGGATGATGAGACTACTTTTTGGCAAAGCTATCAGAAATGGTTTGAATACAAGAAGACTCAGCCGCTTAATGAGTCGCAAAGGAATACCATTTTGTATTTTGAAAAGGCAAACGCAATTTTTGAAATAGTAGATAGCACTTGGGGTGCATCAATGAATCATCCAGAACCTGAGCCTCAGGGCGCATTGAAAACAGCCAATAAATGCCTTAAAGAATTTTCTAAACTAAAACCGCCAGCCATTGCAAGGAAACACTATGCCGCTTCATTAAAACTGATAGAAATAATAAAAAAATACCACCTAATACGCATGAGCAATCCCAATAGTAGTGATTTAGAGCAGTTGGCTAGAAATGCCATAACATACGAAAGCATTCAATCTAGCGAATATTTCAGAATCATGAAAGAAGCGGGGTTATTTGATAATATTGAAGAAGAAGTAGAAAAGATCGGAGGCGAAAACCCTGGTCAGACCTCAAAACTCCAAAATAACCCTGGACAAAGAGTAAAAGGGGTCAAGTAAAAGGGGTCACAAGTAAAAGGGGTCAGGCCTTGAATGTTGAATTTACCCGCTGATAATCCTGTTGTTTAGAATAATATACAGCTATGGTTCAAGGCCCTGGCCTTTAATACTCTTGAATATGGAGTTTGTATATTATTCACGGGATAGAGGGTCGGGTCTATTTTGTTGACATGTGGCATTCAAAGTAAAAACTATGGAGGCGAGAAATGAAAAAATATTTTATATTTATTTTACTTTTTTTATTAATTGGAATGGTAAATTCTGCCGAAGCAGTTACTATTGATTGGGCAAGCATAGTCTCTGATTCCAATTTTCCTTCTGCTGCTAGTGCGCTTAGTAAGCCGGATGGAGTCCACGCATCATTTTACGATACTTCAAGACTGCCGTTACACACCACTTATTCTGGTTTTGGCGAGAGTGATAGCGTTGATTACTCCACTCTTGGTTTTGCAACACTGCTTGGAGTCAGTGAAGCAGCCCTTACAAAAGCAGATTTTTTTACTGCCGAAGTGAATGGTGGCCGCATCAGTTCTATTTATGAAAACGGGCTGTGGGAATTTAATGATGGTAGTAATTATTTGTCCGTTAATTTTGATAGTGCTAATCCCGGAGATTCGGAAGCAGTAATAGCTTACGGTAGTATCAATATTGATAATTATGCCAACTTTTTCGGTTTTGCCAATCCAATCACCTATGAACATAATTGGGCATTTTTGTTGTTTGATGTTGATGGCAATTCAAATGTTAATGTTGCTTCAAGTAATTTTAGTGTCAGATTGACTGCTGCTAATACTGGTGTCGGTCCTGCGGATCCAGACCCTGATGTAATGGGACGGATTAAATCAATTCCGAATCCTATTCCAGAGCCATCTTCATTCTTGCTTTTAGGATTTGGTTTATTGGGATCAGGGTTATTTAGAATAAAGGAAAAAATCACTGCTGTCCGGTAAAAGCTTCGGAAGAACGTTAACACTCCTCTTGATAAAAAGGGGAAAACCGGGGTCAGACCTCAAAACTCCAAAATAACCCTTGATAAATAATTAGTGTCGGCTAAAATAACCTCATGGCCAGGCCGTATAGACTACAAGCTGAAGGTTGCTTTTATCACGTCACCAGCAGAGGTAACGGCCGTCAGACCATCTACTTAAGCGATAAAGACCGTAGTAAATTCTTAGCCTACCTGTTAACCGCCAAAGAAAGGTTCAAATTCTATCTGCACGCCTACTGCTTAATGAATAATCATTATCATTTGTTTTTAGAGACCACCCAGCCAAACCTCTCCCGGATTATGCAGTATATCAATACAGCCTACACCATTTATTCTAATGTCAAACGCAATAAGAGCGGGCATTTGTTCCAGGGCAGGTTTAAATCTATCTTGGTTGAAGCCGACAGCTATTTTGCTGAACTTACCCGTTATATCCACCTTAATCCGGTTAGGGCGAAAATAGTTGATAGTCCGCAAAAATACCGTTGGTCCAGTTACCCGGCCTATCTTCAGGGCAGAGGTGATGGTGTGGTTGACCTACACAGAGTAAAACAATTCTTAGATATGGATTTAAAGTACTACCGCCAATTTGTACAAGACCCAAAAGTCTGCCCTAATCCCCTTAAGAATGTGTACGCCGGGTTTATCTTAGGCGGGGTTAAGTTTATCAAGGATAAGCTTAGCCAGCTTCAGGCTGAGGTGGAATCAAGGGATTTCGCGCATAAGCGCGCGATAAAGAACATCATAGAGCCGCAAGCCATAATAAAAGTCGTTTCGGATTATTTTAAAATTTCACCCGATAACCTACGTTACTTAAAGAAACGGCCGCTTGTGGCAAGGCAGATAGCGATATATTTCATCAGAAGAAAGACCGGGTTGACCAATGCGCAGATAGGTATTTTATTCAGGATGAAACCTTCAGCAGTAAGCATGGCTGCTTTGGGTTTTGAGAAGAAGGCAGAGAAAGACTATAAGCTGAAATCGATAAGAGATGAGATAAGTTGTAGATTTGAGGTCTGACCCCAACATAACAGTTCGACCCCGAAATAATCAAAGCCGCCCAGGAAGTGTTGGTAAAATAGAAATATGTAAAAAATATAAAATAGTGGTATAATCTGCGTATGATTACCGACCAAGATAAAAAAACAATACAAGAAATATCAAAAAAATACCATGCAAAGCGGGTATTGCTTTTTGGTTCAAGCGTTGATTCCGTTAAAGAGAGCAGAGATATTGATATAGCGGTAGAAGGTATACCGCCTAAAGATTTCTTCCGCTATTATGGAGAGCTTTTATTCGCTTTGACCAAGCCCGTTGACGTTGTTGACCTTTCAGGCGCGTCGAAATTTATCAGCCTAATTAAGCAGGAAGGAATAGCTATCTATGGTTAACTATAAAGCCCGGGTCGAAGCTGAGTATGAAGCCATAGAAAAAATTCTATCTTCATTGCCTCCTAGCGTTTCGCTTCCCAATATCAATGAGTTAGAACTTGCCGGTACCGCCGCGTTATTGCATAATTTCTATAACGGTATCGAAAATATTCTTAAGCAGATTTTTCAGGCAAAGAATATAGGCATTCCCGCGGGAGCAGCCTGGCATCAGGAACTGCTTGGTATTACGGCAGAGAAATATATTATCTCCCAGCCTTTAATTGATGATTTGAAACGTTTTTTAGCCTTTCGTCATTTCTTCAGTCATGCCTACGCTCTTGATTTATATCCACAACGCATGGAACCTCTGGTTGCCGACGCCCGCCTTATATTTGAAAAGTTTAGAAGAGAAGTGGATAAATTAAAATTATAAGAATTTAGAATCTTTGCGCAATATGCTTAAGGCGCGCGCTCTTTAAGCGGTCCCGCGGATGGCGTAGCGTATAGATGCTATCGTGCCGAATTCATTTACCTTATTTTACCGACCCTCTAATTTTATATTTTTTCTCACCGTAAATAAAAATGCAAGCGGACAGCTTAGTAGAACTTAGCGACATATTCTGCGATGATTTACCTTCAGCGCCTTTACCTGATGCCGGAATAATCTTAGTCAGCGGGGCTTCCGGTTATATCGGAGGGAGATTGGTCCCTGAACTTTTGCACCGAGGCTATAAAGTAAGGGCCGCGGTCAGGGGGGATCCTTTAATTTATAAAAATATCTGGCCAGAGGCACAGATAGTCCGGACCGATGCCTTAAATAAAGAGGAGATGCGCTCGGCCCTTTCCGGTATTGACACCGCTTATTATTTAATTCACTCCTTGCATCTTGGGCCGAAAGAATTTAAAAAGGCGGACATATTAGCCGCCGGTAATTTCCGCGAGGCCGCCCAGGAACAGGGGGTTAAGAGAATCATCTATCTTGGCGGCCTGGGTGATGTGCGCAGCCGACTATCCTCGCACTTGCGCAGCCGCGCGGAAGTAGCCCGAGAACTCAAACAGGGCAATGTCCCGGTTACGGCGCTCAGGGCGGCGGTAATTATCGGCTCAGGAAGCGCCTCTTATGAGATTATTAAGCATCTGGTAATAAAACTTCCGCTTATCCTTATTCCCTCCTGGGCGAAAAAGAAATGCCAGCCTATCGGGGTGCGCGATGTCATTAAATACCTGGTAGGCGCTTTAGAAACCCCCCAGACTCGGGGGAGAAGTTTTGACATCGGAGGTAAAGATGTTTTAACCTATGAAGAAATGCTTAGGGTTTTTACGCGTCTGCTCAGAAAAAAGACCATCTTTTTTGATTTTCCTTTTATTCCGCTTAAAGTCTACGCCTATTTTGCCAGCCTGCTTACCCCGGTTCCCCACAGCATCAGCCGCTGTCTTATGGAGGGGTTAAAAAACGAGGTTATCTGTTATGATAATTCTATCAAAGATTACCTTAGATTTGAACCCCTTTCTTACCAAGAGCAGATTGTGCGCGCCCTTTCCCGCGAAGAACAAGACCGGGTTTCTACTCGCTGGTCTGACGCCTATCATCCTTATTACGATCTGGCCTTAAAGCTGTACGAAGTCAAAAAACCGGTTACTTACCGCGTCAGCTACTCTTTAGTTACGGAAAAAGAGGCGGACAAACTCTTTCGCTCTTTTTGCAGGATTGGGGGCAGGAGGGGGTGGTTTTACTATAATTGGCTATGGAGGCTAAGGGGCACTATTGACCGGGTTATTTTGGGAGTGGGTATTATTAGGGGCAGGAAGAGTTATTCCCATCTGAAAACAAATGATGTGGTGGATTTTTTCCGGGTAGAGGAAATTCAGGAGAATAAGCGCCTGCTCCTGAGGGCCGAAATGAAGATTCCCGGCCGGGCCTGGCTGGAGTTTAATATTAAGGAAGAGGGCCTGAAGAGGAAGCTCTCGGTAATCGCTTATTACAATACCCAGTCTTTGCTGGGAAAGCTGTATTGGTATGCCTGCCTGCCTTTTCATCATTTTATTTTTAAGAAGCTCCTGGCCGGCATAGAAGGTAAGGCCAAGAAAAAACCGAATTAGCCAGCCAGTTTTTGCTTTTGACTTGCCACAAAATAACATTTATGCTATTATTACTGCATGGCAAAATTGCGGGTCTTACTGCTTTACATTTCGGAGGTCTCCGGCCATCACCAGGCCACCATCGCCATTGAGAGCGCCCTTAGAATCCTGCGTCCCGATGTTGAGATATTAAATCTCAACGCCTTTAATTATACCAATCCCTTCACCGAAAAGATTATCAACCGCCTTTATCTGGGGGTAATCAAACGCACCCCCGGCATCTGGGATTATCTATATGATAATCCCTCAGTGATCGAAAGCACCCAAAAAATAAAAGAGGCGATTCACAAGCACAATTCACCGAAATTTAAAAGGCTTTTTGATGAGTTTAGGCCGGACGCGGTAGTCTGCTCCCAGGCCTTTCCCTGCGGAATGGCCGCGGATTTTAAGAAAAGATACAATAGTTCTATTCCGCTGGTCGGGGTTTTGACTGATTACGCCCCGCACTCTTACTGGATATACGATACGGTGGATTATTATATTGCCCCCAGCGAAGAGGTCAAAGACAGGTTTATTCACAAGGGGGTGGCCTCGGATAAAATCAGGGTCTACGGGATCCCGATCAGTCCGAAATTTTCTCTAAAGCACAACAAGGAGGAATTAGCCAAAAAATTCGGCTTAAACCTGAACCGGCCGATTATCCTGGCTATGGGCGGCGGCCAGGGTTTAGGGCCTTTGAATAAGATAGTCTCGGCCTTTAAGAAGATGAGGATAAATTCCCAGCTGGCGGTGGTAGCCGGAAGCAATAAAAAGTTATACCGCAAATTAGAACGCAAGGCGAAATCTCACAAAAAGAAGATATTCCTCTACGGATTTATTAATAATATTGATGAATTGATGGAGATAGCCAACATTATTATCACTAAGGCCGGCGGCCTGACCACGGCTGAGGCCTTCTGTAAGGGCCTGCCTATGGTAATCATTAAGCCCCTCCCCGGACAGGAGGAGATAAACACCACTTACTTCTTGAATAAAGGGGCGGCGGTTAAGATAACCGATGATAAACTTATTTTGCAATTCCTGCAGGACCTGCTTTCTAACCCTTCAATGCTTAAGGCGATGCGCGAAGCGGCGCTTAAAATCAGCAAGCCTTATGCCAGCCTAGACATAGGAAAGTTAATTCTGGAGTTATGTTTAACTACATCCTCTACCGCGTAGGAGAATTTTTAACCCTCTACCTGCCGTTTAAGCTTGACTATTGTCTGGCCAGGATAATCTCAATCTTTCAATACCTTCTCTCATCCGCGGACAGAACTTCGGTGAGAAATAACCTCAGGGTGATATTTCCGGATATAGATAACCGGATTTTAGAAAGATATACCAGAGGCGTATTCATAAATTTCGGCCGGTATTTGACCGTATTTTTTAAATCCCGGAAGTTAAATCCCGGATTTTTTAAAAAAAATGTCGCGGTTGAAGGAAGAGAGAATATAGACAAGGCGCTTTCTTTGGGCCGGGGAGCGATTATCCTGAGCGCCCATATCGGTAACTGGGAATTGGGGGGGATGGCTATGGGGCTTCTGGGTTATCCGATGAACGCGGTTACCCTGACCCATAAACATAAAAAGGCGGAGGATTTTTTTAACCGTAATAGAGAATCCAAGAATATGAAAGTGATACCTCTGGGGGTAGCGGTTAAGAAGTGCCTGGAGGCCTTTAGCCGCAACGAGATAGTCTGCATCTTAGGAGACCGGGATTTTACTCAAGGGGGGATAGTGGTGGATTTTTTCGGCCGTCCGAGTTTAATTCCTAAAGGGCCGGCAGTTTTTTACCTTAGGAATAAAACCCCGATTGTGCCCGGTTTTACCGTGCGGGAGCCTTCCGGAAGAATCCGCCTTTCTTTTGGCCCGCCGCTGGAATTCGAACCCTCAGGCGACTACGAAAAAGATATCCGCGCGGTTACCGGAATTTACTTAAGGCAGATAGAAGATTGTGTGAGAAAATATCCTGAGCAATGGTATATGTTCCGTAAGTTTTGGCTGGATTAACTAAAAAAATGAGCAATCGCAACTCTGTAAATAAGATTTGCGTGGTTATTCCCTGTTATAATGTGGCGTATGTCCTGGATGATATTTTAACCCAGCTTAAATGTGAGCCTGTGGATGCGGTGGTGGTTGACGATGGCTCAACGGACACAACCAGCGAGACCGCCTTTAAATATAAAGTAAAAGTTATAAGAAATAATCTTAATCTTGGTAAAGGCGCCAGCTTAAGGAGAGGTTTTGATTATGCCTTAAGCCAGGGGTATGAAACGGTTATCGCCATGGATGGTGACGGACAGCATCTGCCGCTGGATATCGTAAATTTTCTCAAAGTAGAGTCGCTTAGCCCTGAGGCGGATATTATAGTCGGAAACAGGATGCGGCATCCGATAGGGATGCCGCGGATTCGGCGCCTGACCAACATAATTATGTCCAGCTTAATTTCCCGGATGTGCGGGCAGAGTATTCCCGATACCCAAAACGGCTTTCGTTTAATCAGGGCCCGCCTTCTAAGCGAACTGGAACTGAAGAGCAACAAATTTGAGATTGAGACCGAAATCATCCTTCAGGCAGCTGTTCGCGGGGCAAAAATAATCAACATTCCCATAGTTTCAGTGTATAAAAATCATCTCAGCAGAATACGTCCGCTCTTAGATACCTTTAGGTTTGTAAAATGTATTCTGCCGTATATCGGATTTATTACTAAGCCGCCTAATTCTATCAGGCAGGCCTGCCTATCCGACGGGTCGGGGCTTAGAATGAGCGGTAATAATTGTAAAAGGAGCTAAATATATGACTGTTCAAAATAATTTGCAGATAGGCCAGATGCTTATAGACGCGGGGATTATGACTTCTGAGGATTTGGAGAGGGGCTTAAAAGAACAGAAGAAATCAGGCAAATTTATTTGCACGACATTAATAGAAATGGGTTTGTTGCAGGAAGATACGCTTCTGCCGATTTTAGCCCGGAAGCTGAATATGCCGCTTGTCAAAATAAAGACATTGGATATTAAGGCTGATGTGATTTCTAAGGTTCCCGCTAAATTCGCCACTCATTATAAGCTTATACCCATATCGCTTGAAGGCAATGTAATATCCCTGGCGGTTACCGACCCTCTGGATATCCACACCCTTGATGACTTGAGGCTGTTATTGGGTTTTGAGATTAAGCCGGTCCTGGCCGGAGAAAAGGATATCTTAGAGGCTATTCGCAGGTATTACGGAGTGGGCGCGGATACCTTAGAACAGATTGTCAGCGAGAAAAGCTCGGAGATAGCCTTATCGGTAAAGGCCGAAAAAACAGAAGATTTAGAGACCATGGCCGAGGATGCTTCAATTATAAAATTCGTCAACCAGCTGATGACCCAGGCCCTGGCTGAGCGGGCCTCGGATATCCACATAGAGCCTTTTGAGAACGAATTAAGGGTGCGGATGCGGGTTGACGGAATTATGTATGAAACACCGATTCCTCCCACGATAAAATATTTTCATCAGGCTATTGTGTCGCGGGTAAAGATAATGTCAAATCTGAACATTGCCGAGCGCCGTCTGCCGCAGGACGGCAGGATGAGGGTAAGGCTGCAGGACAGCGAGCTTGATTTGCGCGTTTCAATCATTCCGACATCTTTCGGCGAATCGGTGCATGTGCGGGTGCTTAGCTCGGTATTCTTCCTGGATCTGGAAAAGTTAGGTTTTGCCGATGATGACTTAAAGAAGATAAAACAGGTAATTAAAAAACCGCACGGAATAATCTTTGTTACCGGGCCTACCGGCGCGGGAAAATCTACCACGCTTTATGCCTCTTTAGCGCAGATTAATTCTACGAGTATAAAGATAATTACCGTGGAAGATCCGGTGGAATATCAACTGCGCGGCATTATGCAAATTCAGGTGGTGCCCAAGATAGGGCTGACCTTTGCCACCGGGCTGCGTTCTATTTTGCGCCATGACCCGGATGTGATAATGGTGGGAGAGGTGCGCGATTATGAAACTGCCGAGGTAGCCATACGGGCAAGCTTAACCGGGCATTTGGTCCTTTCCACTCTGCATACTAATGATGCCGCGGGCGCGATTACCCGTCTTTTAGATATGGGGGTTGAGCCGTTCCTGGTTTCTTCTTCCCTGGAATGTCTGATTGCTCAGAGGCTGGTGCGTTTGATTTGCCCTAATTGCAAGGCCGCGGCCAAGGCAACCAAAGAAGTCTTGAGGAATTTTAATCTTCCCGGTGAGAGTGATACTATTGAGGTTTTTAAAGGCAAGGGATGTCCGGCCTGTAAATTCAGCGGTTATAGAGGAAGGACGGGCATTCACGAAGTTATTCTTATGAATAATACCTTAAGAGAAATGGTTATTGAGAGGGCCTCCAGCCAGCAGATCAAGAAAAAGGCCATAGAGTTTGGCATGCGCACTTTGCGCCAGGACGGCTGGGACAAGATTTTACAAGGCATAACCACCATTGAAGAGGTAATGCGGGTTACTCAGCAGGAAGAGACTGTAGAATAATACTGTTCTATGCCAAAATTCACCTACAGCGCGAAGAAAGGGCCCCAGGAAAAAGTTTCCGGGGTTATTGAGGCAAAAGGCCGCCTTCAGGCAATAGCGGTTATTGAAGAAAAAGGCCTTTTTCCGGTAAGTATCGAAGAAATTACCGATGGAAAGTTATCCGGCACGGGAGTTTTTTCCGTAAAACGTATGCGGCTTAAGGAATTGATGGTTTTTACCCGCCAATTCTCAAATTTGATTGAATCCGGATTAACCATAGCCCACGCCTTAAATATTATTACTAAACAAACCGCCAATCCCGCCTTAAGGAATACCTTTGCCGATATCGGAGAAAGAATAAAAGACGGCTCAACCTTTTCCGAGGCCTTAAGCAGTCATCCCGGGCAATTTTCTCAATATTATTGCGCGGTAATCAAGGCCGGAGAAATAAGCGGTTCGCTGGAAACCGTTTTAGCCCGCCTGGCGGATTTCAGCGAGCAGGAAGAAAGGACGCGCTCCGATATTTTAGCGGCCCTTACTTATCCGGCCTTAATTGTCAGCGTGGGGTTTATCACCATATACGCCCTGCTGGTATACGCGGTTCCTCAGCTTACCTCAATGTTTGAGGAGGCAGGCGAGGCCTTGCCTTTTGCCACTCAGCTTTTAATAAACATATCCGGCGCGCTGCGCCACTACTGGTGGCTGTTATTACTTCTTGTCGGAGCAGTTTTTTTCGTAATCAAACGCGGCAAGAGCCAAAATGAAAAACTCTTTTGGGATAAGCTTTTACTTAATATCCCCTTAGCCGGGAAGATAATTTTAAAATCAGAAATGGCGCATTTTTCGCGGATGCTTTCTTTGCTTATGGAATCAGGCGTGTCAATAATTGTCGCTTTAGATGTGGTTAATAATACAGTGGTTAATAATGTCATAAAGTCGGAGATTAAGAATATCGTGGCGGACATAAAGGACGGCGCGAGCCTGTCTCAAGCGGTAAAAAAGTCGGTGTATTTTCCGGATTATGTCGTCAGTATCATAAATGTCGGTGAGGAGGCCGGAACATTGGAGAAGTCTTTAAAGAGAATAGCCGTTTCTTATGAAGAAGAATTAGGCCGTCTTACGCGCGCCTTAACCAGTCTTCTTGAGCCGGTGATTATATTGGTGATGGGTTTAGTGGTAGGTTTTATTGTAACCGCGATGCTGCTTCCTATCTTCCAGATAAATTTGATAACCAGGTAGACCAAGATTAAGGTTAAGAGAGTGGTTTATTATACTAAAGAGGAGGGAGAAAGGATGAGGAAACGAGGCTTTACCCTGATTGAACTGATGTTGGTGGTAGTTATCATAGGTATTTTAGCGAGCATGGTTATGCCGAAATTAGTAGGAAAGTCGGAACAGGCAAAAAGATCGGTTTCCCAGGCCGATATCGAAGCCAACATATCTTCAGCCCTTGAACTATACGAGATAGATAACGGCAAATTTCCCACCACCGAACAGGGATTATCCGCCTTGCGCAGTAAGCCCACCGGAGATCCCGTGCCGAAAAACTGGAACGGGCCGTATATAAAAAAAGACGCCAAGGATCCCTGGGACAATCCCTATGTGTATAAATCTCCCGGAGAACATAGTACCGATAGTTATGATCTTTCCTCCAAAGGCAAAGACGGCATAGAAGGGACCGAGGACGATATTACCAATTGGAAGTAGGCAGCGCATGACATTTAGTAAAAAAGGGCTTGCCCCGTTAGAGACTGCCGAAAAATCTGCAAGCAACAAGAGGTCTCTAACGGGGTTTACCCTGATTGAGCTTTTGGTGGTTGTCCTTATTATTTCAATCACCTTAGGCCTGTCTATGCCTTTATTCCGCAAGACATTTTACAGTATTCAACTTAGCCTTTGCGCGGAAGACATGGTTAGCTATATGCGTTATGTCCGCGAGAGGGCGGTTGTCGAAAATACGCTGATGAGATTTACTTTAGACGCGAAAGGAAAAGAGTATTGGCTTAGCCGTAAGGATTCCGAGAGCGGTGAGTTTATCCGGGTTAAGGGCAAATACGGTGGTTATGTTCTTTCGGATGATGTGGAAATAGAAAGTCAGGATAGTATAATTGATTTTTACCCCGACGGCACCGCCAGCAGCGCGGAAATTATAATGAGCAATCCAAATAAGAAAAGGTTAGTTATTTCCGTAAAACAGAATCAAAGTAATAGTATACAGATAATTGATAATGAAGAAACGGAATAATGGTTTTTTGCTGATTGAGGTTTTAGTCGCGGTGATCCTCCTGGGTTTTAGCGTTATATATCTTTCCCGGGCATTTATGGGCTGTTTAAATACAATGCTGCAGTTTGCCAATTATACTACGGCATTAATTTTGACCGAAGAAAAGCTTTTTAATCTAGAGATAGTAACTAAAGAAAGCGATATAGCCAGGGAGGGAGTATTTTCCGAGAACGCGGATTTCTCTTACCGGCTGGAAGTTTACCGGCTTTCAGAGTTAGAGCTTAATCAAGCGGATTTAGATGTCCAATGGAAAGACGGCCGAAGATCCGGAGTCGTAAATACGGCCTGCTATTTCGCGGTCAAGAAATGATTTTCTTAAAAGTTCTAAGACGATTCGCAGGCGCCAAGAGATTTCTTTCGGGATTTACCCCGTTAGAGATAAAACGCCGAAGACATCTGACGGTTGCCCGCGGCAACCTATCTCTATCGGGGTTTACCCTGATTGAAGCTTTGCTGGCAATAGGAGTAGGAGTGCTGGTTTTAACTTCAGCCTATTCCTCTTTACGCGTTGGCTGGTTAAGTTACCGCCGGTTGAATTCCCAGGCGTACATTTATCAGAATTTACGTAACGGTTTAAGCATTTTCGCCAAAGATTTAAGGAATTCGTTTCTTTTTGACGCTTCTGATGAACATCCGATAGTTTTTAGCGGTAATTCCAAGGAAATGTCTTTTGTGTCTTTAGTGGTTTCCAGGAATGAGGAAGGGGAAACTTACGCTGGCGCGGCCAGGGTTTTTTATAAAATAGAAGGTAATAATCTTTTAAGGGCATATTTAAAAGGCAGGGATATGCTTAATCAATCGTTGAGTCCGGAATATGAGGTGTTTTTGTCTAATATATCGGAGGCCGGGTTTTTATATTCGGCCTCATCCGACAAGTCTTCTCAGGCGGACCAATTAAATTGGAAAGACAGCTTTGAGGATGAGGCCGCCCTGCCTCAGGCAGTGCGGTTAAAATTAACCCAGAAAGTGGATGACGCTAAGGATATTATTTCCGCCAAGAGCGTTATTTTAAAAAAATCTTATTCAGATGAATAGGTTTTCCGATCCCCCGCTCTTTCGGCGGGGCAGGCTATGCAGGAAAGGTCAAGTGAGACTACCTGAAGGCGCGAGGGGTTCAGTTTTGATCGTCTGTATATGGATTGTAATAATCCTGGTGCTTTTGGCGTTGAGTATCGGAAGGCGCGTTTCGTTTGAGGCAAGGATTTTGCGTTATCATTTGGATCGCTCCCAGGCTTTTTATATCGCTAAGTCCGGTTTGGAACGGATATATTTAGAAAAGGCCAAGGATGAACATAAAGATTATGATAGCTTGAGTGATTCCTGGAGCAATAAACTTAAGGAAGACGGCAGTCCGGAATTTAAAGATTATGCTTTGGGAAGCGGTAAATTTGAGATACAATATTCATATTATGAGTCTAAGGATAAAGAGCCCAGGAAGCTCTACGGAATGCAAGATGAGCAGTCCAGGATAAATATAAATATGATTGTTACCGAGAGCAGTGTTAATAATGACCTGAGCGCTGAATTCGTCAGGCTGGTAAGTGATGTATTGGATTACGATGAACAGCAGGCTGAAGAATTGGTGGATAAATTTATTGATTGGGTAGACTATGATGACAATAAAATGGAATACGGCAAAGATGACTATTCCGACCTGGCCATTTCAGCCAAAAATAAACCCTTGAACAGGCTCGAGGAATTATTAATGATAGAGGGTTTTGATTTGGATATCTTTAATAAGCTGAGTAATTATCTCACGATTTACGGCGAGGGAAAGATTAATATAAACACCGCCCCCAAGGAAATTTTGGCGGCTTTGGGGCTAAGCAAAGACCACGCCCAGAATATTATTGACTATCGTAACGGCCCTGACGCACAGGCGGCTACGGGCGATGATGTGCCGATTCAGGATGTGGTAGAATTACAATCTAAACAGGCGGAAATATTTAAAAGCGGGCCGCTCTCCAGTGAGGATATTGCTACTATATCCGGCCTTATTACTGCCAGGATTACGGTTACCAGCGATTTTTACCGGGTGAATTCTTCGGCCGTGGTAAATAACGTGAAAAGTAAGATTTCAGCGGTGGTAAAGATAGAAGCGGATAAATCCCCCCAGTATGAGTATTGGTATGAAGAGTAAATCCAGAATAACAACCTGCCTGAGCATTACGGATAAGGTGATTAAGCTGGCGCAGTCTTGTTTGGGCCATTTCGCCTGGGAAATTTCCGCGGCGCGGTCAGTGCCTATTCTTGGTAAAAGTGAAGAAGAGCTCGCCAAGGGCATAAATTTATTATTGAACGCCGCAAAGCAAAAGGATTTAGGTAGATTTATTTTGATGATCCCCAGGCAAATGGCCGCCCTGCATTACGCCAGGTTTCCCTCTACCCATCCTGAAGAACTTTTTCAAATGGCCCGACTTCAGGCGCCTAAGCAGATTCCTTATGATCCCAAAGAAATAATCTTCGGTTATCAGGTCGTGAGAATCAATCCTGACGGCTATTCCGATGTTATTTTGATTATTATACATCAGGATATCGTCAGGAAGTATCTCGCGGCGCTGGAAAGAAATAAGATAGAGCCGGATGAGGTAACTATTGATTCCCAAGGCATATGCCACTGGCTCCAGCTGCAGCAGGAATTTAAGGCCGATGCCGGGGTTATGGTGGTAGACCTGGATTTGGAATACGCGAGGCTGGATATAGTTTTGTCCGGGATATTTATTTATTCCCGGGCATTTCCGTTGAGCCTGGCTTCTCCTGACTATAAGACGCGCCTACGTGAAGAAATTAACCGGAGCCTTTCTGCTTACCAGAATGAGACTGCCGGAATAAAACCGAAAAACGCGATTTTTACCGGCGCCAGCGAATATTTGGAGCATATTGACGAAGATTTTCTGAATAACTTCCCTTTTAAAAGCGTAAAATACCAGCAGAATAAAGCGATACAATTAAAGAATTCAAGCGCCATTAAGCTTGAGGACTTTCAGAAAATTTCTTTCGCCAGCCTTATGGGCGCGGCCTGTTCGCAAAGAAAACCTTTATTTAATCTTCTTCCGGAAGATATTCTGGCCAAAAGAGGCAAGGCGGCATATAAACAGGAAATAAGAAAAGCCGCGGTTTTTCTTATTTTAATCATTTTCACGATTACTTACGCGATGTATACGAATATCCAGATGAGGAAGAATGCCGTCTTTCAGTTAAATAAAGAACTGAGCCGCTTATCCGCAGATGTCGGGCGGATTGAAAAAATGGCCAAAAAAATTACTTATGTAAACAGCCAGGCAGGACAGTCCAACTCTTGTTTAGATGTTTTTAGTGAAGTGTTTCGCGTCGCCCAGGAAGAGGTGAGCTTAGTTTCATTCAGCTATAATAGTAATAAATCCTTAATTTTGAAAGGGCGCGCCAAAAGCCTTTCCGGAGTATTTAATTTTGTGAGTGTTTTGGAGGAATCGCCGATTTTTAAAGAAGCTCAGCTTAGACATTCGTTTGAGCGCAAGATCCAGGGAGAGAGCCTGGCGGATTTTGATATTATCTGCCAGCTGGAAGAATAGAGTATCAGGTATGATAAATATAGGGAATTTAAACAAGAGGGAAAAAACAATACTTGTATTCACGGTTTTGATTATCACCGTAAAACTTTTCTTTGATTTGATTTTAACTCCTTATTTTAGGAATTTAGAAGTCCTGGATAAGGAGATCGCGCATTTAAAAAATAAATTAGTTAAGGCCCGGCGCCTGACGGCAAGAAAGGGCAATATTGAGAAGGACTTTCAGAATTTAGCTCCGGTTTTAAAAGAAGAAGAGAGTTTATCTAAGCAGCAGCAAGTCGCCCGCATTCTGACGGTGCTTGAGCGCCTGGGTAATAAATCCGGTATTAATATCAATGATATCAAACCTCGGGCTATCCGGCAAATGGAGTATTACAGTGAATTTTCCGTAGAGCTGAGATTGGAGGCCGGCTCAAAAGAGATTGCTGATTTTATTTATCAGCTTCAGGAGTCAAAAGAACTTTTGACTATTGATAAATTTGAATTGAGCATCCAATCCGGAGACTCGTCGCTTCTTTACGGATATTTAGAAATACGCAAGATATTACCTTAATTGCCGAACTAAATCAATGCAACTAAACTGCTTGACAGATAAGAGGTTATGATATATTCTATAACTTAGAATTTCCGCGCGGCTACAATTGAGTTTTAAGGTAAAGGCTTACGCATATTGATTGATGAAATCCATACTTAATTTTTTTCCCGCGAACGCCAAAAGTAATATATCGGTTTTTAAACGCCTTAACAGCGCGGTTTTTTTTCTTTGGTGTGTATCATTATTGGCGTCCTTTAGTTATATTAAATCACTACAGGGGAGGCTTTTTGATGACGCGGATATATCCGCGGACCCAGGAAGTAACGATGAATTATCCGTAAAGGAAGAAAAGACAGTTGAGGGCAAACCATTCTCATACTATGATGACATAATTAAAAAGCGCAATCTTTTTAAGGGAATTGCCTTGCCGCAAGAGAAGAAAAATAAAAAAACATTAAGCCAGACGGCCTCGGAATTATTGGCTAATTATTCGCTCAAAGGTATTCTAAACGAAGACAGCCCCCAGGCGATCATTGAAGATAAAAAAACAAAACAAACTTTTTTCCTGAATAAAGGGGATTCTTTGGGAGAGTTTTTGATTGAAGAAATTAATGAAGGTAAGATTACGCTGGATCTGGAAGGTCAAAAAGTAGAAATGAGCCTTTAGCGCGTTAGCAATATGAAACTTAAGACTGTAGTTATAATATCCGCGATACACTTTGTAACTTTATTCGGTTTTGTTCATTTTCCCCCGGCCGCGGCCGAGAGTGAGCCGGATGAATTTTTGGATAATGATTCTCCGTATGATATTTCTCAAGGCTTCGGCGCGTCTTCGGTCAGTAGGCCCGCCGCTAAGCAGGATAAAATTTCTTTAGATTTAAAGGGCATGGATATAGTGGATGTGATCAAGATGATTTCCCAGCGTTCAGGATATAATATCATTATCGGCAAGAATGTTTCAGGTAAAGTAACTATGTTTTTAAAAGATGTGGACATTTGGGAGGCTTTTGAGATTATACTTTCCGCCAATAATCTGGCGTATAAGATTCAGGGCGGCATAATTTACATAATGACGGATAAAGATTATGAGCTTATTTACGGTGATAAATTTAAGGATGAAAAACGCCTCTTAAGCATGACCTTGAAATTCGCCAAAGCGCAGGAGGTGAGCAAAACTATAACCCAGATTAAATCGAGCGCGGGAAAGGTGATTGTTGATGAAGCCACCAATACCATAGTAATTGATGATACCGCGGGTAAATTAAAACAGATAGAGGCGCTGATTGAGGAATTGGATAAGCCGGTTATAACCAGGGTGTTTGATTTGAAATACGCCCAGGCGGATAAAATAAGTGCCAAGTTTCTGGAATCGGTAACCAAGGGTATCGGCTTGATAAAGATTGATGAGCGCACTAATAAGATAGCGATTACCGATTATCCGGATAGAATCGCGGAATTGGGCAGGATTATCGAGGCTTTTGATGAAAAGCCTCTTCAGGTAAGGATTGATGCCCAGATAATAGAGATTAGCCCGGAAAAGGACGAGTTTAAGATGGGGGTGGATTGGGATGTCTGGCTGTCTAAGAATTTGAGGATGGTAAATCCGCTTTCTTTAGGCAACTCCAATAAGCTTTCTTTGGGTATGGCGACTGCCGGAATCAGCTTGGGTGAAAAATACGACTATAAAGGGGTGCTGGATTTACTGCGCACCATCGGAAAGACTAAAATACTTTCCAGTCCCAGCATAATGGCTATAAATAATCAGGAGGCCAAGATATTGGTGGGCACTAAAGAGGCTTACATAACCTCATCCACTTCCCAGAGCGGAAGCGGCACCAGCGAGACTGCCCAGACGGTTAATTTTGTGGATGTGGGGGTTAAGCTTTATGTAACCCCCACTATCAGTCGGGACGGCTTCGTAACGATGAAAATCAAGCCGGAGGTAAGCTCCGCCAAAATTACGGATTTGACTTCTGAAGGCAAGATTACTCAGGTGCCCATAGTAACCACCTCCGAGGCCGAGACCACGGTTACCGTGAAAGATGGTATGACTATCGTGATTGCCGGACTCAAAAAAGATAAAAAGGAGAACGAGATAAAAAAGATTCCCCTACTGGGCGATATCCCTATATTAGGGGCGGTTTTTCGCAGTGTAAGCGCGAGTATAAACAAGACTGAATTAGTGGTTTTTTTGACTCCTCACATAGTCCGCGATGAGCTTCCCCCGCCCAGGTATGTCAGCCTCACCAAGGATGACGATATTATGAATTTGGTTAAAGAAACCGAAAAAGGATATATTTCCCGTAGACACAGCGCTCAGAATATGGATAGAGGCATCCCGAATTTTCCGGCATCTCCCGCCGTAGGCACCGCTAAGGATTATTCCGAATATGTAAGAAGTAAGATTTACTCCCTGATGAATCTGATGCGAATAGGCCCCGAGCAAAAGGGGAGAGTTGTGGTTTCATTTGTGGTTTCATCTGACGGCAGCCTTTTAGGCGAGCCCAGGGTATTATCCGCTACTTCTTCCGCCCTTAGCCAGCCGGTATTAAATGTCGTTAAATCCGCCTTTCCCTTTCCGTCTCTGCCTGAGGAGGCAAATAGGACCGCGATGGAATTTCAGCTCCCTATTATCTACGATTAACCCTCCTGGCTTTTGTATTAAAAATCATTTTTTTCTGCAGTTCCAATTTTTACTTGACATAACATATTAAGTATGATATGGTTATAAATAATTAAACCCTAATTGGGTATAAATTTTAACAGTCCAATATAAGGAGGTGCGGTATGCTTAAGGAGCTCATATTAGCCCCAGTAAAAGCAATGCTGGTTCAAGTGGGTGGATTTGTTTCTGCCTTGTGCGCGGTAATTCTTATTCTGGTTGTTGGTTGGATTATTGCCAAGATGATCAAAAACCTCGTGGTTCGTATTCTTGATGTTCTGCAGATTGATTCTTACGCGGAAAGAGTGGGGATTGACAAAATCTTAGGCAAGGGCGGAATTAAGCACAGTATTGCCGAGCTGATTGGGGTCTTGAGCTACTGGGTAGTGATGCTCATTTCTTTAGTAATTGCCATAAGTGTCCTTAACGTTAATCAGCAGGCAACCGGATTGCTTAATACCATCGTTCTTTATATCCCCAGGGTTATTTCAGCGATATTTATCCTTATTCTGGGTATGTTTTTTGCTTCCTTTGTTAGCACTGCCGTGCAAACGGCAACGGCCAATGCCGGGATAGAACAGTCCGGTCTCTTGGGGCGCTTATCTCAGGTAATAATCATAATTTTTACCGTTAACATCACCTTAAAGCAGATACAGATTGACATTAGCGCCATAGAGAATTCTGTATTGATTATTTTAAGTTCAGTGGGCCTGGCCCTGGCTTTGGCATTCGGGCTTGGCTGTAAAGAGATTGCCGCAAAAGCGACTCAGGAATTTCTGGATAAATTAAAAACAAAGAAATAACAAACTAACAGATAAGCCCCGCCTGGATGCTGTAATGAGGAGGTTTAGGCTAAGGTTTAGGTTAAGCTTGTCTCAACCTTGATCTTAGCCTTAACCTTTTACTTCAACATAGGAGGCGGGGTTTATTTTTGCTGCCTTTTTCACTATGCATTATTTAATTCAAACATTGCTTAATCCCAAAGTATTTTATTCTTTCTTAACCGTATTAATTGTGGGTGCCGTTTTAGCGGTGCTAAGCTATATTCTCCTGTCAAAAAAGCAGAATCAGCTCTTTGAGGATGAAAAATTAAAGTTACGCGACTACTGGCAGAAGCAGATACTTGACCATAGCAGTAAGAATGGCGAGCTTTCTAAGAAAATAGAATTACTCACGGCTAAGACGGATGAACAGGCCAAACAGATAGAATCGCTTAATAAGCTCGAGGAAAGCATAAAAATTAAAGAGGCCTTACGTAATGAGATATCCGCCAGGGAAAAGCTTCAGCTTGAGCTTAAGGATTCCGAAGGACAGTTGCTGGCAATTAAGAATATCTTAGATTCTAAAGAGAAAGAATTTGCCCGGGAGCTGGATGAGTTAAAGGAGGCCTTACGCCTCAAGCAAGAGGATCTGAAAACGCGGACACTAGAAAATGATATGACAGCGCGGAAATTAAAGAGCGCTCAAGAGCAGTTATTCCTCTCTCAAAACGAGCTTAAGCTAACGCGCGAGGCTTGCGCTGATTTAAAGGATATGAATCTTGACTTCGAGCGTCAGGTGGATGCCTTAAATCAGACCCTGGTTTTAGAAAAAACCCTGCATCAAAACCTCAGGAACGAAACCAAACCCTAAATCCGACTTCATTTCAATATATACAAACTTTATATTTGATGCTATAATGACAAAAAAGGCAGGATACAAAATAATCTTTGAGGATGATTTTATCCTGGTAGTAGATAAGCCGGCAGGGATGCTTACCGTGCCTACTCCAAAGAAGGAAAGATACACCTTAAGTTCTTTGTTAAATGCCTACCCGGGTCACCGACTTGATAGAGAAACCTCTGGCTTGATTCTTTTTGCCAAAAACAGGCAGATACAGCAGGCCCTCATGGACGCCTTTAAGGAGAAGAGAGTAAAAAAGCGCTATATCGCCTTGGTTCAGGGCAAATTGAAGAGAAAAAACGCGGTGATATCCAGGCCTGTCCAGGATAATCCTTATGAGCCGGGAAAATACGCCATCACTCAATATAGGCTCCTGGAGGAGAGGGAGGGTTTCTCGGTGGTTGAGGTCATTCCCCTTACCGGGAGAACCAATCAGATCCGGATTCATTTTAAGCAGATAGGCCATCCCCTGGTTGGGGAAAGGCGTTTTGCCTTTGCCAAAGACTTTCCGATAAAATTCAGGAGGGCCGCCTTGCACGCCTCTGACTTAGAATTCAGGCATCCCTTAATCGGAAAGGTTATGTCGTTTCATTCGGATTTACCGGCCGATATGCGGGATTTCCTTGAATCCCGTTGAGAAAAGGAAGAGTTGCATATGTATGAGGTAGATGTAGATTACGAGAACAGTTTTCATTATAAGGTTACATCCCTTAATTATGAGATAAAGGTTGATTCTTCGAAGCCAAGTGGAGCCATAGAGGGGATAACTCCTCCAGCCCTGCTTTTGGCTTCTCTGGGGAGCTGCGCGGCGGTATATTTAGAACGCTATCTCAGTGGAGCCAAGATAAAATTCGATAAATTCACCATCAAGGTGAAGTCAGAAATCTGTCCGGAGACTCCTCACTATTTAAAAAATATCGCCCTAACAATTAACCTTCCGGGATTAAAATTGGAGCAAAAAAGATATAACGCGCTTTTGGAATTTATCAGGAATTGTCCGGTGCATAATACGTTAAAATATAATCCGGCGGTGGATATAATATTGGAGGAAAAATGAGTTTAGTAGTCTTAGGAACGGTGGCGTTGGATACGGTTAAGACCCCTCATGGGAAGAGACATAATATGCTGGGAGGTTCAGCCGCCCATTTCTCAATGGCCGCGCGCTTTTTTGTGCCGGTGAATCTGGTGGCGGTGGTGGGCGAAGATTTTCCTTTAAACCATATTGAATTTCTAAGAAGAAAGGGGATATGCCTGACCTCTTTAAAGAAAGAATCGGGAAAGACCTTTCGCTGGGAAGGCGAATATCATGGGGATATGAATTCCGCTCTTACCCTGAATACCGAGCTGGGGGTGCTTTCAGTTTTTCACCCTGAGGTTACCGATGAACAGCGCAAAATTAAGTATATTTTTTTAGCCAATGTTGACCCGGACATCCAGGGCCGGCTTTTAGATTCCATACATTCGCCAAAACTCGTCGCCTTAGACAGTATGAATTATTGGATTAAGCATAAACGCGGCTCTCTTTTAAAACTCCTTAAGCGGGTGAATATCTTTGTGGCCAATGACGCTGAGGCCAAGGAGTTATCCGGCACACACAGCCTTTTGGACGCGGCCCGTAAATTGCG
The DNA here is from genome assembly GCA_030674475.1 of Candidatus Omnitrophota bacterium. Classification (GTDB taxonomy): domain Bacteria; phylum Omnitrophota; class Gorgyraeia; order Gygaellales; family UBA12090; genus UBA12090. The sequence continues at coordinate 29,573 of JAUSCZ010000040.1, forward strand.
TGATTTGGGCCCAAGGATGATCCTGATAAAAAAGGGCGAACACGGAGTCTTGTTTTACTCGGACGGTTTGAACTTTTCTCTGCCGGCCTATCCGGTAAAGAAACTGGTGGACCCTACCGGGGCGGGAGATTCTTTTGCCGGTGGATTTATGGGATGTCTGGCTCAGGCCAGGTCAATTAATAAGGCGGAAATTAAAAAGGCTATTGGCTATGGAACAGTGATTGCTTCATTTAATGTTGAAGGATTCGGCTTAGAACGAACCGCGAGGCTTACTTTAAGAGAGATACACCAGCGCTTTCATTCTTATCGCAAGAATCTGATTCTATAATTTCCACTGAAAAATCCTCTTTCCGTCATTGCGAGCCCCGAAGGGGTGAAGCAATCTGTGACGGGGATTGCGCAGCCTGTTCCGAGCGAAGCGAAGGAATCCAGTTGCGAGGGGCTGCTGGTTTGCTTCGTCTTCGCCTCGCAACCGCTCCGCTTCGCGGCGCTCCCCGCAATGACAATATAGGGGTTTTGCAGCGGTCTCACATTATAAGCTATGCACCCATGTTAACCAGCCTTCATAACCCTAGGATAAAAGAAGCGGTAAATCTAAGAGAGTCCGATTATCGCAAGAAAAGCGGACTTTTTCTTATTGAAGGCCGGCGTGAGTTTAAGTTAGCCTTAACTTCTCAAATAGAAATCAAGGACGTATTTCTATGCCTGGAATTTTTGGAAATTACAGACTTACCTGCTAAGCTTAAAAAAAAAGGGATTACTACTTGTGAAGTCAGTTCAGAAGTCTATAATAAGATTGCCTTTGGCAACCGCAAGGAAGGTATAGTGGCAATTGCCCGGGAACCGAGGTTGTCTTTGGCGGATTTAAAGTTGAAAAACAATTCTCTTTTGATAGTCCTGGAAAGAATCGAAAAACCGGGTAACTTGGGGGCGATTGTCCGGACCGCGGATGCCTCAGGCGCGGACGCGGTTATTGCCTCAGACAGTATCATAGATATTTATAATCCTAACGCGGTGCGTTCCAGCTTAGGCGCTCTTTTTACCACTCCGGTGGTTGGCGCGCAGGCAAAAGAAATAATTCCCTGGCTAAGGTCAAATAGTATTAAGATTATCTGCGCCTTGCCCCGGGCGGATTCGTCTTATACTGCCGTGAATTTCAGGGAGTCTTGCGCTATTGTCCTGGGAAGCGAAGATAAGGGCTTGGGGGATATTTGGAAAGATAATGCCGACTATCGGGTTCGCATACCGATGCTTGGAGAATCCGACTCGCTGAATGTCGCCACAGCCGCGGGGGTCTTGCTTTATGAGGCCCTCAGGCAGAGAGAAAGTGGCTTGGGCCATAGGAAGCCCAACCACGGCCCTCTGGCCAGCTGATGCGCCTGCAGGTTTTTTTATCTCACAGCCGAGTCTGCTCGCGCCGAAAGGCCTTAGAGTTGATAAAGGATGCTCAAGTAACGGTTAACGGTAAGATCGTTAATGAGCCTTCCTATAGCGTGGATAGCTCCGACCAGGTTTATCTGGGTAATAAAAAAGTCAGCTTAAAAGAAAACAGCTATCTTATCCTGAATAAGCCTAGAGGCGTGGTAACTACCCTGCAGGATGAGCATGCCAAATTTACCGTTAAAGAGCTCCTGCCTAAGGAATATAAACATCTGTATCCGGTGGGCAGGTTAGATAAAGAATCTGAGGGTCTGCTCTTATTTACTAACGACGGAGATTTGGCTTTCAGGTTAGGCCACCCCAGCTTTAAAGTAGACAAGATGTATTTCGTTGAGGTAGATAGGCGTCTGAGCGGTCAAGACGCCTTGGCGCTGGAAAGAGGAGTGGTCGTCGAGGGCAGGCGTACCCATCCGGCAAAGTTAAGAATGGTTTATTCTAAACCAAACGCCAGCGGCTTTAACCTAACCATTCATGAAGGAAGAAAACGCCAGATTAGGCTAATGCTGGCCGGTTTGGGTTACTCAACCAGGAGTTTAAAGCGTATTCAATACGGGCCTATCCGTTTGGATAACCTTGCCCCGGGGAAGTGTCGCCTGCTGAGCAAAGAAGAGCTCGGCGCGATATTTAAAGTCTGCGGTAAATCGGCGGTTCCATAAAGTGTCTGCTCATTAAGGAGGAAAAAATGCCCTATACGGTTGCCTTGGAAAAGGCCTGGAAAGACTTAGAAATGATTTCCTCAGGTGATAAATACAGCGTGAGCCTCTTGGTGGATACTTACGAGGTGGATATAAAAGAAAAAAGAATATTTTCAAATTCCTGCAATATTCCGGCTCGGGAATATCTGGCCATACTCATATTACATTACCTCATAGGTTCGCTAAGAAATACCTATGTTCCCAGCGGGGAATGGATTTCTTTTAAACAGATAGAAGGCGGCGAAACCTATTATCCGGCTTTTCACAAAGGGGTGATTGAGCCGCTCTTAAGAAAATACGGCAAAAATCCGCGAGGCATATTCAGCGCTTTAGAGCGGTTGCGGGGGGAGAAGATTGATGTTTCCGAGACGGCCATAGAGATTACAACCTTTCCCGAAATAAAGGTAAGGATAATTCTCTATGAGGGTGATGAAGAGTTTGAACCGGAGGCGAATATGCTCTTTGACCGCGCCTTGACTAAGATTTATTCCATGGAAGACATAACCGTATTCTTCCATTTTATAGTTGGCAGTATATAGGTTACCGGATGAATATTCGAAATATCATTTACTCTGTTATTTTCATATTTTTGCTATTTTTATTGAGTTATCCCCATCTAAAAAAGACAGCTTTAGTTAAGGAAAATATCGGTGCCATAAAAGTTAATATTAAGAAGCCCTCTAAACCGGGGATAGGAAAAGTTGAGGAGAAAAAACCTGTTGAGCGTATCGGTGAACGCATAGTTTACGATGTCAGGCTGACAAGGGTAAGTTTAGGAAGGGCTGTGTTTAGTCATCTGCCCCGGACAGAGCTTGACGGAAAACAGGTGAGCCTTATGAATTTCCAGACAAAATTAGCCCGCTTTAAAGATTTGGAAAAAATCTACAGCGATCCCGACACTTACCTGCCGATTAAGGTAGAGCGCAGCATATCCAACTGGCCGTTCTCTGAGAAGATCAGTGAATATTACGACCAAAAGAATTTTATCCTTACTATAGCCAAAGACGGTAAAACCAGCCAAACCGTGATTAAGAAAGACGCCCCTATTCATAATGCCGTGATGCTGCCGTTCTATGTGCGCGGCATCGCCACGTTTGAGCCGGGATGGACAATGTCTATTAATCTGCCGAATCAAAAGTTTCAGATAAAATTAGCCGGCACGGAAAATATCAGCCTGAGCGGTAAAACTTTTTATGCCTATCGTTTTGAAAGCGACCCTAAAAGATTTGAAATCTGGATCAGCGCTGATGAACAAAGAATACCGCTTAAGATAAAAGGCACCGGCAGCTTAGGCTATACTTTGGTTATGAAAGAATATGATGGGGCGGGTTTGGAACCCGCCCCTACGGCGGCGATAAGAAAAAATGAATAAATGGTTTTATTATTGATTATATTTTTCCTGACTATTTTTTTGCTTTTTCTGATTCTTGGTTCAAAAGATAATGCCCAGCCTAAGACAGAGAGCAAGAAGCCGCAGCTAAAAGAAATTAAAACATCCCCGGATGCTGATGAGGCTGAAACCTTAAGAGTTAAACTTAGAAAATTAAAAGAGGATAATCTGGCTTTGGCAGAAGAGCTTAAAACAGCAAAAAACAATGAAGTCCTGGCCAGGGAGGAAACAATAAAGATTAAGGGCTGGCTGGAAAAAGATAGAAGCCTGGAGGAATCTTTAAAGAAAGAGCTCTATGAGCTCAAAGAGAAACTACTTAAGAAAGATAAGGAGTTTGACCAGGAGTTTTCTTTAAGTCTAATACTTAAAAAAGAATTGAGCGAATATAAGCAGAAGCGTGAGAGCCTGGAGGCGGATAACCGCGAAAATTCCGAAAAGCTCAGAATTTTAGAAGCCCAGAACGCTAATCTGAAGGAAGAACTAAAAGATCATACCCGAAGCCTGGCCGAGTTTAAGAAGGAAAAACAGGAAAGCCAGTGGGTTTCTAAGAAAGAATACGACGAATTAAAGGCAAAGTTAAATCAAAGAAGCGATGAAGCTAAAGAGCAAGGTTAGAAGTTCGGAAAAAATCCCGGATAAGAAAGATCTTCTTTATAAATATCGGCTTTTATCCGATTTAATGAAGTACATCCCGGACGTTATTTATTTTAAGGATACCGCGGGACGGCTGATTATGGTTAATGACGCTCACGCGAAAGGCTTGAGGCTTAAGCCGGATGAGGTGGCGGGAAAGACGGATTTTGATTTTTTCTCCAAAGAGCGGGCTCAGCTGATGGCCAAGGATGACCGCTATGTAATGAAAACAGGAAAGGCCATAATTGATAAAATCGAGCGAAGCACCCGTCCCGATGGTATTGATAATTATGTTTCTACCACTAAAATACCCCGCTATGATGAAAAAGGTAAAATAGTCGGACTCATCGGCATTACCCGGGATATCACCCGGCGCATGAGTTTAGAGCGCGTTCAAAAAGAAAAAGAAATAATAGAGAAGAAATTAGAGTCTGCCGAGGAGCTCAACAGAATCAAGTCTGAATTTGTCTCGGTGGTTTCTCATGAGCTGCGCACCCCCCTGGCCATCATCAAGGAGGCGGTTTTGCTTATTCTGGATGAGATTGCCGGACCGGTTAACGAAAAGCAGAAAGATATACTTTTGAAGGCGGAAAATAACATAAAACGGTTAAAAGGTATAATTGATGACCTGTTGGATATTTCCCGGATTGAATCCGGTAAGCTTAAATTGCATTATTCGCTGGTGAGCCTCAATGATGTATTGAAGGAGGGCGCGGATTTCTTTAAGAAGTCCGCCGCTAAAAAAGGAATAAATCTTCAATATGTGCTTCCTAAAGAGCAGGTGTATATGTTCTTGGATTCTAACCGGATAAACCAAGTGTTGGCTAATCTTATTAATAATGCCATCAAGTTTACCGAAGAAGACGGCTTAATAAGAATAGAGCTTAAGGTTTTTGAGGATAAAGCCAGAATCGGGATTATTGACACGGGCATAGGAATAGCTAAGAGCGACTTCTCCCGGCTGTTTAATAAATTTACCCAGGTTTCAAAAACTCCGGACGCCCAAAGAAAAGGCGTGGGGCTGGGGTTATCAATAGCTAAAGAATTGGTTGAGGCGCATTCCGGAGAGATCTGGCTTGAATCTGAATTGGGCCTGGGCAGCAGGTTTTACTTTTCTCTGCCGCGGCTCTCTAGTCTAAATCTATTAGATAAGCCAATTAAAGATAAAATAAACAATTTGCTTTCCCGCGGGATTAGCCTGCATTTCGTGAATCTGTTAATTGTCAACTACCAGGAACTTAAAAATAGGCTGAAAGTCCCGCCTGGAGATTTATTTGATGAGATAGAGCGAATAATCAATAAAATATTCCAAGAAAATTTCCGGGAGGCCCAGGAAAAACCTGAAATTGTTTTGATGGACGGCCTTTACGGAGAATGCGGTTTTATTCTTCCCTCAATCAATGAAGAAAAAGCGGATAGAATTACCAAAGAGGTAGTCAATAAGCTGAGCGAGTATTTCTTGGAGAGTAAATTGAAAGATGTCTTTATAAATGCCGGCATTACGGTTTACCCGGGTAAGGAGAACTATCCGGGTTATCAGCAGATGCTGGTGAATTTAAAAATTAGAAAGATACTCATCGGCCCCCAGATAAGAAGATTCAAAAGATTCAGATATGAAGTGGAGATTCAGGCTTTTACTTCTGGCAATGAGAGAATGCCTTGTGCCGCGGTGGACATATCCGAAGGGGGAATATGTTTTTACAGCCCAAGAGCGCTTAAGACTGACGCATCGGTTGAGGTTAGGTTAAAATTTCCCAAAACAGAGGAAATCCTGCGTATGAAGGGAAAAGTTTCCTGGATAAGAGAAATCGCCGGTTCGGACCAGAAATTCAAGGTTGGTGTGGAATTTACCCCGTTAGAGACAAAGCGTACTAAAGCTAATTTACGGTCGCCTAAAGGTGACTTGTCTCTAACGGGGTTTATCCGTCGGGCTGATAAAGAGAAAAAACCAATTATAAGATTTTTAAAATCATTAAAATATGCCAGAGAAGTTGTTTGACTTGAAGGTGGAAAAAGCGCCTTATCTTAGAGGCGCCTTAGAGGCTCCGGCTTCAAAGTCTTATACCATCAGGGCGATTCTTGCCGCCAGCCTAAACGGAAAAATCCGAATAGTAAATCCTTTATTTTCTCAGGATACCCAGGCGGCAATAAAAGCATTAGAGGCACTGGGGGCGTGGATAAGAAAGAAGGAGGGCTCGCTTCAGATCCGCGGTTTTCAGGGCCGGCCGTCTTTAAGAGTCCAAAGCGTAAATGTTGGGGAATCCGGAACGCTCCTGCGCTTGATACTTCCGATTATTGCCTTAGGGAAGGGCGAATTTAAAATTAACGGCCGCGGCACCCTTTTAAAAAGGCCGAACAAGCCGATAGTCGAAGCCTTATTATCATTAGGGGTTGATATAAAGGGAAGAGGCCGAGACTGTCGCCTGCCGATCACTATCCAGGGTAAAGGCGCGATTCCCGGGGGAAAGATTTTCGTCAGCGCCAATATGAGCTCACAGACGATTTCTTCCTTATTAATGGTATCGGCATTCGCTTTACGGGACACAACCATAATTATTAAAGATAAGGTGGTTTCCAGGCCTTACATTGATATTACCCTGGATGTGCTGCGTAGGGCCGGAGTCAAAGTCCAAAGGCAGGGGCATAGCCGCTTTTTTATTAAATCCGGGCAGGGTTTTAAATTAAAAAAAGATTTTATTATTCATGGTGATTATTCATCAGCGGCATTTCTGATTGCCGCCTCCTGTCTGATTAAATCCGACGTGGTTATTACCGATATGGTTAAAGATAAGCAGGGTGACCGTAAGATAGTGGATATTTTAAATAAAATGGGAGCGCGGATAAAACATTCCGGTGATAGGATAGAAATACGCGGCCCCTTCGAACTTAAAGGAATAGATATTGATTGTTCGGATACGCCGGATTTGGTTCCGATATTATTGACCGTCTCCTGTTTTGCCAAGGGCAGGACAAGGATTTATAACATCGGGCATCTGGCCTATAAAGAAAGTAACCGTATTACTGCCCCGGCGGGCGAACTGCGAAAATTAGGGGCCAGGATTAAAATAGGCCGGGATACAATAATTGTTCAGGAGTCATCTTTAAGATCGGAAGCGGCTTGGGCTATAGGAAGCCCAACCCTGCCTTGCCGGCAGGCAGGCACGGCCCTCCGGCCAGCAGTAGTTTCTTCCTGTAATGACCATCGGATCGCGATGGCCCTGGCGGTCCTGGGCCTAAGGACCGGAGGTTTGATAATCAAAAACTCTGAATGTATAAATAAATCTTATCCGAATTTCATCCGGGATTTGAAGGCCCTGGGGGCAAAATTCACTAAAATATTGCCTTAATCGCCGGAATATTGTATAATATTGTTTTGCAATCTACCAATTAATTGAGTAGTTATAAGTGAAAAGCTATAACTTATAATTTATAACTTCTAACTCAGGTATTAACCAACAGGTAAAGGGGGATTTATTATGTCTGGACATTCAAAGTGGGCGACAATAAAACACAAGAAGGGCGCGGCGGATGCCCGAAAGGGCGCGGTATATACCAAGATTATCAAGGAAATAACTATGGCCGCTCGCAACGGCGGAGGCAATCCTGACACGAATTCGGCATTGCGCACGTCTATGGCTAAGGCCAAAGAGGCTAATATGCCTTCGGATAATGTCAAGAACGCTATTAAACGCGGAACGGGTGAGCTTCCCGGGATTGTCTACGAGACAATAAATTATGAGGCTTATGGCCCGGCGGGAGTGGCGATAATGGTTGAGGCCTTGACCGATAACAAAAACCGCACCACCGCGGAACTGCGCAATCTCCTTTCCAAAAAAGGCGGAAATATGGCCGGGGCGGGTTCGGTTGCCTGGATGTTTAACAAAAAAGGTTATATTGTGGTAGACAAGAACACGGTTAAAGAGGATGTTTTGATGGATGTAGCCCTGGAGGCCGGAGCTGAGGATATTAAGGCTGGAGAAAGTAGTTTTGAAGTTATTAGTTCGGCGCAGAATTTTGAAAAGGTGAAATCCGCGCTGGTTGAAAAAGGCATACAATACCAGAGCGCGGAGGTAACCATGCTTCCCACTTCAACCGTAAAGGTGGCAGCGGGCCCGGATGCCAAACAGCTCTTAAGCCTGATTGAAACCCTGGAAGACCATGACGATGTCCAGGATGTTTACGCCAACTTTGATATTCCTGATGAGGTCATAGAGCAATTAGCCGCGTCGGAATAAAGAAGCTGTCAGTAATCAGCGGTCAGCCTTCAACTGATAGCTGATAGCGGATAGCTGATAGCTGATAATGCGCATACTAGGGATTGACCCCGGCCTTAACACTACCGGATATGGGGTTATTGAGGGTGAAGGTTTTAAAGTTAGCCTTATTGAGGCAGGTTTTATTCGCACCAGCCCGAAGGACAAAATAGAAGTTCGCCTGGAAAAAATACATCGAGCCTTAAATAAAATAATCGCGAAATTTAAGCCTGGGGTTTTGGTTTTGGAAAAACTCTATGCTCACTGGAGGCATCCTACCACAGCGTATGTCTTGGGACATGCCCGGGGAACGATATGCCTTTCAGCAAAAGAGAATAATGTGGAATTGGTTGAATACGCGGCCACCCGGATAAAAAAGGCCATTACCGGAAGAGGCCAGGCCTCCAAACAGCAGGTGCAAAGGATGATTCAGAGTATCCTTAGTTTAGAAACAATCCCTCAGCCGGCGGATGTATCCGATGCCCTGGCTTTGGCTATCGGCTATTCCTATATGTCCCGCAGTATTTTTAATAGAAAGATATGATTGCCCGGATTAGCGGTAAGGTGGTTAAGCAAAATCAGAATTCCCTGTTCATTGATGTCTCGGGAATTTGCTATGAAGTGTTAGTGCCGGCGGCAATCATGCAAAAGATAGATAAGGAATTAGACAAGGATATTCCCATCACCCTGGTAACCTATCATTATCATAATATTGAGCCGGCACGCTCAGTGCCGATTTTGATTGGCTTTATTAACGAGATAGAAAAAGATTTCTTCCTGCAGTTTATCTCGGTCTCTGGTATCGGGCCGCGGGCCGCGGTAAAGGCGCTGGCTAATCCGCTTTCGGAAATTGCCAGGGCCATAGATCAGGGTGATATCAGTTTTTTAAAGTCTTTGCCCGGCATCGGACAGCAAAGGGCAAAAGAGATTGTGGCTAAACTCCAGGGTAAGGTGGGAAAGTTCGGCCTTATCCAGGATGGGGCCTTGGCCAGGGTCCCGGAATCCGGCTCCGGCATTGAGGAGGAGGCCCTGGAGGTCCTGGTGCAGCTACAGTATAAAAGGCCGGAGGCCAAGGAAATGGTTCGTTTAGCCCGAGAAAGAGCTCCTAATATCACCAGCGCGGAAGGCTTGCTTAATGAGGTCTATAAACAGAAGGTGAAGCGATGAGTTCAGAACTGCTCGATGATTTCAATTATAAATCCGCGATTGAGGCCTTGTTGTTTATCAGTGAAAAGCCTTTATTGCTGGAGCAAATCAAGACAGCCCTGGAAGGCTTGGATACTCCTAAAATAAGAGAGATAATTTTAGGGCTTAAGAATGAATATGAGACTGGCTCAAGGGGCCTGCGGATTGAAGAAGTGGCTGGCGGCTTTCGGATGATTACTTCACCGGATACCGCTTTAGTGTTAAAGAAATTTTACAAACAGCGCGATGCCCAGCGCCTAAGTATCCAGGCTTTAGAGACCTTAGCCATTATCGCCTATAAACAGCCGGTAACCCGCTTAGATGTTGAATCTTTGCGGGGGGTGAATGTGGATGGGGTGGTTAAGACTCTCCTGGAGAAAAACTTAATCCGCATCGCGGGGAAAAAAGATATTATCGGCCGGCCTTTTGTTTACGGCACCACCCGGCAATTCCTGGAATATTTTGGCCTGAAATCATTAGACGATTTGCCAAAATTAGAGGAATTTACTAAAACTATGGATGAATCAGCGGCCGCGGCCAAACTGCTTAGTTTAAACCCCTCCCCGCCTCCCCTTGGTAAGGGGAGGATTTTTCCCCCTCCCCACCTGACCTCCTCCGGCCGACCGGCTTAT
>JAUSCZ010000042.1 GCA_030674475.1 Candidatus Omnitrophota bacterium
TCAACCTCTCCGGCTATCTCAATCAAGGCCCTAATCTAGCAGTCTCGGATAGATTCCGCCCAATCAACCTAAGATACTTTTCCTATCAACCTCAAACCAATGACTTCAAGATCCTCTTAGACAAGGGAGATAGCAAAGATATAGCCGATACCAATCTAAAAGATTCAGCCACTATACTCTTAGACTACTTTAAAATCGGCTTAAGCTTACCTAATGATAAGTTCTGGGTCAATTTAAGGCCGGACTCCCAAGACCAGATAATAGATGATGAATTAGCTCAAACTGACCTGGGCAAGGTAATGTTAGAAGCTGACCTGAAGCTTAAACAAGACACCGCCTTATTTACCTCCCCTAAGACTCCCCAAGGCAAGGCCTACTGGAATAAGCTCTACCAAAGAGCCGGAGAGCTCTTCGGCACGGAAAACATCACTATCCCCACCTTAACCCGGCCCTGGATAGTGCCGGGTGAGATTATCCTTAGGGAATCCGCTGATTCAGCCAATAACGCCTCAGGAGCCTATATCTACAAGGCTAACCTTAAGGTAATGCTGGAAGAAGACTATCTAAAAACCAGTAACCAGAAACCAGTAACCGGTAACCAGATATATTCTTTTAGCGACCCAAGACTCAAAGAGTTAAACCAATACTCTACCCAATTAATCAGAGAATTGATTCTTCCTAAGCTCACCCAGACGGTCAACTCCTCCAAAGACTACGCTAATCTCAGACAGGTATACTTCTCCTTGATCTTAGCCCGATGGTTCAAAGAGACCTTTAGCACAACTAGTCCACAGTCCATAGTTCATAGTCCACAGAATAATTCTTATATAAAGATGATTGACTCCCATAATCTCACTAACCTTAGCTCCAAAGAAGTCTGGGATAAGGCTACCTACTTTAATGCTTATCAGAAATCATTTAAAGAAGGCGAATACAACCTCTCCGAACCCGTCTATACCCCTACCGGACAGGTAATCCGCAGGTATATGAGCGGGGGAACGGAATTTAATATTATTATTCATAATAATTCTGATAATGGACTATACACGGCAACTGCTGGTTCGGCGATAGAAGCCAGGGATGGAGAAGTTTCGTGGGATGGAACAAATTTCAGCGGAGGCTCGCCGTTGTTAGAGGAAAAAAAGAATGAACTTGGTGCTATATTGGATAGGATGAAGAGTAAATTAACCAAAGCTCAATTCCTCGTTGGGAATTATTTTGAAGATGCGAAGAAAATGATAGTTTCTAAGCAGGATCCTGTAGGCATTAGGAAATCGGTTTATGAGATTATTAGCGAGTTGGGAGAACTTTCTCAGGACAAAGCGGAAAGCGTAAAATCAGAGATGGAAAAGCTGAAGGAATTTTACGCCTATTTAAACGCGGATATGTTTGGCGAGAAGCTCCAAAAGGCAGGCTTAACCAAAGCGCTAATTGATGAAGCTATTTCAGGAATGAAGTCTACTAAGGCAACTGTATCATTTACGGGCCTGCCTACTGACGCCTTTACCAAGGGTGAATATTATTTACCAACTTCCCTATTAATTGAAGGCGCTTGGTATTATATTAAAATTATTGCAGGTGAACATAAAGACGGTTATAAGGCCAAGAATCAGAATAAATATATGATTTTGGAATTAGTGCCTAAGGATAACCAGGATACGCTTTTGCCTTTGATAGAACTACGCGTTTATGTTGATAATGTGATAAGGTCTATAATAAACTATGGAGGACATAAGGCGCCCAAGAAGAAAGACAGCCAGGAAAAGCCATATAAGGAAAGGCAGAGAGAAATATTTAATAAGTTGTTTAATTCAGAGCCGCTGGAGGCAGGCAGCCATCAAGCGGAATTAGTGACCCAACTTATGCGGGCATTATTAGAATCTGCGAGCGGGGCTAAAAAAGGCAAATCCGCCGCCGCCGGCTCGGCGGTGCTAACTGAATCTTTGGATAAACTATACGAGGTAATAAGCAAGAAAATTCTAGAAGGATTGCCGTCTTTATTTAGCAGTGAAAATAAGATAAAGGTCGTAGGCTATTTAAGAAATTTAAGATTAGGGGATTTAAAGTTAGGCGAAATCAAGGAACTGCCCGGCAATTTAGAACAGTTAATTGATAAAACTAAGTCGTCTGTGGAAGATAATGCGAAAATATCAGAAGTAATAGAAGAAGTAAAAAATCTCTGCGATTCTATAAACGCTGGGAAAATAATGGCTGAGGCATTAGCTAACGACGATGGCGCATTTCAAGATTTATCCATAGAAAGAATAGATTCTTCGTTTAGCGCGGATAGTATAAAAATCGGGGCAACCGCCTTTAATTTTATCAAAATTAATGGTTTTAAAGCAGTGATTAATGTGATGCTTTATAAAAAAATGGGTGATGTTTCTCCAGCGTTAACAATTGCCTTTGAGAACAGGTTGCGGAGTAAAAGCGGATCCATAAAAGAAGTAAAATCTAATTTTGAAGCAGGCGAATTTACTATCCTACAGTTACAAAATCTATCAGGCGCCATTACGGAAACATTGGAGCGTTTCATCAAGAATAAACATTTTGCAGGTGAAGCGGCCAGCGGGGCGTCTGAAATCGCAAGTTCCGCGCTTACAATTACAAAAAAGCCTGAAGTCCTCGGCGGTATTGACTTTCGCTCAATGAATATGCTGGTTCAGCCGGCGGGAAGTTTCACCGGCCTTGATTTTAGCCTTCCGATGTTAAGCCGGGCCGAGATAGAGTCTTTTGACCTGGATAGGGAATTAGCCGATATCCGGAATATGGTGAGGAGAGGGGTTGCCCCCTCCGGCCAAAGGCTTAAAGAATATTTGGCTGTTTGCTTTGAAAAGGGAGAGACTAAAGATAAGATAGACAGCCTTATTCTCTGCTTAGCGGATATCTTTGAGCTTCAGCAGTTTGAGGCCAGGGAAGCATCCCCGGACTACAAGGAGGCCTTAGTCATTGCCGATACCCGCAGGTATACCATTAAGGAAGATAGATTTGCCGTAAGCGAAAAGAACCCCTATAGTTTAAATTAATAACTCAAAAGCGAAAAAGACCGGAAAACAAAAACAATTACCCATTACCCTTTTACCCCGTGAACAAGTTTCTGATATTGCTCACGGGGTTTTTTATTTAAAAAAAACTTGCATTTTTAAAACTCATTGTTATAATTGAGGTTAAGATTAATAGGCATAAGCGCCTGCCAAAAAAACTTGTTATTTATTGAGCGGCTTAAGGTTTTATTCTTCGTAAACAATTATGGCCGCGCGCAATTTCAAACCGCGGAGGCGCGGAAGATAAGGGAAACAAAAGATTCCGCGGAAACACAGAAGAAGACTTATTGAATTTCCGCGCTTCAGCGGAGAGTATTTATCTTAATTCAGCGTTTCAGCGGTTGCAAAGGAGGGATTATGGGTGATAAGGCTAAGGGTCCGGTAATGCTTTTGGTTATTCTTCTGATCGCGGCAATCGCGGCGGCGGCTCTAGGTTTTATGGGCTTGCAGAAGGAGAAAGAAAAAAACGTCATTTTAACTGAAGAAAAAGAGCGTTTAGAGGTGCAGAAACGTTCAGCGGAAAAGCAGATTACTGACTTAAAAGGTCAGATTGATGACCTAAAGCAGGATATAGCCCAGAAACAGGCCAAGATTAAGGATTTTGATAATCAGCTTACCTTAGTAAATAATGAGCTTACCCTGGAAAAGGAGGCCAAGGAAAGCGCTCTGGCTGAGCTTTCCGGAGTCAAAAGCACTATAGGGGATTTGACTTCTGCCAAGTCTGATTTAGAGGCAGAACTTAAAGCCAGCAAAGAGGCTTTGGATGATCTGAGAAATCAACTAACAATCATTGAGACAGCCAAACAGAGTTTAGAGCAGAAACTGAAAGAATCCGAAGTCAATCCTAAAGTTAAAGATAAGGATGTCCAGCAGTTGGATAAGATAGTGGTTACTCCTGCCGCGGGCAATGCGCCGGCGGTTCCCGCTGGGGATATTAGTCCGGCAATGCCGGTTGCCCCCGCGCCTTCTACCGCGGATGTTTCTCAGGTTAGTTCTTCCGAACCGGCCGTAACGCCTTTAGAGGGGAAGGTCCTGGTGGTTAACAAGGAGTATGATTTCATCGTAGTGAACTTAGGCCAGAAGGAAAATGTAGGCATAGGTCAGACCATCGAGCTTTTTCGCAAGGATAAAAAGCTCGGCCAGGCTAAGGTGGAAGAGGTCAGGGACACAATGTCCGTGGCTACCCCGGTTACCAAGGATATGATTAAGCAGGTTAAGGAAGACGACCGGGCGGTACTGCTAAGGTAATCAATTATAATGTCAAAATTCACAAAATTTATTGATGGCGCCAGGCGTAAAATCAATGATATCTTAGGACTTTTTTCTAATGATCTTGGGATTGATTTAGGCACTGCCACTACTTTGGTTTATGTTAAGGGCGAAGGAATTGTTTTGTGCGAGCCGTCGGTAGTAGCCATAGAGAAAGGCACCAATAAAGTTTTGGCCGTAGGTCTTGAGGCCAAGCGGATGCTGGGAAGGACCCCCGGGGATATCTCGGCTATCCGGCCGATGAAGGACGGGGTAATCGCGGATTTTGAGGTTACCGAGGCGATGCTGCGGTATTTCATCCGTAAGGCCCAGCGCCGCCGGGTTTTAGCCAAGCCGCGGATGGTGATTGCCATACCCTCAGGGATTACTGAAGTGGAAAAAAGAGCGGTCAGGGAATCCGCGGAGCGGGCCGGGGCAGGTTCAATCTATTTGATAGAAGAGCCTAAGGCCGCGGCTATCGGGGTGGGGCTTCCCATCAATGAGCCCATCGGTAATATGATTATTGATATCGGCGGAGGCACCACCGAGATCGCGGTTATTTCCTTAGGTGGAATGGTTTTTTCGCGCTCAATCCGTATCGGCGGCGATGAGATGGACCAGACCATAACCGAATACCTGAAGAAGACTTATAACCTGATGATTGGAGAGCGCACCGCTGAAGACATCAAGATTAAGATAGGCTCAGGTTATCCTTTAGAAGAAGAACTTAGCATGGAGATAAGGGGGAGGGACCTGGTAGCCGGCCTTCCCAAAGCCATCAAGATAACCTCAGAGGAAATCCGTGATGCCCTGCAGGATCCTATCCGGGCAATCCTGGAATCGGTAAAAATAGTCTTAGAAAGAACCCCTCCGGAGTTGGCCGCGGACTTGATTGAGCATGGGATTATGATGGCCGGCGGCGGTTCGCTTTTACGCGGCTTAGATAGGTTAATCTCCGAAGAAACAGGCCTTCCGGTGCATGTTGCCGATGACCCGCTTATCGCGGTAGCTATGGGCACGGGAAAAGTCCTGGAAGAGACCAGCTATTTCAAAAGGCTGACTATTCCCACCAAGCTTCATTATTAAATTTCTTCTACCCTAATGTGTTCAAATTTAATCCGGCAAAGTTTCCCCCTCCCTTAATATCTCTTATAGTCGTTATACTGTTTTTTGTTTTTTCGCTTCCGCTTAAGTCGGGCATTCTTTCTTTATTTTCCCTCCCCTTAGAAATCACCTCAAGCTTTATCGCCGATACCAGGGCCGTCCTCACCTACAAATTCATCCTCGAAGAAAACATCAGGCTCAAAAAAGAAATCTCCAGGTCTAAAAGTGATTCTCTCAGGGTAACGGAGCTCCAATTAGAAAACGAGCGACTAAAGAAGTTTTTATCTTTAAAGGATAGTTATCAATTTAAGACAGCAGCCGCCAGGGTAATTGCCAGGGATCCTGATAACTGGTCAGCCGGTATTATTATCAGTAAGGGTTCGAAGCAGGGCATAATGCCCGGAAATCTGGTTATTAATGATGAAGGCCTGCTGGGAAGAATAGTGGAGGTTTCCGGCAATAGTTCCAAGATAATGTTGGTTAACGACCCCGATAGCGCCGTAGGGGCTTTTATTCAGAGAACCCGGGAGGAAGGATTGGTTTTAGGAACACTTTTAGGGGGCCTGGCTATGCGCTATCTGGAGAAAGATAGTGATATCATCCCAGGAGATATAGTGTTGGCTTCCGGGATTAACCAGGAGCTCCCTTCCGGAGTCTTAATCGGCAGTATTGAGGCAGTTAAAGATGATGACCAGGGTTTGGGCAAATATTGTGTGGTTAGAACAGCGGTGAATCTAAAGAGAATCAGGGAGGTACTGGTTATTGTTGGTAAATAGAGATTTTTACTTCCCGAAACTGGCGATTCGCCGTGGAATTCTGATAGTGGTATCAGGCTTATTCCAGTTGAATATACTTTACTTTTTGTGGCCATTTGCCGTCAAGCCGGATTTGCTTTTTATCCTGGTGATAGTTATGGCGATGAATTCGGAATTCAGGAAAATAGCCGGATATGTGTTATTTTGCGGATTATTAAAGGATGCTTTCGCCTTAAGATTATTTGGTTTCAATTCTTTGTTGTTTAGCCTGGAGGCTTTTTTGGTCGGTTATGTCTGCCGCCGTTTGTATTATCAGGAAAAGGCCTGGTTTGGATTTATTTTTTTGGTCTCGGCCGGTGTGTTGAATTATCTTATCCTGACGATAATTCTTAAGCGGCCTTATATCGTAATAGGCCTGGCTGAGGCGGCCCTTAACTGTCTGTTTTTTCCCATAATAGAAAAACTTTATCCCGCTGACCGGCGACAGGCGGCCGGCGGCAGGTAACTTTTATGCGCATAGATAAAATCAGGATTTTAACCGGAATATTGTTTTTAGTTTTAACCGGCGGAGTGTTTTATCTGCAGGTTGTCAAGGGCGGGTTTTATTATTCTTTAAGCGTTAAAAACTGTATCCGGGTTATGCCGCTGGAAGGAATAAGGGGAAGAATCATGGATTCATCCGGCAGGGTGCTGGTGGATAATCAGATGTCTTATAATATCGCGGTTATTCCTTATGAATTGAAGAAAAACCCCAAAACAATATCGGAATTAGCCGGGTTTTTAAATAAAAGCGTCCCCCGGATAAAAAAGGAAATTGAAAAAGGCTTTATTTCTTCATTCAGCCCGATTATTGTCGTTAAAGACGCGGATAAGAAAACAGCTATACTTATTGAAGAGAACAAATTCAGGCTTCCCGGAGTTGCGGTCCGGATATTGCCTAAACGCGAATACCCTTATTATGACCTGGCCGGCCATGTGATAGGCTATCTGGGTAAGATTGATTCCTGGAGGATAACCCGGCTTAGAGATTACGGATATAAAAGTAAGGATGTCGTGGGTTTCGGGGGAATAGAGGAAAGCCTTGAGTCGGCCTTGCGTTCAAAAGAAGGAGGAACCCAGATTCAGGTTGACCATCGGGGCAGGATGAATAAAATTATAGGTTTTCGTCCTCCGCTCAATGGGCAGGATGTGTATCTGACCATAGATATCCGGATCCAAAAAATAGTTGAGGAGGCCCTGATTAATAAAAAGGGCGCGGTGGTTCTGATGGAGCCGGAGAGCGGAAAAATAATCGCGATGGCCAGCTCCCCTGGTTTCTATCCCGGGGCATTTCTGGGGGAGGACAACTCCGTTTACGTCCAAGACGTTTTTTCCAATCCCGATTCTCCGATGATTAATCGGGCGATATCCGGACAATATCCCCTGGGTTCGGTATTTAAGGCGGTCTCGGCGGCGGCGGCCTTAGAGAAAAAAAAGATAACCTCCGCGCGGAGGTTTTTCTGTCCCGGTAAGTTGAGTGTGGGGATAAAGGAATTTAACTGCTGGAGCACGCACGCTTCTCAGGATCTCATTGAGGCGATGACGCATTCCTGCAATGTGTATTTCTATCATCTTGCCCTTTTGTTGGGTCCGGATATTTTAACCGAGTACGCTTTGAAATTAGGGTTGGGCAGACAATCGGGAATTGACCTTCCTTACGAGGCCTCAGGATATGTGCCTTCGGTTTCAAAACGCAAAATGAAATTGAGGTCCTGGTATAATGGCGATACCGCGAATTTTGGAATAGGCCAGGGAGACCTTCTGGTTACGCCTTTACAGTCAGCCAGGCTTATGGCGGTGTTTGCTAACGGAGGTAAATTAGTTAAGCCTTATATTGTCAGCAGGATAGGCCCGGAGGAGATTAAGCCTGAGGAAGGAGCGGATTTGGGAATAGCTCAAGGCGCGATAAAAGCGGTTAACGAAGGTTTAAGAGGGGTGGTGAATTTTGAGACCGGAACCGCTAACATCGGAAGTTGGGGCAATCTTAAAGTAGCCGGTAAGACCGGAACCGCCCAGGTATATAACAAGTTGTCTCATGGCTGGTTCTCGGGTTTCCTGCCTTACGATAAGCCCAAGATAGCCTTTTGCGTTTTTCTGGAAAATACCGGTATGAGTATTCATTCGGTGGTGCTGGCGAATCAGATTTTTTCCCGCCTGCGGGAGGAGAAGTTGATATGACTAAATACGCTATTCCTGCCGCGGTATTTTTGATTGTCTGCCTTAGTTTGGCCACGCTTTACAGTGATATTTATCCTAGGAATGTCTTTGGCGAAAGCTCGGTATTCTTGCGTCAGTTAATTTGGATAATTATGGGTGGGGCGGCTTTTTTTGCCTTCAGTCGTATATATTACCGCCGGCTGTTAAATTTTATCTATCCTTTTTACTCGTTAGCCGTATTCCTTCTGGCCTGGGTTTTGGCTTTTGGGGGGGCGCGCCTGGGGGCTCAGCGCTGGATAAAGGTATGGTGGTTTAATCTTCAGCCTTCGGAATTTGTTAAGCTGGCTATAATTTTAGTTTTGAGCCATTATTTTAGCCGTAAAGGGCTAGGTGAAATAAGATTAGATATCCGCCGGCTGTCGTTTTTCCGGGGTATGCTGCTTCCTTTTTTGATTATAGCCCTGCCTTTTGGCCTGATATTGAAACAGCCGGATTTGGGCACCGGGCTCTTATTGATGTTAATTTTTTTAAGTATGGTGTATTTCTCCGGAGTAAAGCTGCGTTATATTATTTCAATTTTGGCCCTGGGGGCGATAATTAGCCCGGTATTTTGGCATTTTCTAAAAGATTACCAGAAGGACAGGCTGCTGGTTTTCTTAAATCCGGATTTTGACCCTCTGGGGGCGGGATATACCATTATCCAATCCAAGATAGCGGTGGGTTCGGGACGGCTCTTTGGCAAGGGTTGGCTTTCCGGGACCCAGGGTCAGCTTAATTTTCTCCCCGAATCGCATACGGATTTTATCTTCGGGATATTCTCGGAAGAGACCGGATTCCTGGGCTGCCTATTTCTTCTGGGGCTTTATCTTTCTATAATCTATTCCTGTTTTAGAATATCCGAAAAAAGCGATGATAATTTTGGAAAGATGTTCTCTCTGGGGGTTGGGACTATGCTGGCTTTTCAGATGTATATTAATATATCAATGGCCATAGGATTGTCTCCGGTGGTTGGCCTGCCGCTTCCTTTGATGAGCTACGGAGGCTCAAGCTTGTTGGTTACTTTTATCAGTTTAGGAATAGTTCAGAATATTAATCGCAGAGGTTAACCACACCGCAAGAGGCGCAAAATTCTCGCAAAAGCGCAAAAAATAGGTTCATTCGTAAATAATGTGGAGTATTCTCCATACACATTGCAATACAAGAAGAGACATCAAAATGACATTACGCGACGAAACTAACGGTCTTTTCGCTCAAAGACGATTTTTTAACGCCAAAGGTCTTTCGCATTTTGGCGGCTGCGGAACTCGGGGTATTTGTTCTCACAAATACCCCTCACACATCCTCGCCGTCCCAGTGTTGTCGCTTCGCTCCACTGGGATTCCCAAAATACTCAAGCTGCTTTGGCTAAAATCGTCATTCGCTCAAAAACCATTAGTTTCGTTCACAGAGTTGCTCTACAATAATTACGAAAGAACCAAAAAATATCGTTGATATCTTCTTTGCGTTCTTGCGGTTTAGCGGTGCATTCTATTAATGGAAATGAAAAACGAGATATTAGAAGAGATCCTCCCTTTAGTAAGAAAGCCGGCCAGGTATCTGGGTAATGAATGGAACGCGGTTAAAAAAGACCCGCGCGCGCAAAAGGTAAGGTTCGCTATTTGTTTTCCTGATCTTTATGAGATAGGAATGAGCAACCTGGGCCTGCGGATTATTTACGGCCTGCTTAACAGTTTACCCGAGGTATCCTGTGAAAGGGTTTTTCTTCCGGATGTTGATATGCGGGAAATTTTAAAGACCAGAAAAATCCCGCTTTTTTCTCTTGAATCAAAAATGGAGCTGTCAGAATTTGATTTTATCGGGTTTTGCCTTAGCTGCGAATTGTCTTATACTAATATGCTGGCTGTTTTAGATTTATCCGGAATACCTTTATTGGCCAAAGACAGGGATTCCGCCTTTCCTTTGGTTATTGCCGGGGGCGCTTCGGTAGGTAATCCTGAGCCGGCGGCTGACTTTGTGGATTTATTCTTGATCGGTGAGGCGGAAGAGGCCCTGCCGGAAATCATAGAAAAATACAAAAAGCTGCAAGCCGCGGGCTGCCAGCCACGGGTACATAAGGAAAATCTTCTTAGAGAATTAGCCAAGATTAAAGGGGTCTATGTTCCTTCCTTATATGAGGTTGAATATGACGCCCGCGGCGTTCTTAAGGAATTCCGGCCTAAATATCCCGATATCCCGGTTAGAATAAGAAAGCGCGTCGTAGAAGATTTGAATCAGGCTTATTATCCTGTTGATTGGATTGTGCCGTATATACAGATAGTCCATGACCGGGCGGCAATAGAATTGATGCGCGGGTGTCCTTATAATTGTAATTTCTGCCAGGCCAGAAGCGTTTATAGCGGCCTAAGGTTGCGCTCTCCGGAGAAGGTTCTGGAGCTAGTGGATAAGATATCCCGCTCCTCAGGCTACGAGGAGTTTTCTTTCTTGAGCCTGTCTACCAGCAGTTATCCTTATTTAAGGGATATTGTTGTTTCCGTAAGCGATAAATTTCAGAAACAGGCTATTGCCATATCCCTGCCTTCCTTAAGGCCTAAAAGTTATCTTGGCGCCTTAGCGGAATATTTAGCCAAGGTGCGTAAGACTACCCTTACTTTTGCCCCGGAGGCCGGAAGCGAAAGGCTAAGAGAGGCTATTAATAAAAATTTCTCAATGGAGGAATTATATTCGGCTGTTTCTTCAGCCTATAAGGCGGGCTGGCAGGCCATAAAACTATATTTTATGATCGGCCTTCCCGATGAAACCAACCAGGATTTGGAGGGGATATTAGAGATTGCCCAAAAGGTCTCTAAATTAAGATTAGAGTCAGCGGGCCGTCCGGCCCAGGTGCGCCTAAGCATATCATTTTTTGTGCCCAAGCCGCATACCTTTTTTGAACGCGAAAAGATGGAGAAGCGTGATAAGTTAAAAGAAAATATTTTATATCTAAGGGATAAGGCCAGGAAGATCTCTAAAAAAATCACCCTGGATTTTCACAATTTAGAAACCAGCGTCATTGAGGCAGTTTTTTCCCGCGGGGATAGGTCTTTGGGAGAGGTTATCTTGCGGGCTTATAATAATGGCTGCCTGTTGGATGGCTGGCCGGAGCATTTCAAGCCTGAACTTTGGCTTAAGGCTTTTAAAGAATCAGGGAAAGATTTTGATTTTTATCTCAGGGAAAGAAGCGCGGATGAGATTTTGCCCTGGCAGCATATTGATGTCAGCGCTTAAACCCGCTTCAATTTCATTGTCAGCTTGACTTTGGGGGGCAAGCGTTATAGTATATATAAGAAAGTAAAAAGGCAAAAGTAAAAAGGCAAAACTCTAGCTCTTAAACAGGGAGGAACTCATGGCTAAAAGCGCGTCATTATCTTCAAAAGGAATCAGGCATAAATTATTTACCGCTGTCTGCCTTATGTCCGTAATCCCTATTCTTGTCTGCCTTAATTTTGCTTTTCCCAGCTTATTTGTAAGTTTTCTCTCTAAGACGAGCTTTAAGTTTATAATTTTAATAATGATTTCTATCTCTTTGCTTGGCTTTGTCTTAATTAAACAGATTATAGAGCATATTATCAGGATGGCCCGGGAGGTTAAGTCTATAGCTGAGGGTGATACGGATAAATATATTGAAATCAAAAGTGAAGATGAGATAGGCCAGTTAGGCTCAGCCATAAATCAACTTACCGCCAGGATTAAGGAAAATCTGAATGAACTTGAAGATTATGGTTCAAAGACCGCCCAGATAAATATAGATATCCAAAAGAGGGTCGTGACTATGTCGGGGTTATTGCAGATTTCAAGCTTAATCACTAAAGGCGCCAAGCTGGATGATATTTTGCATCTTTGCGTGGAAAAACTCAAAAGCGTGGCGGATTCATCCGCGGCGTTTATTTTATTTTTAGATAGTAACGGTAAGATGGTGATGCGGGCCCAGACAGGCTTAAACGTGGAGTGCGGAGCGTCACTGGCTGAATCCGATGAATGTGTATCGCGGGTGTTTCAAGGCGGCGCTCTTACCGTTATTGATGCCAAGAACTTTAATGCTTCTTGCCTTAAGTTATTATCCCTCTTGAATATTAAAAATCTATTGTGTCTGCCTATTTATTTGGCGCATAAACCGGCGGCTATAGCCGGGGTAGGGAATAATATCCCTGATTTTATCTATAAGCGCGATGACCAGGAGTTGCTGGATATTTTCGTCAAGCAAATGGCTATTGCCATTGAAAGCGATTGGCTGACGGCTAAGGTGGAAGGCCTGGAGATCAAAGATATGCTTACGGGCTTGTATAATGAGCGTTATGTCCGCCACCATTTAGACGAGGAGATAAAGAGGGCGATAATTTATCAACGCCCGTGCGGTTTTGTCCTGGCCAGGATACAAAATTTTACTTCTTACCAGAAGCTGTATGGCCAGGTTGCCTCAGAATCTGTTTTTAAGAAAATTGCTTCTTCCTTGAGCGCTTCGTTCTCAGGCATAGAGAAAGTAGGGAGGTTCGCGGATTATGATTTTGCCGTAATCTTGCCGGAAAAGAACAAGCGTCAAGCCCAAAAAACAGCCGAAGAACTTCAGAAAAATGTGGAAACTCTTTTTCAAGATGAGCCGGTTAAAGATAAAAGACTGGGCATATCCATAGCGGTAGTTGAGAATCCTTTAGATGGAGTGGATTCGAATGAGCTCATATCCATTGCCCGGAATCTGCTGAATAATAAATAATTGCTATCAGCTGTCGGCTTTCAGCTTTCTGCTTTTTGCTGAGAGCTGAAAACTGCCGGCTGATGGCTTAAAAAAAGGATTATTCTTAATGTCTGGCAAGAAGATTGTAAACAAAAAATTAGGTGAACTGTTAGTTGAAAAAGCGCTGGTTACCCAGGAACAGCTGGATGAGGCCTTGGAATTGCAAAAGGATAAAGGCGGCCTTATCGGGGAGATTTTGGTTGAGCTTAAATATACCACTGAGGATGATATCGCCAAAATGCTTACCGCCCAGTATGGTTTCGCTTATCTGCCGCTTTCTAATTACGAGATTGATCAGAGCCTGATCAATCTAATTCCTGAGCGGGTGGCCAGGCAGTATTGTCTTATCCCTATTGACAAAATAGGTACTAATTTAACCATAGCGATGAGTAATCCCTTAAACAGCCAAGCTGTGGAAGATATGGAGACGCTTACTTCCTGCAGTGTGCAGACGTTTGTTTCTACTGCCTCCGACATAAAGCAGGCCATTGAGAGGTATTATAAAAACAAATAACTGCTTTCAGTCTTCTGCTGTCAGCTTTCTGCCGATAGCCGATAGCTGATAGCCGATAGCTGATTTAAAAATGGCTTCTTTAAAAGAACGGATAGTCCAGATACTTATTCAAGATAAGCTGATTACTCAGGATAATCTTGAATGCGCTTTAAGAGTTCAGAAGGAAAAAGGAGGACAGCTTAGCGGAATTTTAACGGAACTGAAATTTGTTGATGAAAACAAGCTTCTGGCGGCTATGTCCAAAGTCTTCTCTAAGCCAAGTATTGACATAACTCGTTTCCAGATTGCTCCCGAGGTTTTAAAAATAATCCCGCCTAATATCTGCCGGCAGTATCAAGTAATCCCGGTTTCCAAATTCGGCAGCGCCCTCACCCTGGCGATGGCTGACCCTATGAATATCCTCGCCCTTGATGACGTAAAGAGTCTGACCGGTTATCAGATAAATCCCATTATTGCCGATTCCCGCAAGATAACCCAGGCGATTAATCAATGCTATGGCGAGGTTTCCTCAAAATCGGTTATCGAAGGATTGATCCAGGGCATTTCAGCCGAAAATATAGAATTGATTGAAGATAGAGAAGAGGAAGCGATTTCTTCGGCTGAATTAGGCCGCCTTGTTCAGGAGGCCCCGATTGTTACCTTTGTCAACAAGGTATTTGAGCAGGCGGTTAATTTTAAGTCTTCGGATATTATGCTTGAGCCTCAGGAAAACAAACTGCGCGTTCGTTTTCGTATTGACGGTATGCTTAAAGAGCAGCCTGAATGCCCAAAAGAGATAAGCGCCCTTATTGTTTCGCGGGTTAAGGTTATCTCGGGCTTAAATATCGCTGAGCATCGTCTTCCTCAAGACGGAAGATTTAAGATGAAAATCGGCTCCGGCGAGGTGGATTTCCGGGTTTCGGTGCTTCCTACTGTTTTAGGGGAGAAGGTAGTGCTGAGGATCCTGGATAAATCCCAGTTGAATCTGGATATTGAAAGGCTGGGTTTTCAGGAAAAAGCCCTTTCTGAACTAAAAGAATGCGCTCTTAAGCCTTACGGGATGGTCCTGGCGACCGGGCCGACCGGAAGCGGAAAAACCACTACTTTATATTCTCTGATAAAATTAATTGACCGCCCCAAGATTAATATCGTTACCGTTGAAGATCCGGTTGAGTTTCAGATTCCGGGGATAAACCAAGTGAATGTCCAGCCGGAGATAGGGCTTACTTTCGCCTCAGCCTTACGTTCCATCTTAAGGCAGGATCCCAATGTGATTATGATCGGCGAAATCAGAGATTCTCAGACGGTAGATATTGCCATAAAGTCCGCGTTGACCGGACATTTAGTTTTATCCACTCTGCATACCACGACTGCCTGCGGGGCAGTGGTGCGCTTAATGAATATGGGGATAGAGCCTTTTTTAATTAACTCGGCAATAAACTGTATCGCGGCCCAAAGATTGGCCCGGGTTCTTTGCTCGGACTGTAAGGAGAAATATGAACTTAAAGAAGATGTTGCCCTTAAGCTTAAACTCACCGTCAGAGACAAGAAAGAGCCGTATATTTTTTTCAGGCCCAAAGGCTGTGGTAAATGTTTCCATACCGGGTATCGCGGGAGGGTAGTTTTGGCGGAGGTCTTGGTTTTGAGCCCTAAGATAAAGGAGCTGATTTTCAGCCGTTCCCAGGAGCACGCGCTAAAACAGGCCGCCAGGGCCGAGGGGATGCAGACCTTAAGGGAAGACGGCTTGTTTAAAGTCCGCAGCGGAGTAATTTCACTTGAAGAGATGCTTCGGGTGAGCGGGGGAGATGAGTAATGGCTGTTTTTAAAGAAAGATTGACGGAGTTGTTAGTTACTCAAGGCATCCTTTCTAAGGAGAGGCTCCAGGAGGCCTTTGAAATTCAGAAGAAAAAGGCCGTTTCCTTAAGAGAAGTCTTGCTAAAAGAGGGCTTTGTTGATGAGGCCAAGCTCATTTCCGTATTGTCCGAGTCGCTTTATATACCTACCTTAAATTTATCCAACTACCGGATTGACGCGTCTTTAGCCGAAGTTGTTCCGGAAAGGATGTCCCGCCAATATCACCTGGTGCCGATTTCCCGTATCGGCGATAATCTTACCGTGGCCATGGCTGATCCTTTGAATATATTTGCTTTGGATGATTTAAGGCTTTTTACCGGACATAGAATAGAGCCGGTTATCGCTTTAGAGAAAGATATCCTTCTGGCTATAAATAGCGTCTACCGGCATAAGGAGCATAATGTTTCTTTATTGGAGCAAGAAAAGGAAGCCGGCGGCCGCCTCTCTCAAGATACGGTAGTCAAGGTGGATGATTTTAGAGATCAGACTAACGCCGCGCCGATTGTCAAGATTATTAATCTAATGATATTGGAGGCGCTCAAGAAGAGGGCTTCGGATATACATGTAGAGCCGCAGGAATTTGATGTGAGGATTCGTTACCGTATTGACGGTGAGTTGGCTGACGCCTTTAGAATACCCAAAAGCAACCAGAACGCGATAATTGCCAGGCTCAAAATTATCTCAGGGCTGGATACCACCGAGACCCGTCTGCCGCAAGACGGCAGGTTTAAAATAAAATCCGCGGATAAGGAGGTTGATTTTAGGGTTTCCTCTCTTCCCACCAGCTTCGGCCAGAAGATGGTGCTGCGCATTTTAGATAAATCTTCTCTCTCTTTAGGCCTCCAGCGCCTGGGATTCTCGAGTCAGGCTAGGTCTGCTTTTAATGAGGTAATCCATAAACCCTATGGAATGATTTTGGTAACCGGCCCTACCGGAAGCGGCAAATCCACAACTCTGTATTCTGTCTTGAGCCAGCTGAACACCCCGGAAAAAAATATAATTACCATTGAAGACCCGGTTGAATATCAGCTTGCCGGGATTAGCCAGATTCAGGTTAATTCTGAAATAAGCCTGGATTTTGCCTCGGGGCTGCGTTCTATTTTAAGGCAGAGTCCGGATGTGATTTTAATCGGTGAAATCAGGGACGGAGAAACTGCCGATATCGCGGTCAAGGCCGCTCTTACCGGGCATCTGGTCATGTCCACTTTGCATACCAATAACGCCAGTCAGGTTATCACCAGGTTGGTAGATATGGGTGTAGAGCCTTTTCTGGTTGCTTCCAGTTTAATTATGAGTTCGGCCCAGCGTCTGATACGGCTTATCTGCGCTCATTGTAAAGAGCCTGATAATGATGTCTCGCGGCCCATACTGAAGAGTTTAGGCCTCAGCCCGGATATCGCGCTGTTTCGCGGCCGGGGATGCCGTCTTTGCGGCAATACCGGATTTTACGGCAGAAACGCTTTGCTGGAAATTTTGATGATTGATGATATAATAAAAGAAATGGTGGTAAAGGGTTCTTCCTCCCAGCAGATTGAAGATTACGCGGTTTCTAAGCTGGGTATGAAGACCCTGCGTCAGGAGGCCATAGACAAGGCCAAGGAAGGCTTAACTACCCTGGCGGAGGTGGTAAGGGTTACCGCGGAGTAAGGGAACGCAGAGAAAAATATGAGCCAGGGCAGAATATTATTAATCTCAGACAGTCAATTAATGAATAAGGCCTTGGTAGAAATACTAGCCAATAGGGATTATGAAACGGTTATTTCTGTTGATAGCGGCTCTGCCTTAAGGTATTTGGATAATGATTTTGATTTGGTTATTTTAAGATGCGGCCTCAGTGCCTGTGATATAAAGAATTTTGTTCAGGATCTCATTGTCAGGGATTCGTCGCTGGTGATACTGCTTATGGTGGAAGACAGCGATTTTGATTTAACCAGAGAATTTCCCACCAGCGGTATCTTTGAGACAGTAAGGTTCCCCATACATAATGTCGAAAGTTTTGCTTTTCTGGTAAAGACAGCCTCTCACGCGCATTCCTCAATCGTTTCATATAAAAGGATACTATTGAGCCTGGAGGAGCGTAACTCTTCTTTACAGAAGCAGAATATGCTTCTGGCTAACCGGGTTGAGGAATCAAGTAAAAACTTAGGGCGTATGTATGAAGATCTGCGTAAAACCTACGTGCATACGGTTAAATCTTTAATTGAGGCGATTGACGCCCGGGACCATTATACCCGAAGCCACTCCGAGAAGGTGTCCCGCCGCGCGGTTTTGATTGCCGAGGAGATGGGGTTATCGGTAAAAGAAATAGAGACGATACGCCAGGCAGGAGAATTGCATGATGTGGGCAAAATCGGCATCGAGGATAGTATTTTAACTAAACCCGCAGCGCTTAATGATGAGGAATGGGTGAAGATGAGATTACATTCAATTAAAGGCGCCCAAATTCTAGAGCCGCTTACCTTTTTGGGCGATGTAGCTTCGATTGTCCGCCAGAATCATGAACGTTACGGCGGCGGCGGTTATCCTGACGGCCTCAAAGGCGAAGAGATTGCCCTGGGGGCAAGGATAATCAGCCTTGCCGACGCCTATGATGTTATGACTTCAATAAGAAGTTACCGCAAGGATGTTTTTAGCAAAGAGCAGGCAATTGAAGAAGTAAAACGTAATTCGGGAAAACAATTTGATCCTAAAGTGGTCGAGGCATTCTTAAGGATAGCGGATAAATTCTAAAATGTCAGTCTATAAATATAGCGCCAAAAATAAAAACTCTGAAAGCGTAGAGGGAACATTAGAGGCCGGATCTCAGGCTGAAGCGGAGAATATTCTGCACTCTAAAGGCTTGCTGATTGTTTCTTTAAAAAATATCCCGGACAGGCAGTTAAAGAAAACCCGGGATAGGAAAGTTTCCCTTGATGCCCTGGTGATTTTTTCCCGCCAGCTGGCTACTATGATTGACAGCGGCATAACCCTGGTCGCGGCCTTAGAGATACTTAAAGACCAGATAGACGACCGCGCGCTCTGCGCTATAATTTCCAAGATATACCGCGATGTGCAGGAGGGAAAAAGTTTTTGCGATTCTACGGCAAAATATCCCGCCGCTTTTTCTGATTTTTATATCAATATGATTAAGGCCGGAGAGGCCTCCGGAAGGCTGGATGAGGTCCTGGAAAGGCTGGCGGTGTTTCTGGAGAAGACCGCCGCCCTAATCAGAAAGGTGCAGTCAAGTTTGGTGTATCCGGCGGTTATAATAACCATGGCTATTTCTATAACCGTATTTTTGATGATAAAAGTTGTCCCTACCTTTAAGGGTATTTTTGCTACCTTAGGGGGTGAATTACCGGTTCCGACGCAGATATTAATTCTCGCCAGCGATACTTTAAAAAATTATTTTTTATTCATTCTGATTGCTTTGGGGGTGTTATCATTTTTACTGCGGCGTTACATCAAGACTCCTTCCGGAAGACGAATGTTCGATAAGCTTACTTTAAAAGTTCCCATATTCGGGCCTCTTTTTCTTAAGGCGGCGGTGGCCAGATTTGCCCGGACTTTTTCTACTTTGGTAAAAAGCGGCGTGCCTATCTTGAATACCTTAGAGATCGTTTCCAAAACTGCCGGGAATAAAATAATCGAACAGGCGGTGGAAAACGCCCGGCAGGCAATCCGTCAGGGTGAACCTTTGTATCAGCCTTTAGATAAAGCCAATGTTTTTCCGGCAATGGTAATCAGGATGATCAAGGTTGGCGAGCAGGCCGGAGAGCTGGAGAAGATGCTTTCCAAGATAGCCGATTTTTATGAAGAGCAGGTGGATGTCGCGGTAAGCAGTATGACCAGCCTGATTGAGCCTTTAGTGATTGCCGTTTTGGGTATACTTATCGGCGGAATTGTCCTGGCTCTTTTCCTTCCTATATTTAAAATAACCACATTGATAGGTTAATAATTCACGCCGCAAACCACAATCTTTCAGGCTAAAGCGTAAAGCCTGTAGTATGCGGCGACTTAATTAAACACTATGGCACATAGTATAGATTACCAAAAAGAGCTTAACTCCGCCCAGTTAGAAGCAGTGCGTTCAACTGAAGGGCCGTATCTGGTAATAGCCGGGGCCGGAAGCGGAAAGACCCGGGTGTTGGTCCATCGCACCGCTTATTTAGTCGAGCGCTCAGTCAGGCCGGAGGAGATACTTCTCTTAACCTTTACCCGCAAGGCCTCCCAGGAGATGCTTAAGCGGGCGTCCTTGATATTGGATGAGCGCTGTGAGCGGGTATCCGGGGGGACGTTTCATTCTTTCGCCAATATGGTCTTAAGGAGATACGCGAATGTAGTGGGTATCTCCAGAGACTTTACCATACTGGACCGCTCTGATGCCGAGGACACGGTTAATCTTATCCGGACCAAGTTAGGGTTTTCTAAAACCAAAAGCCGTTTTCCCAGAAAAGACGCCCTTCTGGATATAATCTCAAAAAGCGTGAATAAATCGGAGCCTTTGGAGAAAATAATTAACGGCGAATATCCCCAATTCGGTGAATGGCTTAATGAAATAAAAAAGATAGCCCGGGAATACGTTGACTATAAACATTCCAAATCTATTCTGGATTATGATGATCTTCTGGTGTATCTTAAAAGGCTTTTGAGCGGCCATGAGGACACACGCCTTAGCTTATCCGCGAGATACCGCTATATCATGGTGGATGAGTATCAGGATACCAATAAGCTCCAGTCCGAGATTGTTTATCTTTTAGCGTCGGAAAACAAAAATATAATGGTGGTAGGGGATGATTCTCAGAGTATCTATTCTTTTCGGGGAGCCAATTTCAGGAATATCATTGATTTTCCCAAGATATTCAAAGGGACAAAAGTCATTACCCTGGAGGAAAATTACCGCTCCACCCAGCCGATATTAAACCTGGCCAACCGGATAATCGAATCCAGCGAAGAGGGCTTTCAGAAAAGATTATACACCAATAAATCTTCCTCCGCGCTGCCTGTATATATTGAACTTCGCGACGAGCACCGGCAGTCAGAATACATAATTGAGAAGATTCTTGCTTTGAGGGAGGAGGGCGTTGAGTTAGCTGATATCGCGGTACTTTTCCGCTCCAGCTGGCATTCTAACGACCTGGAGATAGAATTAGCCAGATGTAATATTCCTTTTGCCAAATACGGCGGGCAGAAATTCATCGAGGCCGCCCATATCAAGGATGTCTTGTCTTATGTAAGGGTTATTTATAATATCGCTGATCAGGTAAGCTGGTTTAGACTGCTTTTATTGCTTCCTAAAATCGGCCCTAAGACGGCCGAGCTGGTAATCGAAGAAATAATTTCCCAGGGAAAGGGATTCGGCATAGATACCTCAAGTAAGCTTTTTACTAAGAATCCTGTGTTGGTAACCTTACTAGAGCTTTTTAGAAAGATTGATGTCAAAATTCAATTGCCGTATCAAATCCTGGAGTTGTGTATGGAATATTATCAGCCCTGGTTAAAAGATAAATACGACGACGCGGATAAGCGCCTTAATGATTTGAATTCTCTTTTCAGGATTGCCGAAAGGTATAACTCTTTAGAGCGGTTTCTTTCGGATATGGCCCTGGATCCGCCGGAAAAAAATATTATTCAAGCTGGTTCTCTTACTAAGGATGAACCTAAGGTCAGCTTGTCTACCATCCACTCGGCCAAAGGCTTGGAGTGGCATACGGTTTTTATCATCTATTTGGCCGAAGGGCACTTGCCGAACTATCGGTCTTTAGAAGACCGCTCGGCGATAGAAGAGGAACGCAGGTTATTTTATGTGGCCGCCACCAGGGCCAGGGAGAATCTATTTCTGCTAAAACCTCATATAGATCGCTCATTTAAAAGCAAATCCTACGGTATGGGAGGGCCGGCTTTCACTCAGGCCTCGCGATTCTTAGAGGAAAGCGATATTTTAGATAAATACGCGATTACGGAAGGAGATAAAACGGATTCTTTCGGAATGGCAGGTTCGGGCAGGCGCGGGGATAAAAAATTCTGGAAAGTAATTGAAGATTTCGAGGGGATTGATGAATAAGTTTTTTATTTCTTGACCGGGGTTTTCTCTTTTAGGAAGTAGTTTTTGTCTTTCTTGATATTTTGGATAGCATGCTCCGGGACTTTAAACACCTGATTTTCCGGAGTGATCTTCACGTAATAGGCCTTTTCTTTTTCTAGATAATTTCCCACCTCAATAGCAAGAGTCTTTTTCTCATCGCTTTCAAGCGCAAGGTTGAAATTATCTTGTCCAAAGCCGTAATCAGTAAGGCTGGGGTTAAGCGCGTCCTGGGCAAAGATATTTGAGGCATTTTGCAGGAAGCTGTCTATTTTGCCTGAGTCAATTTCAACTTTTTTCACCGCCGGTTCAAAATCCCAATTATATTTAGCATCGAATTCCTTCTTTTTGACCAGGGTGAATAGGTTTTTACCCTTTCGCGATGTTTCTATTTTTTCTATTTTTTTAGGGTCAAAAGAAAGCAGTTTAAAATCAGTGAAATAGTTATTGTCTAATTTTGCCTCTTTATTATAGATATTAAGCCGGCCCGGGATGTCCTTTAGGGTGAGAATAATCTTCTCTGAATCTTTAAGCCTGAGGAAGCTGCTGTCCCAGCCAGGTTTATCAGGAGACACAATGATATGGGCTAAAGTTTTCGCGTCCTGGGCCTCTAAGATGATATGGATGCCTTGAGTATCTTCCAGGTAAAAATCTCCGAATACCGATTTTGATTCCGCGCGCAGTTCCCCTTTTAAGCCGGATAAATCCTTGAGCAGGTTTTCCACATTTTCCTTCCTGGCCCTGACATTGAACTTATTTTCTATCCTCCAGTTGTCGGTGTCGTCTTTTAGCAGGATAATTTTATTCTTTTCATCGTCGCCTCTGTAAATGGTTATTTTCCGGATAAATCCTGCTGCCAAATCTTGCGTCAAAGTAAACGGCCGGGAAGCCGCGATTTCTTCCTGAACAAGCTGTTTCTTGGTAACGTTGTTTTTGATCAAGGCCAGAGCCGTAAGAAGCGATACTATGGCTACGAGGATAATAAGTTTTTTTAATTTCATTTCGCGTTCCCCAGCAGATAAAATTGTTTTTCTTTCCCGCGCAAAAACAGGCGCAGCGATCCATAAAAAACCAATAAAATCGGCACCAGGAATATCGCGATGAATTTATACCAGGCCTTCTGAGGGTTAGTCAATTTCTTCAGCTCGCGGCTGGTGAGGGTGTTGGAGCGGATTTGGATAATATCGGTCCCCAGGGTAAGGCCGTCAACGATATTGGCAAAGAGATTAAGGTTCCCCGCGCCGCTTATAAGCTGGTCGGTAAACATCTTGGAACAGCCGACGATAATTAGCTTGCCGGGTTTAGGAGTAAGCGCGGGGACTGCCTCCTGATTTTGGGCGGGAGTTTGAGTATCCTGGTTTGGCCACTGGGGAATAGATTGAAAGGTATCGCTGAAATTCCCTTCTAACATTACGGCTAAGGGAAACGCGCCTTCGGGATTGCTTTTAGGAAAGGTTAAGAGCTCTTTTTTTAGATTGGAGCCGTCGGATGGCGCCTTCCAGCTTCTTTTGCTTGAGCTAAACATCAGGGTTTCTTTTAGATTCGCGGTTTTTAAGGCGTCTTCAGATATTTCCAGGGCTGAGCCCCACATAAAAAAAAGCGACGGCAGGCGGTTCATCAGAGGCATATCTGGACGCATCATTTCAGTGGTTACTAATATCTGATTAGGCACCTTGATCGGCATAGATAAGGCGAAGGGGCCGACCCGCTGGCCGGTGGTAACTTCAATTATCTGACTGCTTTCATCCATCAGCATTTCATCGTTAATCTTGACTCCCCATTTTTGAATCAGCCGGTTGATATCTAAATCCGCCTTTTTAGGGCTGATCTCTATCCCTTGAGTGCCTCCGCTTTGAAACGCGTATTCAAGGCCCTGGGCAGCGATCAGGGCCGCGCCTCCCTGAGCCAGGAATTTGTTGATTTCATAAAGCTGTCTGTCGTTGAGCTTCCCGGGGTTAAGGATTAACAGGGTGTTCAGGTCGCCGGTAATCGGGTCGTCTTTAGTCAGGCCGATTCGTTTCACGTTGTAGCCGTTATTACGCATCAGGGGGATAACGGTTTTATATTCATCCTCGTAGCGGCTTTCGGACTCTGTCATCCCTTGAATGAGGCGGTTTATTTCCGGGTTTAGTCCCTCGTTTTTAAGAGGAGAGAAAAGGGCGATATTGGGTTTTTTCTCCCGGGTTAATTTAGCGATTCTGGAGAGTATGAGATACTCCAGGTCAGGGATGTCCCGGGGAGTGAGCCGGGGGAGGATCTCTTCATTTTTTTCTTTATAGGCGATGGTGATGGCCGAGTAAATCAGCTTGAGGCCAACCTCGTCCTTATCAATGCTTTCTACCTGGAAAGGAAGCACACCTTTGTCCTGGAGTTTTTTCTCTAATGAGCCGGTTGTGTCTGAAGATTCTCCCGGGTTCTGATTTTGCTCTATCAGGTTTGAGGCTTCAATATGAAAGATTTTGTAATTAAGCTTATTATTAGAGATGATTTTCAGTTCCTCGAGCTTCCCGGAAATATCCTGCTCTATGGTTTTAAGCGCGGTGGGCATTTTGTCCTGAGGGCTGATGTAGAGGCTCAGGGAAACCGGCACCTTCAGCTCCCGGAGCATCTTCCGGGAAACTAAAGAGGTGGTATAGATTTTAGTCTCAGTAATATCAAATCTTCCTAAGCGCAGGTCGTGGATCAGCCAGTTAAAGATGATGAGGCCGATAATAGACACAATTACGCTCAAGCTAAATACCGCTTTGGCCTTGGGCCTGAGCCTGCCCTCAAAATAAAAGCCATTGAGGATGAGGAATACGGATATTGCCGCGGTAAAATAGAGGATGTCCTTAATGCTGATAACGCCCTTGCTGAAGCTGATTGTATGGCTGGCGGTGCCTATATAATTTTTGATAAATGTTCCCAGTCCGCCAATCCAGCCGTCAATAAAGGCGGCAAAAAAGTCTGTGCCTAAGAAGAAAAAAAGAAAACAACTTAAGGTGGTCAGCACAAAGGCGACAATCTGCTCTTTGGTGAGTCCGGAAATGAATATTCCTATAGCAAGGAAAAGCGCTCCGGTAAGAAACGAGCCTAGATAGCCGCCGATAATTGCTCCGCTATCGGGTGAGCCGGCGGCAGATAAAATTATCGGGATGGTTATGGTGCTTAAAAGGGCCAGAGAATAAAATATCAGGCTGGCTAAGAATTTCCCCAAAACTAACTCCCGCGGCTTCATCGGAAAGGTCATCAGGAGCTCAAAGGTATTTTCTTTCTTATCCTCGGCCCACAGCCGCATAGTAACGGCCGGGATAAAAACAAAGAGGATGGTGGGCAGGCTGTCAAAATAAAGCCGCATATCGGCCCTTCCCAGAAGAAAAAAGCGGGTCATAAATAATCCGTTATTGATGGCCAGGAATACAATCAGGTAGATATAGGCGATACCAGAGTTAAAATATGAGCTAAGTTCCCTTTTAAGAATAGTCCAGATGTTTCTCATGATTGTTTTGGTTCTGTTTTTTTAAAAAGCCCCAGGAAAACTTCCTCCAGAGAAGGCTCTTGAGGGGAGAGTTCTTTTAGGATCCAGTTTTTTTCTTTAACCACCTGATTAATTGCCCGGAGGAATTCTTCGCCGGACTTTGCCCGGCATTGAAATCTTACCGTATGCAAAGCCTCTTCAATAAAACTGAAGCTTTCCAGCGCGGCTATTGTTTTAAACGCGGATTCTATTTCCTGGCGATTTGCCTGGATGGAGACCAGGAAGTTATTATTTACGCTTTTGCCTTTTTTTAGCTCATTCGTGGTGCCCTGGGCAATAATCTGTCCCTGGTCAATTATCAAGAGCCGGTCAGCCACCGCCGATGCCTCTTGCAGGATGTGGGTGGAGAAGATTATGGTCTTTTCCCGGGCTAAGTCCCGGATGAGTTTACGGATGCCGATAATCTGCATTGGGTCAAGCCCGGAGGTGGGTTCATCCAGGATTACTACCTGGGGGTCATGGATAAGGGCCTGAGCTAAGCCTACTCTTTGCCGGTAGCCTAAAGATAATTCAAAAATCGTATGCTTATAGACTTTGCGGATTTGGGTGGCTTCGATTACCCATTCTTTCCTTTCTTTAAGTTTTGTTGAGGAAAGGCCCCGCGCGCGCCCCACGAAATCCAGGTATTCGTCTACCCGCATATCTATGTAGAGAGGAGGGTTTTCCGGAAGATAGCCAAGCATCCTTCTTGCCGCCAGGGGGTTTTCGGTGATATCGTAGCCGCAGATTGAGGCTGTTCCTTTGCTGGGGTAGATAAAGGTGGTCAGGACGCGCATCAAGGTGGTCTTGCCCGCGCCGTTAGGGCCAAGCAAACCGATGACTTCTTTTTCGTTGGCCCGGAAAGAAACATTGTCTAGGGCGCGGGTGGCGCCGTAATACATAGTAAGATTTTTGGCTTCTATCATTAGAAAATCAAGAATAGTTTATAGTGTATGGTTTATAGTTTATAGCTAAAAAATAAAACCATAAGTTATCAGCTAATTTTTACGCTGTTATTTTTTGAATATACTCTTTAACTTCTTGAATAGTTTTATCCGGAGTGGAGGCCCCGGCAGTGATTCCCACGGATTCTACACCTTTAAACCAATCTTTCTTAATATCAGCGCTGGATTTTACCCAGTAAGAGTTCCGGTTAATGGATTTAGCGATTTCATAGAGCCTTTTAGTGTTCGCGCTGGTTTTTGAGCCGATAACTACGATACAGTCATTTTTCTTAGGCAGGGTTTTTATTTCATCCTGCTTTAGGCGGGTGGGGGAGCAGATGGTGTTGTGAAATTCTAAGTCCGGGACACGCTTTTTTAGAATGCCCTGCATTTTTAGTACTTTTTCTAAATTTTGAGTAGACTGCACTACTACTGCCAGTTTCTTTAAGTTTGGGGATATTTTTTTCTCAATATCCGCGATATTCTCTAAGACGATCGCCTTGTGTTGGATTTGGCCGACGATGCCCTGGACCTCGTCGTGATTGTAGTCTCCGATAACCGCGATTCGGTATCCTTTTTCGTCCATATCCCTGGCCACCTTATGGATTTCTTTGACCATTGGGCAGGTAGCATCTATTACCTCTAATCCTAAGCTGTCCGCCTTTTCTATTGTTTTCCGGGCGCTGCCGTGGGCGCGGATGAGCAGGGATGAGCCGCTTTGTATTCGGGAGATGTTTTTTATCTTTTTTATCCCGGCGGATTCAATATCCCTGACCACATTTTCGTTATGGACTATATCACCCAGCATATACACCGGCTCTTTTTTCTTTGAGCTTACCCTGGCAATATCAATCGCCCGCTTTACCCCAAAACAAAACCCCGCGTTTTTGGCCACCGTGATTTTCATAACTTTTATCATAGCAAGTAATTATTTCATTGGCAATAGCTAAAATAAATGTTATAATTTTACTAATGGTAAAGAAAACTGTTGCTGATTCCGCGGCGATTTTATCCGAGGTAATGATGCCCCTGCACGCCAATCATTACGGCAGTGTGCACGGCGGGACGATTTTAAAGCTGGTTGATGAAGCGGCGTTCGTAGCCGCGACTAAACACGCCCGCAAGAATGTAGTTGTGGCCTCCATGGATAATATTGAATTCAAGCATCCGGTGGGCGTAGGGGATGTGTTGACCCTCAGGGCTTCGGTCTATCATGTGGGCCGGACCTCCATGGATGTGGAAGTGGAGATTGAAACGGAAAAGATTAAACAGGGAAAGATTCTTAAGGTGGGTTCGGCTTATTTAACTATGGTGGCCATGGACAAGAAAGGAAAGCCCGCGGAAGTTCCCCGCTTGATTCTTAAGACCAAAGAGGAAGTTGAAAAGAATAAGCAAATAAAGTTAAAAAGGCAAGAGCGGCTCGCGCGTTTTTCGAGAAATTATAAGTAGAGACGCGAAATCTCGCGTCTCTACTTTGTTAAAATTTAACTTCCAGATGGAGCATTGGAAAAAAATAAGCTTTTTGCCGCGGAAGGAATTAAGAGAACTCCAGAATAGATTACTCCGCGATTTTATTTCCCGCCAGCTATATCCCTTTAGCCCTTATTACCGCAAGTTATTTGACCAGCATAAGATCAAGCCCCGCTACATCCAGACCGTTGAAGACTTAAAACTCATTCCCTTTACCAAAAAAGAGGATTTTTTGCCTTCGGATGACTTTCCTAACCGCTTCCGGGATTTTATTCTTCAGCCGGATGAGGCCTTGATTAAGAAATACTGGCCAAAGAATAAGCTGGTGTATCTGGCCTTACTTAAAATTTTAAAAGGCCAGGAAGAGGTCAAAGAGCGTCTAAGTAAAGAATACCGCCCTATTTTTCTTACCGCCACCACCGGCACCACCAAACAGCCGGTTTCTTTTTTGTATACCAAGTTCGATATTGATAATTTGTATATTTCAGGATACCGTCTGCTGGATGTCTTTGGGGTTCGGCAGGATTCCCGGGCAGTGAATCTTTTTCCTTATGCCCCGCATCTGGCCTTCTGGCAGACGGTCTTCGCGGCTTTTTCCCATAATGTCTTTATGCTCTCTACCGGAGGGGGCAAGGTGATGGGCACCCAGGGAAATATTGAGGCCATCTTAAAGGTTAAGCCGGATATTGTGATTGGGGTTCCGGGTTATCTTTATCATCTGGTGCGTTCGGCTAAGCAGATGAATAAAGACTTTAGTTTTATTAAAAAAGTGATCTTGGGGGCCTCCGCGGTTCCTCCGGGATTTAAGGAAAAGTTAAGCGGTATGCTCGGGGAGATGGGGGCTAATGGCGTCCAGGTATTCGGCACCTACGGTTTTACCGAGGCCAAATGCGCCTGGGGAGAATGTCCCACGGATATCGGGGTTTCCAGCGGTTATCATACCTATCCGGATAAAGAGATATTTGAGGTGATTGACCCGGATACCGGCGAGACCAAAGGCGAGGGTGAAGACGGAGAGTTGGTGTATACCAGCATTGACTGCCGGGGCAGCGCTGTCCTGCGCTATCGCACCGGAGACTTGGTCAAGGGGGGGATAGCGTATTCTCCCTGTCCTTATTGCCGGCGCAGCGCCCCTCGCGTATCCAGCCATATCTACCGGGCCTCTAATATCAAAAACTTCCAGCTTTCCAAGGTTAAGGGCACCCTGGTAAACTTGAATACCTTTGGGGCAATCTTAGAGGCCGAGAAGGATATTGAGGAGTGGCAGGTGGAGATCAGAAAGAAGGATAACGACCCCTACGAGGTTGACGAATTGCTGTTGTATCTAAGCCTGAGCGCCGCTGTCGACCCGCAAAATCTAAAGAAAAGCCTCTGCGATAAAATCCTCTCCTTAACCGAGATAACCCCCAATGAGATAATCATCCTGCCGCACGATGAGATGCTCAAGCAGGTAGAGATGGAAATCTCCCATAAGGTAAAACGGTTTGTGGACAAAAGACCAGGGACCTAAGAAGAGAAGTAAGGGGTCAGACCCGGACACTAGACATTAATGAGATAACCTATTAGCCGAGGTAGAAAAATATGTCAAGGATAGCCATAGTTGAGGGGATAAGGACGCCTTTTGTTAAGGCCTGGACGGATTTTGGGGATATTCCGGCCCAGGAATTGGGGCGGATAGCGGTTAGAGAGTTGTTGGAGAGGACCAGTTTAGAGCCGAAGTTAGTGGATGAGGTAATCTTCGGTTCAGTAGCCAATCCTCCGGAGGCGGCTAATATCGCTCGGGTGATTTCCCTGCTTGCGGGGATACCGAAAGAAAAACGGGCTTATACCGTTTCCCGTAACTGCGCCTCGGGTTTTGAGGCGGTTACCAGCGCGGTGGAAAAGATTTTGACCGGGATGGATGAGGTGGTGATTGCCGGCGGGGCGGAGTCAATGTCCAATATCCCGATGTTTTATCCTCCCCAAACCGCCAAGCTATTCTTGAAACTGGCTAAAGCCAGGAATCCTTTAGAAAGAATTTCTCTATTCTGGGAATTGCTTAAACCCAGTCGTCTGCTAAAGCCGGTGATTGGCCTGCAATTAGGCCTGACTGACCCGGTCTGCGGCCTGAATATGGGCCAGACTGCCGAGATACTGGCTAAGGAATACGGGATAACCCGCAAAGAGCAGGATGAGTTCGCCTTAGTCAGCCATAATCGGGCGCTGAGCGCCAGGGAAAGGCTGAAAGAGGAGATTGTCCCGGTTTTTGTCCCTCCGAAATACGAAAAGACAGTTACCGATGATAACGGGGTGAGGGAGAAGATTACTTTAGAAGATTTAGCCAAACTTAAACCTTATTTTGACCGCTATTCGGGAACCGTAACCGTAGGCAATGCCTGTCAGGTTACTGACGGGGCCTGCGCTTTGTTACTGATGAAGGAAGAAAAGGCCAAAGAATTGGGTTTTACGCCTTTAGGATTCATCCGCTCCTATGCCTATTGTGGCGTTGAGCCCAGCAAAATGGGCATCGGCCCGGCCTTTGCCGTCCCGGAAGTCTTAAAGAAAGCCAGCCTGAAATTAAGCGATATAGAGTTATTAGAGATCAACGAGGCCTTTGCCGCTCAGGTAATTGCCTGCGAGAGGCATTTGGAGGCCGCTAATATAGGAAAGCTCAATCGCGAGATACTTAATGTCAACGGGGGAGCCATTGCCCTGGGCCACCCGGTAGGGGTTACCGGCAGCCGCTTGATTCTGACTCTGCTTAAGGAAATGCAGCGCCGGAACCAGCATTTAGGCCTGGCCTCGCTCTGCGTAGGCGGCGGTCAAGGCGCGGCAGTGATTGTGGAGCGTTAATGTATATGTTATAATTTAAGCGGAGGTGAGAT
The DNA here is from genome assembly GCA_030674475.1 of Candidatus Omnitrophota bacterium. Taxonomy (GTDB): domain Bacteria; phylum Omnitrophota; class Gorgyraeia; order Gygaellales; family UBA12090; genus UBA12090. The sequence continues at coordinate 30,298 of JAUSCZ010000042.1, forward strand.
TATGAAAGTAGCGGATATTCCTAAGATTTCTCGTTTAAGTACGGCAGAGAAAATTTTATTCGTTGAGGATGTGTGGGATTCTATCGCTTCTAAAGAGCGTATTCCTATGCCTGAATCGCACAAGGCTGAACTGGACCGGCGATCAGCAAAATATCAAAACCATGGCGGACGATTGCTCTCTTTAAAAGAACTGCAAGCGCGGATAGAAAAAAGAAAATAATATGCGATATTTGTTGTCATTTTTGCCCGAAGTTGAAGAAGACACTGTTTCCGCGTATATTTGGTATGAAGAAAAATCCAAAGGTTTGGGCGAGGAATTCTTAAGAGCCTTTTATGCCAGTGCCGCGGAAATAGCCCGAACCCCCAATCTTTATCCCAAGATCTATAAAAACTTTCATCGTAAGCTACTTAAGCGATTCCCTTATGTTGTCTATTTTCTTATTGAGAGTGGATCCGTTATAGTTTACGGCTTGTTCCATTGCGCCCGGAATCCGTATTCAATACAAGGAAAGATTGATGATAGGCCTTCTTAATTACGCAAAAGAGATAAGGATGAGAGTTGACCTATAGCTAGTCGTGGTGATGATCGTAACTAAGGGGTTAATTTCAAGTTTCAAGGCCTGACCCCTAAAGTTCCCTGCTTTAATTAACTCTCAAACCCAACAAGCAATTGCACAAGAACAGGCTAATCAAGCAACCTTAAATAGAATACACGATATTTATCAAAGAAGCGCTGAAAGACAACAGCAAAATATACAAACCTTTCAACAGAATATTGCTGATTGGAACGCTAACTGGTAAAAGAGCCATAATCAAGTAGGAACAAGATGGAATCCTATGCACGTTACTGTCAATGATAAGAAAGAATGATAAGTTTAAAGGTGGAAAAGCAGATGTTTCTTATAAAATATGCATATGAATAAAAATAAACGGTTGTCATGCCTGTTTTTAAATTTTAGACGAAAGAGGCAAGGATATGGGAATGTCAGATAAAACACACGAAATTATAAATAAATTATATGTATTTGTAGATACCGGTAATAAAAAACTGATAGAAAAGTATACATTAGAAGAAATGATCCAGGTGAAGTGTCACTATAAACCATATAACTCGAAGTTGCCAGACTTAACTCCAATCATAGATAATAGAATAAACGAACTTAAAGAGATTAATCTCGCAAAAAGGAAGAAAAGAGAAAAATGGTTAGATAGATTATTTGGTTTTATTTCTGGTATGGCAGTTACTTTAGCGAGCGTTTATTTAAAAGGTTGTTTGAAATTAGAAAAGTAAAATGAATAAGAAGCAATTAATAGTCGTTTGGGTTGTGGGTGGAGTTATGGCAAGGAGGCGGAAATGAGAAAAGTATTTGCTTTATTCAGAGAAAAAGGGGTCAGGCCTTGAAAGTTGAATTTATCTTAACAATTCTGTTGTTTAGGATACAATACAGTTATGGTCTGTCCTATAGATTGCATAAGAAGGGTGCTTTTATCATATAACTAGTCGTGGTGATAATCGTAACTGAGGGGTTAATTTCAAGTTTCAAGGCCTGACCCCTAAAAGCGTTTGCCGCAGGCGGATGCGCCTACGGCGCAAGAAAGTAGTTGGTAGTTAAAGTTTTTCGCTGTAATCAAAAAAAGCGCGAGGGCATAAATGAAAAAGAGGATGTCTCTGCAAGATAAGGCCTATGCGGCATTAAAAAAAGCGGTGCGGCAGGTTGTTCAACAGCATAAAAAAAACAGGTCGTCCTCTCGCGGTGTGGGAAAATGGCAGGGTAGTCCGCATTTCTCCTTACACGGTTAAATAATAGGGACAGCGGCCATTTTAAGAAGATGAAGCGCCGGAATCTGCACTTAGGCCTGGCCTCGCTGTGCGTAGGCGGCGGACGGAACTTGACAAAACAATTATTTTGTGATACACTTTGTAATACAGGAGGCGATAACAATGTCCATTACTAAATCACACAACACAAAAGAGAAAATTATTACTGCTAGATGCGATACCCATGTTAAAGAAATTCTGTATCTTCTTAGTCAGTCAGAGCGCCTTTCTATGTCTGATGTTATAGCTAAAAGCATTCTCGAATATCATAAAAGACACTTTCCTGATCAGTCTTTTTCTGAAGAAGAGCAAGAACTATTTGGCAGACATAGCAGCTCCAAAGGTGATTTATCTATAAACAGGAAACGGTACTTAAAGGAGATGTTGAGTGGAAAACATGGCCGTAATTGATGCCGGGCCTTTAATTGCCTTATTTGATAAATCCGATACGTATCACCAGAAGGTCAAGCATAGGCTTGAGGAATATCGTAAAGATGTCCAGGGAAGACTTATTACCACTTGGCCTATAATAACAGAAGTTACTTACATTTTGGAAGCACACGTTCATCTCGAAGCCCAGTTAGACTTCTTAAAATGGATTATTCTGGGTGGATTAGAAATGTTTGATCTAACCAGGGAGCATCTATCCAGGATAATCGAATTACAAAAGAAATATTCTAACCTTCCTATGGACTTTGCCGATGCTACTTTGCTTATTGGAGCTGAGGCCTTAGATACAACTAAAGTCTTTTCTCTTGATAAAGACTTCTCAATTTATCGCATGCTGGGCAAAAGACACATGGAGAATTTAATGAAATGAGAAAAAGATTTATAAATTGGTCATCAGTCATCCCTATCTACCCTGCCTACCGGCAGGCAGGCTGTTAAGGTTAATAAGAAAGGGGTCAGGCCTTGAAACTTGAATTTATCCTAAGCCTAAAAATAGAAAACGGATTTGCCGTCATAGAATTTGACCAGCCGGAGGCTAAGGTGAATGTCTTGTCTTCGGCGGTGATGAAGGAATTGGAGGGGATAATCGCACAGTTAGCCTCCAAGCCGGATTTAAAAGGACTGCTCGTAGTAAGCAAGAAACCGGATATTTTTATTGCCGGGGCGGATATTAAGGAGATTGAGAATATTGCTTCCAGTTCCGAGGCCGAGGTTAAGGCTCAAGAGGGGCAGAAGATATTTAATGCTTTAGAGAAACTGTCTATTCCATCTATTGCCTTAATTAACGGGGCCTGTCTGGGCGGAGGATTAGAGCTGGCTTTGGCTTGCGACTACCGTTTAGCCTGTTTCGGGGATAAGGTTAAGATTGGCCTGCCGGAGGTAAAGCTGGGGATAGTCCCGGGTTTTGGCGGCACCAAGCGCCTGCCGCGTTTGGTGGGACTGCAAAAAGGTTTACAGTTAATCCTGGCTGGAGAGGTGGTTTCTGCCGGTGAAGCTTTAAAGATTGGATTGGTTGACGGCTTGGCCAGTCAAAACCGCTTGCTTGAGGAAGGTATTGAGTTTCTTAAAAGCCATCCCCATAAACGCCGGGGATATAAGCCCAGGCTTAAAGGCTGGCTGAATAAATTTCTGGACCGGAATTCTCTGGGACGGTCTATCTTGAAAGATCAAACCCGGAAGTTGGTCTTGAAAACTACTAAAGGCCAATATCCCGCGCCGTTAAAGGCCCTGGAGGCAGTTGTTGAAAATTATAGCTCTTCTTTAGAAAGGGCCCTAGAGAGAGAGGCCCAGGTATTTGGGGAATTGGTAGTCGGGGAAATCTCCAAGAATCTGATTTCGCTATTTTATTTAACTGAGAAATATAAGAAAACCAAATGGAGTCAGGCCCAGCCTAGTAAGATTGGTAAGTGCGCGGTTTTGGGGGCGGGAGCAATGGGCGGAGGCATTGCCCAGTTATTTAGCGCTTATGGATTGCCGGTGCGGATGAAAGATTTAAACTATCCGTCATTGGGCCGCGGCCTAAGACAGGCCAGAGAGGTCTATGATTACGCGGTTAAGAAGAAAAAGCTCAAAAAAAATCAGGCGGTATTTGGAATGGGACTGATTTCTTCGACTTTGGATTACAGCGGATTTGCCAATGCGGATTTAGTGGTGGAGGCGGTGGTTGAGGATATGAAGATAAAGCAGGCGGTCTTTGGTCAGCTTGATTCGGTGGTCAGTCCGCGGACGATCATAGCCTCAAACACCTCTTGTTTATCGGTTGAGCGGATGTCGGAGGGAGCGCGAAATAAAGAGCGGGTAATCGGGATGCACTTTTTTAACCCGGTGCACCGGATGCCTTTGATTGAGCTGATCCGCACCCCCCATACCAGCGAGGAGACAATCAGCACGATGGTTGAGTTCTCCCGGAAATTAGGCAAGACCCCGATTGTAGTCAGGGATTCCTGCGGCTTCTTGGTAAATAGAATCCTTCTGCCCTATCTTAACGAGGCCGGATTTATCCTGGAGGAAGGCATAAGTTTTGAGCGAATAGACAAAATTATGTTGGATTTTGGTATGCCAATGGGGCCGTTTACCTTAATGGATGAAATCGGATTAGATGTAGGCTATAAGGTGGCTTGTTTGTTAGAGGAAAATTTAGGGGCCAGGTTAAAGGTGCCCCAGATTTTCAAGAAAGTCTACGAGAAGAAATGGTTTGGCAAGAAAACCGGCCAGGGGTTCTACATTCATAGGACAAAAGAAAAAGAGCCGAATAAAGAGGTGAATGGTTTATTACCGAATTCGCGAAAAGCTGTTATGAGTGACGAAGATATTTTAAGCCGGATGCTTTATCGGATGATTAATGAGGCGGCCTTTTGTTTAGAGGAAAAGGTCTGTAATGAGCCTGCGGATGTGGATATCGGGATGATTATGGGCACCGGTTTTCCGCCGTTTCGCGGCGGGCTTCTGCGCTACGCGGATAAACTTGGCGCCCAAAGAATCGCGCGAGAATCGCGTGAATTCGTGGATAAATTTAAAGCCGAGCGTTTTAGTCCTTGCGGTTTCTTGGTTGAATTGGCCAAGATAAACGGAAAATTCTATAGATAATTTAATAGTTGACGGTTACTTTAATCATTTCTAAATACGTTCATACAGTAATTCGTAGCGGTTGCCGCCCGCCTGCTCGCCTCGCGGCGAAGCCGAGGGCCGGCAGGCAGGTAAGGCAACGATATTACCGGGTCAGCGGACGCTGACCCCTACACGCTAACTGCTACTATTAGGAGAGAAAAATATGGATATCTATGATAAAGGCATAAGTTCGGAAAAGAGAGAATCTTTGGAGCTGGCTGAGGCCTCGCGGGAGAAGGAATGGAACTATCCCAGCTTTGTCCGGGAGCTTTTTCACGGGGAGCTACCCTGGGATTTGGTGCATCCTTTCCCTCAACAATCTGAGGCAGAAAAGAAAATCGGCAGTGATTATTTAGAGAAGATAGAGAAATTTCTGCGGGCCAATCTTAATCCGGATGAAGTGGATAAAACCGGCGAGATGCCCCAGGAAGTGATTAAAGGCTTGGCGGATTTAGGGGCTTTCGCGATGAAAATCAAACCGGAATACGATGGTTTGGGATTAAGCCAGGTAAATTATAACCGGGTAATCCATTTGATCGCCAGCTACTGCGGCTCAACCACGGTGTTATTGTCCGCGCATCAGAGTATCGGCGTGCCCACGCCTTTGAGCCTTTTCGGGACACCGGAGCAGAAGAAAAAATATCTGCCCCGTTTTCGTCAGGGAGCGATTTCCGGTTTTGCCTTGACCGAGCCCTCCGCGGGTTCAGACCCCCGGACAATGAAGACTACCGCGGTGCCCACCGAGGACGGTCAGCATTATTTAATCAACGGGGAAAAGCTCTGGATTTCTAACGGTAATATAGCCGACATCCTGATTGTGATGGCCAATACCCCGCCTAAGATAGAAAGAGGCAAAGAGAAAAAACAGATTACCGCGTTTATTGTGGAGACTAATACCCCGGGTTTTGAGGCGGCTTACCGCTGTAGTTTTATGGGCTTGAAGGGAGTCCAACTGGGGCTTTTAAAATTTAATAATGTCAAGGTGCCTAAAGAGAATATTGTTTTAGGTGAAGGCCAGGGCTTGAAGCTGGCCTTCCTTACTCTAAATACCGGCCGGCTGACTATTCCGGCGGCCTCCAGCGGAATGAGTAAATGGTGTTTAGCGGTTGCCCGCGAGTGGTCTAAGGAAAGAAAGCAATGGGGACATCCCATTGGTGAACATGAGGCGGTGGCTACTAAGCTTTCTCTGATTGCCGCCAATACCCTGGCTATAGACGCGGTTACCTGGCTTACTTCACAGATGGCTGATGCCAAGAAATTGGATATCCGCTTAGAGGCGGCTATGGCCAAGCTTTTTTCTTCGGAGGCCGCCTGGAAGGTGATTGATGATACCTTTCAGATCCGGGGAGGAAGAGGTTTTGAAACCGCCCTGTCTTTAAAGGGCAGGCACGAGCCGGGCTATGCCGTGGAGAGGGTGTTTCGGGATGCCCGGATAAACCTGATTATTGAAGGCACCAGCCAGATAATGCGGCTTTTCATTGCCCGGGAGGCTTTGGACCCGCATTTAAAGAGGATGCTTTCGGTTATGGGCCCCAGGGTTTCTATAGTAGGAAGGATAAAGGCGGCGCTATCCACCGGATTGTATTATTTAGCCTGGTATCCTAAATTATGGCTTCCTTCTAAGCGGGATTTTTCGGACTTGCCTGATGAACTTCGGGGGCATCTGCGTTTTGCCAGTTATGCTACTAAACGTTTAGCCAGGACCATATTTTTGAATATGCTTATTCATCAACAACGTTTGGAATCCAAGCAGAATCTTTTAAACCGTTTTGTGGATATCGGAATGGATCTTTTTGTAATTTCAGCAATTTGCTCTTACGCCGTATCGTTGAATAAAGCTCAGCAGAAGTCCGGCTCTCCTGTTGAGCTGGCAGATTTATTTTGCCGCCAGGCCCGGGAGCGGATTGCCGGAAATTTTAAGGATATTTCTAATAATTATGATCAGCCCGCGCTCAAAATAGCCAAAAAGATCCTTAGCGGCGACTTTGAGTGGCTGGAGAACGAAATCATTAAATAACCTTTTCGCGTAATCTGTTCTCTGTTCTCTTCCGAGCAAAGCGAGGAAAATATGGATTTCTTTAATCTTTCCAGCATTATCAAAAAAGACCCGGATAAGGTCTTTATCGTTAATTATGCCCCGGTTTTTGCCCGGCTTAGCGAGTCCGAGAAAAATTTGATAATGCAAAAAAGCAAAGTCGTAGAATATGCCAAAGGGGATATTATCTATAGACAAGGAGATATTCCTACCGCTTTCTATTGCGTTATCAGCGGCAGAATCAGGGTTTTCATTAAGCCTCCAGACCGGACTGAGGAGACCCTGGAGTATCTTAACTGCGGACGTTACTTTGGGATGATTTCTTCGCTTTTAGGAGAGAATCATTCGGTAAGCGCCCAGGCGGCTAACGACTCTAAGATTTTAGAGATCACCCCGGAGGATTTTCGCGGCATCTTAAATAACGCCCCGCGCTTAGCCATTGACATCAGTCACACCTTGTCCCGCCGGCTTAAGAAAAAAGATCAGGCTGAGAAGAAGATTTTTGAAAGCAACATCATCTCGGTTTTCGGCATATCCGCTAATACCGGATGCGCGGCCTACGCGGCGAATCTGGCCTTAAGCCTGAAGAAGGAAACCAAGAAAGATGTCCTGCTGATAAATGTGGCCTCAGCTAAAGACCAGCTTTACCGTGATTTTGACTCTGTTGATGGCGCCTCCAGCGGCCCCGGCGGCTTATGGATGGTTAAACTGGATTCTCCGCTTCCCCCGGAGGAATCTTTAAATAGCGCGATATCGGAAGATGCCTTTTCCGGGGTGAAATTGGTCAACGTTATCTACGACAGTTCAAGCGCTTCTTATGTCAGCAGATTTAACGCCTTTCTGACCTATTTTACCGGAAGCTATCACTACATAATCGTTCAACTGCCGCCTCTGGTTGAAGACGCGGTTTTTAACGCCCTCAACCAGTCCGACTCTGTTCATTTGCTGAGTAACTGCGATGCTAACAGTTTAGGGAAGACAAAATCCCTTTTGTTTGATTTATCTCAGAAGGTAAGCTCGGCCCAGGAAAAAGTAAGCTTGATTCTGGCCCGGCATCAGCAGGGCGGAGAGCCTTCTTGCGAGGAGATCGCCTCTTCTTTAAAGCATAGTATTTATGCATCCTTGCCGGCCCTGGATGAGGTTTACCGGAAAATAGGCAAGCCAACCAAAAGGATTGTAACCGAGTATATTGAATTAGAGTATTCCCGCTCAGTTCGGAGAATTGCCCGGGAAATAGGAGGTATTCGGGTGGGCCTGGCCCTGGGCAGCGGGGCGGCCTACGGCCTGGCTCATATCGGGGTAATCAAGGTTTTAGAGAAGGAAAATATCCAAATAGATATGATTGCCGGCTCTAGTATGGGGGCGCTGGTCGGGGCATTGTGGGCCTCAGGCTTAAACAGCTCGGAAATTCAGAATATGCTGATGGAGTATAACAATAACCGCCTTAAGGCCTATGGCCTTTTGATTGACCTCTGCTTTCATAAAATGTCCCTGGCCAAGGGCAATAAAATCCGCAGGTTTTTAGAGAAGCACATCGGAAATAAAACCTTTCAGGATGTTAAGCTTCCTTTGCGGGTGGTTGCTTGTAATATCACTAAACGCCAGGAGGTTATTTTTAACAGCGGCAGAATTGTGGACGCGGTGATGGCTAGTATCGCGATCCCGGCTGTCTTTGCCCCACAGGTTATTGGCGGTGATTTGATTATTGACGGAGGAATAATTGAGCCGGTGGCAGTGGGAACGCTGGTAAAGATGGGTATAAATAAGATAATCGCGGTGAATGTCCTGCCCAGTCCCGAGAGTATGGCGCGCAGCCATGAGTTCAAACAACTGCTGAAACAGAAAGAAAGAGAAAAGGCGGGGAAAGGGAGTTTTCTGGACAAACTTTCTTATCAATTTCAATCCGGTCTTAACCGGATGTTTTTTCCGAATATCTTTGATATTATCGTAAATAGTATGCAGACAATGGAATACGCCATTGCCGAGGCCGACTGTCAGAGGGCCGATGTCCTGATCAGTCCGGTAGCCTTGGGCGTGGAATGGTTTGATTTCTTCAGGATAGAGGAGCTGATCAAGATAGGGGAATATGAGGCAATTAAGTCTCTGGCTAATATCAAGAGTATTTTTTAAGCTGATAAATGAATGAGAAAGATTGGCGTGGTAATTCTTATCGCGGGCGCTTTTCTTTCATTCCAAACGGTTCTTGGGTTGACAGAATTAAAGCGGTTTTCTTTTAACCGGGAAAACGCGCTTAAGGAATGGAAGGAAAAGATTTTTCATGGCCGGGTACTTTACGCGGTAACCCCGCGCGATCCAGCGGGGTATCTTACGGGAAAAAGCCAGAAAACATCTTCAGGATTATTCTATCTAATTAAATTCAGCCCCAAAAAGTATCCTTACCTGAGCTGGCGCTGGAAGGTGGATAAATTTCCCTCTAAGAGCCGCGAAAATGACCGGTCCAGGAAATCCTGGATAGAGCGCGACGATTACGCGGTAAGGTTTTATGTGATTTTTCCGGCAATGATTTTTACTAATACCCGTTGCCTGGAATATATCTGGTCTGAAGACTTGCCTCAAGGCACTATTTTAACCAGTCCTTTTTTTAAAAATATCAAGCTGATTGTGCTTGAATCCGGCAAGGAAAGAATAGGAGAGTGGATACAGGAGGAAAGGAATATCTTTGAGGATTATAAAGCCGCCTTTGGGAGGTTTCCTTCAGGCATTGTCGGGGCAATTGCCTTAATGACCGATTCGGATAATACCCAGAGTGATGCCGAAGGCGGTTATTCCGATATAAAAGTGGGATATGAAAAAGCCGCTATAGAGCCTATTTCGGGAAAAGAAATCGTTAAGGTGAAACCCGGGAAGGCCCCGGAGTTTTTAGACTATTTGAAGAGATTACTGAAAAAAATCCAAAAATAGGCAGCAATCTCTTATAATCCTTAGGATTTATACCTGATGATTATACCAGCGAGGTGCAGATGAAAAGAAAAGAGAAGTGCCGCAGGCGTCCGGTTATCGCTAACCGTTTCCAGCGTAAGATTTTAAACTTAGTATTTTTTTCAACCGTGGTGCCGATGAGCATAGGGGTGATCTGCCTTTATTATTTAATCTTTAGTGTGGTGGCCGGTGAAATGGGCATACCTGAATCCATCGGTTATACCTTAATCCCTGCCGCGCAAAAGGCCGCGGGTATCGCGATACTAGGGTTTTTGTTTTCGGTATTTATCCTTTGGGTGTGGGCGCTCAAGGTATCGCATAGGCTGGCCGGACCTTTAGAAAGATTATGCCAGGAGTTGGACGATCGTATTTGCGGAAAGAAAAAAGGATATATATATTTTCGCAAAGGCGATTATCTGGCTATCTTAGCCGGAAGAATCAATGGCCTGCTGGGGAAGTAAATTTGGGGTAAATTTTTCTTTACCGTATAGGAAATTCTATCGGATAAGATTCTTCGCAGAGCTCAGAATCAAGTAAAATCTAAGCGCCAGAGGCAGATTTTACTTGACAAGAGAACACTTCGTGGTATTATGTTTTAAGTTAAGCAGTAAGGTGTGGTTGCGCGATAGTAAAATAAAGCAAGGAAGAGAAAGATTGAAGTTTATAGCCGTAAGGAAAAATAAGACAGCAAAACCAATCCTTACGGTTTTTTCTTTCTATCCCGCATAACCCGCCAGGGATAGATCCTCCCGGTTTATTGAAGGAAGGATCAAAATGTTAAAGGAAAGCGAGGTGTGTACAAGTAAATGCCAAAAGGTAAAGTAAAATGGTTCAGCAATCAAAAGGGTTTCGGCTTCATTACTCCTGATGATAACGGTAAAGATGTGTTCGTGCATCATACCGCGATTAAGGGAGACGGCTATAAGTCTTTAGATGAAGGCCAAGCAGTCGAGTTTGAAATCACTCAGGGTCCTAAGGGCGAACAGGCGATTAATGTGGCAAAGCTTTAGTTCAGCTTTAAGATTCTGTTGGTAATCTACTAGAGGAATACACTCTTTTTCTTGGCCTGTCTGATTTTGTTAATGGTGGATTAGGCAGGCCAAGAAAAAGAATAGTAAGGGTGGTTCTTGTGAATAATAAGAGGCACCCTTGCTTATTAAGGGTTATATTTTTTAAAAAAGAAGGGAGGTGAATAAGAAATGAAGAAGGCATTTTTGGTATTGGCGGCATTATGTTTTGTTTCTTCCTTAGCCTTTGCTCAAGGGTCTAGCGGTAGTGAAACCGTGATGATCAAGGGAGACATTATTGACAATATGTGTTTAGACGCTCATAAGACTGAGGATTTAGCTGCTTTTATAAAGACTCATTCTAAACAGTGCGCTATCACTCCTGCCTGCGAGGCCAGCGGATACGCGATCGTTGCTGAGGGAATAGTGAATAAATTTGATCAAGACAGTAACGCGAAGATTGCTGAATTCCTGAAAAAAGAAGACAGTAAACTTCAGGTAGCGGTAACCGCTCAAAAGAGCGGCGAAGTATTAAGTTTAGTTTCGGTAGAGAATCAATAGTAGCTATTGTTAAAATAAAACGGAGGGCGGCTTTCGCGAGCCGCCCTCTTAATTCAGCCGTGGACGACGGATTTTCGGTAAATTTTATAATTAAATATTTTCACAAAAAATTTTATTAAAATACTTGACAAATAATTTATCTATTGTATAATAAAAAATTACCAAAAGGAGACAGGAAAACCTGGAGCCAAATAATTTGGTAAAAATAGTGGAAGAAAAAACCACAGCAGTTGACAATACCGGATAGATATTGAAGGACGAATAAGCGCCTTTTTAAAGATAGATAAAAGCGCTCATAGATTTGTCTGAGCGCTTTTTTTGTTTCTTTAGAGAGCTAAAAAGATAAATTTCAATCGTTCTTTGAGAATTAAATAGCCAAGCCCACTCGTCCCGGCATTATGCCGGGCAAAGAGCTTTATTTTTCGGAGAGTTTGATCCTGGCTCAGAGTGAACGCTGGCGGCGTGGATTAGGCATGCAAGTCGAGCGATGCTCTAAATAAAAAGGTTGAAGCCGCAAGGCGGATGCCGATTTGTTTAGAATATAGCGGCAAACGGGTGAGTAATACGTGAGTAATCTACCCTTAAGTTGAAGATAGCCTTGCGAAAGCGAGAGTAATATTTGATGTCATCCTGGAGGTTCATTCCTTCAGGAAAAAAGTACCTTTACCGGTACGCTTGAGGAGGAGCTCGCGCCCTATCAGCTAGTTGGCGGGGTAACGGCCCACCAAGGCTTTTGACGGGTAGCTGGTCTGAGAGGATGGTCAGCCACACGGGGACTGAGACACTGCCCCGACTCCTACGGGAGGCTGCAGTCGAGGATATTTAGCAATGGGCGAAAGCCTGACTATGCGACGCCGCGTGAGGGATGAAGGCTTTCGGGTCGTAAACCTCTTTCAATGGGGAAGAAACCTTTGCTTTAATAGGCAAAGCTGACGGTACCCAGAGAAGAAGCCACGGCCAACTCCGTGCCAGCAGCCGCGGTAATACGGAGGTGGCAAGCGTTACTCGGATTTATTGGGTGTAAAGGGCAGGTAGGTGGTCTTGTAAGTCGGGAGTGAAATCCCTCGGCTCAACCGGGGAACTGCTTTCGAAACTGCAAGACTTGAGACTAGAAGAGGAGAACGGAATTCCCGGTGTAAGGGTGAAATCTGTAGATATCGGGAGGAACACCAGTAGCGAAGGCGGTTCTCTAGGATAGTTCTGACACTGAGCTGCGAAAGCTAGGGGAGCAAACAGGATTAGATACCCTGGTAGTCCTAGCCGTAAACTATGAGCACTAGGTGTCGGTTCGTATAGGACCGGTGCCGTAAGATAACTCGTTAAGTGCTCCACCTGAGGACTACGGCCGCAAGGTTAAAACTCAAAGGAATTGACGGGGGTCCGCACAAGCGGTGGAACATGTGGTTCAATTCGACGATACGCGAAGAACCTCACCAAGGCTTGACATACAGGTAGTAGCAAACCGAAAGGGGCGCCAACCGTCAAGTCGGTTGCCTGAACAGGTGTTGCATGGCTGTCGTCAGCTCGTGCCGTGAGGTGTTGGGTTAAGTCCCGCAACGAGCGCAACCATTATCCTTTGTTGCCACTTCTTGGGCCGCAAGGCTTCAAGAAAGCACTCTAAGGAGACTGCCCTGGATAACAGGGAGGAAGGCGGTGATGACGTCAAGTCAGTACGGCCCTTATGCCTTGGGCTACACACGTGTTACAATGCCTACTACAAAGCGTTGCCAAACCGCGAGGTGGAGCTAATCGCAAAAAAGTAGGCCCAGTTCAGATTGGAGTCTGCAATTCGACTCCATGAAGACGGAATCGCTAGTAACGGCGGATCAGCTACGCCGCCGTGAATACGTTCCCGGACCTTGTACACACCGCCCGTCAAGCGATGGGAGCTGGGGGTACCCGAAGCCCTACGCAAGTAGGTCTAAGGTAAAACCGGTGACTGGCGCTAAGTCGTAACAAGGTAGCCGTATCGGAAGATGCGGCTGGATCACCTCCTTTCTAAAATTTTTTGGCTGTGCCAAAGATATTTTAGAATAATGTTTTAGGTTGATAGTCTAAAGCTATTAACTATTTTTAATCAGACTCGCGATAATAGGCTTTATCGTTTGGAGCTTGGCTATTTTTTATTTAACGCGAATAGACGCGGAAACTACGGGTTCGTGATTCGTGATTAGTGATTCGTGATTCAAGAACGAACCACGATACACGAACAACGAAATGCGGGCCCATAGCTCAGTTGGTTAGAGCACAGCCCTGATAAGACTGGGGTCAGTGGTTCGAATCCACTTGGGCCCACCAAATTTTTGCTGTGCGAAAATTTGGTAGAGCAATTGAAAATTGAACAATAGAACAAATAGAACATAATAGCTTCAGCTGCGTTCTATTTTCTATTGCTCTATTGCTCAAGACTCGGGGCAGTAGCTCAGCTGGGAGAGCGTCTGATTTGCATTCAGAAGGTCGGGAGTTCGAGCCTCCTCTGCTCCACTTAAATTTTCCTTGTCGGAAAATTTAAGTGGATACTGAGCAAGCGTAAGCGGCACGACAGAGTGCCTGAGCTGAGTCGAAGTATCTTCCCCTATAAAATATAATACTAATAGTAAAACATACATTTTCTTCGCGGCCAGTCCCGCGATTGGATGTTCTTTGACAACTTAATATAATCAAGTAACAAGGAGTCTTTTCGAAAGAGAAGATTCGGGTAACAATTTGCCAAATAGAATTAAAATGGTCAAGCTACGAAGGGTCTATGAGGGCTGACTTGGTTATGCCAGGCGATGAAGGGCGCGGTAAGCGGCGATACTGCTCGGGGGAGCTGCAAACAAGCTTTGATCCCGAGATTTCCGAATGGGGCAACCCATCTTGAGTAATGTCAAGATACTTTAGCCTAAAATTTAAAATAGGGCTAAGGAGCGACACCTAGAGAACTGAAACATCTAAGTATCTAGAGGAATAGAAAACGAAAGTGATTTCCCCAGTAGCGGCGAGCGAAAAGGAAAGAGCCTAAACCCTGCCGCAAGGCAGGGGGTTGTGGGACTTTAATGTGGTAGGTGAGGGAGTAGCTGAAGTGCATGGAAAGGCACGCGATACAGAGTAAAAGCCTCGTATGCGAAATTCCCAAACCGCCTAGAAGTATCCCAAGTACTACGGGACACGTGAAACCCTGTAGGAATCCAGGCCGACCATGGCCTAAGGCTAAATACTCGGCATAAACCGATAGCGCACAAGTACCGTGAGGGAAAGTTGAAAAGAACCCCGGTTAGGGGAGTGAAATAGAACCTAAAATCATAGACCTACAAGCTGTTGAAGGGCTATGCTCCGCTCGTAAGAGCGGAGAATGCCTGACAGCGTACCTTTTGTATAATGGTCCGGCGAGTTGCTGTGTGGTGCAAGCTTAAGCCTTTCATTAATAGTGGATGGCGACGGCGAAGCGAAAGCGAGTCCTAACAGGGCGATTGAGTACCATATAGCAGACCCGAAACTGAGTGATCTACCCATGGCCAGAGTGAGCCTCGACGAAAGTCGGGGGGAGGCTCGAACCCATCGGCGTTGAAAAACCGTGGGATGAGTTGTGGGTTGGAGTGAAAGGCTAAACAAACTCAGAAATTGCTGGTTCTCCTCGAAATAGTTTTAGGACTAGCCTTGTGTTAACTACATAGCGGGGGTAGAGTGCTGAATGGACTAGGGACCTCACCAGGTTACCAAATCCAACCAAACTCCGAATACCGCTATGACTATCACAGGAGTAAGACGGTGGGGGCTAAGCTTCATCGTCAAAAGCGAAACAGCCCAGATCTCCAGCAAAGGTCCCTAAGTATAGGCTAAGTGGTAAAGGATGTGAGATCGCAAAGACAATCAGGATGTTGGCTCAGAGGCAGCCATCAGTTAAAGAGTGCGTAACAGCTCACTGGTCGAGCGATTTTGCGCCGAAGATGATCGGGGCTTAAGCCTATTACCGAAGCTGAGAATTTATCCGGAAATTCGTTTTCGGATATCTGGTAGAGGAGCGTTCTGTCCTACATTGAAGGCGTACCGTAAGGAGCGCTGGAGGAGACAGAAGTGAATATGTCGGAATGAGTAGCGAAAACACCTGCGAGAAACAGGTGCACCGAAAGCCTAAGGTTTCCTGGGGAAGGTTAATCCACCCAGGGTTAGTCGATCCTAAGCTGAGGCTATAAAAGCGTAAGCGATGGAAGTGCCGTTAATATTCGGCAACCGGCTAAATAGCGTTTGAGCTAATAAGTGACGCGGAAGGCAGGAGTCGGCCGAGTGTTGGATGTCTCGGTTTTTGTCCCGGGGACGGGATGAAGGAACCCGGAGGTTTCCGAAGGGGAAGTGATTTTATGCCATACTGCCAAGAAAAGCTTATTAGTGAGCTGTTTAGCTGCTCGTACCACAACCCGACACAGGTAGGCTTCCAGAGAATGGTAAGGTGCTCGAGAGAACCCTCGTTAAGGAACTCGGCAATCTAGCCTCGTAACTTCGGGATAAGAGGTACCTCAGATGGTCAGTTCATTAGAATGAAGCTGTCTGAGGTCACAGTAAAGTGGCCCGTGTGACTGTTTAGTAAAAACACAGCACTCTGCGAACTCGAAAGAGGATGTATAGGGTGTGATACCTGCCCGGTGCTGGAAGGTTAACGAGAGCTGTCAGCCCGCCGCAAGGCGAGGTGAAGCGGCGAACCGAAGCCCCAGTAAACGGCGGCTGTAACTATAACAGTCCTAAGGTAGCGAAATTCCTTGTGGGGTAAGTTCCCACGCGCACGAATGGTTTAACAACATGGGCGCTGTCTCGACGAGGGTCTCGGCGAAATTGTAGTGGCGGTGAAGATGCCGTCTACCCGCATCAAGACGAAAAGACCCCAGAACCTTTACTGTAGCCTGGTATTGGATTTTGGTTCAATTTGCGTAGTATAGGTGGGAGGCTTTGATGTCTGGGTTTTGGCCTGGGCTGAGCCGCGATGTGAAATACCACCCTTGTTGAATTAAGATTCTAACTTCGACCTCTATATCGAGGCGGGAGACAGTTCCAGGCGGGCAGTTTGACTGGGGCGGTTCCCCTCTAAAAAGTAACGAGGGGGTTCCAAGGTTGGCTCACTGCGGTCGGCAATCGCAGGTGGAGTGCAAAAGCATAAGCCAGCTTAACTGCGCCTCCGACAGGAGAAGCAGATACGAAAGTAGGATTTAGTGATCCGGTGGTTGAATATGGGATCGCCATCGCTCAACGGATAATAGGTACTCTGGGGATAACAGGCTGATCGCGCTCGAGAGTTCACATCGACAGCGCGGTTTGGCACCTCGATGTCGGCTCATCGTATCCTGGGGCTGGATAAGGTCCCAAGGGTCCGGCTGTTCGCCGGTTAAAACGGTACGCGAGCTGGGTTTAGAACGTCGTGAGACAGTTCGGTCTCTATCTGATGTGGGTGTAAGGATACTTGAAGAGGAGCTCCCTATAGTACGAGAGGACCTGGGGAGACGGACCTCTAGTGTTTCAGTTGTCCTGCCAAGGGCAGAAGCTGAGTAGCTATGTTCGGAAGGGATAAGCGCTGAAAGCATATAAGCGCCAAGCCCCCCTCAAAAATAGGTATCCCTGTTTTGCAGCAATGCAAGACTGAAGGCTGGCCGGAGACTACGGCCTTGATAGGCGCGAGGTGTAAGATCCGTAAGGATTTAAGCTGACGCGTACTAATAGCCAATAGGCTTGACCATTTTATTATAACGTATAGCGTGTAGCGCGCAGCGTATAGGAAACTATCCGCTCAGCGCTGCACGCTAAACGCTAAAACATGATATAGGTTTAGTCTGTTTTATAAATGTTGTAAGTGTTATTCTGCTTGATTATACAAAGTTGTCTTATGAAAATTCGGAGCATTCTTACCGGAGGGGCCACACCCGTTCCCATTCCGAACACGGTAGTTAAGACCTCCAGGGCCGATGGTACTTTAGTAGTAATGCTATGGGAGAGTAGGACGATGCTCCGGCTTGAATAAAAAAACCCCCCGATATGTTTTCGGGGGGTTTTTTTATAGATAACAGATAAAACAAGTAACTGCTAAATACTTTAGCTCTTTTTATGTCACCCAAGACCAAATTTATCCGGCTTAAGAAAATATTTGAAATTCTCCATGGGCCTAAAGGCTGTCTTTGGGACAAAAAGCAGACCCATAAGACGCTTATCTCTTATCTAAAAGAAGAGACTAAGGAATTGGCGCACGCTTTAAGAAGCGGGAATTGCTGTCATATAAAAGAAGAACTGGGGGATGTGCTTTTACAGGTGATGCTTCACGCTCAGATTGCTTCTAAGGGGGGAAGCTTTGACATAGAGGATGTGCTTGACGGATTAATCAAGAAGATAAAACGGCGTCATCCGCATGTATTTGGAAAAATAAAGGTTAAATCGGTGCGGGAAATTAAGGCTAATTGGGAAAAAATAAAGATGCGGGAGAAAAAGGACCAAACAAAAAACCCCGACTTCCTCGGGGCTTTTCGCAGGTGATAGGCCTAATTGCTTTCGCTATTATCCGCCTCCTGTTTATCACTTATCTCTAATTTAAGTTTACCACATTTTTACAAAATGTCAAGTAAAATCTGCCTCTGGCGCTTAGATTTTACTTGATTCTGAGCTCTGCGAAGAATCTTAAAAGAGAATCTGCCTCTTGAGCGCTAAAGATTTTACTTGCCTGCCTGCCGGCAGGCAGGATTCTAAAGCTATGTGAAGAGATCCTTCGCAACCAGAAGAAATAGAGGATTGCTCAGGATTAATTCGCTTAGTAGAACTTCCGCAAGATTAGAGAATGAGGGCGAATTAAATCTTATCAAATATAATTTTCTATGCTATCAAGGGTAGATGATAAAAATAAATAATAAGCTCATTAAACAGGTGGCGCGCAAGGCTAAAATAGCTCCCCGTAAAAGGATTAATTATAATTTTCATCAAGATTATAATGAGGGCATCCAGCGTATTTTAAACGCGGCAGATACTCAAACCTATGTCCGTCCTCATAAGCACGAGGCTCCGGATAAGACCGAAATATTCATTATTCTCAAGGGAAGAGTTTTGTGCGTGGAGTTTGATGATGCCGGAAAGATTACAGACCACCTTTTTTTAGACGCCGTAAAGGGTAATTTCGGAGTTGAGATTAAGCCCGGCACCTGGCATTCTTTTATCAGCTTAAAAAATGGTTCCTGCGTGTATGAGATAAAGGAAGGGCCGTATGATTCTAAAGTGGATAAGCAATTCGCCCCCTGGTCGCCCAGCGAAGATGACCTAGAGGCCGGCCGGCGTTTTAACCGGAAGATTGTTACTCAGTTAAAGAGCAAAACTGCTTCGCGGTAAAAATATTGTTTACAACTTATTGAAAACGGTATATAATTTATTTTAATAATCGGGAAAAACACAAAATAAATGTTTTGTCATTTGGGTTTTGTCATTTGAATTTAACATAGGAGGATTGATGAAAAGAAATTTTTTTCGCGGAACTTTCATTGTCGTAGGCATATTTTTAATTTCCGGATGCAGCCAACAGGCCCAGAAGCCGGCTGATACCGTTATTCCGTCTCAAGAAGGAGCGCTTTCCAATACTACAACCGGTTCTCTTTCAGCTCAGCCGAAGGATTTGGTAATTGAAACTCAGCCGATTCAGGTTCCGGCGGCACCCTTGGGCGGACTTGAGGTTAAGCCGCAGGTTGAATACGCGGGCGCTGAGGAGTTGGGTGACCTGTTTGTTAAGCCGACTGAAAAAGAAATTCAACAGGCCCTGAAGAACGCCGGCCTTTATGATGGGGAAGTAGATGGTAAAATCGGCCCCAGAAGTAAAAGGGCCATTGAGGAATTTCAGGCCCAGAATAATTTAAAGGCTGACGGTAAAGTCGGTTCTAAAACCTGGCAGAAGCTGAAAGAGCATCTTAACGCGGAGCCCATGGCCGCGGAGTAAGTCAAATTTTTCAGGTAAGGTAATTTAAGAAGGCCGTGTTTAAAAGGAGAAAGTATCCTTTAAGGCGCGGCCTTTGTTTTGCGCTGGACAGCCTGAGCTGGCTAATGTATAATCCATTACAGAATGCGTAAAGACATTTTAGGGGATATTCGTTATTTAAAAGGCGTGGGTCTTAAGCGGGCGGCGCTTTTTAATAAGTTGGAAATCAGCTTAATTGAAGATCTGCTCTATTATTTCCCTCGCCGTTATGAAGATAGGACTGTAATTACCGATATCGGCAGTCTCGCCCCGGGAGAATATCAGACAGTGAGGGCAAGAATTATTAGAGTCAAAGAGCGCCCTGTTTTTAGGCAGAGAGGTTTTAGGATTTTTGAGGCTGTGGCGGAGGATTCAACCGGGAGGCTGTCCTGTGTCTGGTTTAATCAGCCGTATTTAAAAAACTATATTATGATTGATAGGGAGGTTATGCTTTTTGGCAAGGTCGGCCTTTACGGGAACAGCCCGCAAATGCAGAATCCGGAATATGAAGTTATGAGTTCGCGCTCATCAGACGGGGCAGAACCAAATGGTCAATCGAACGACAGTCTTAATTCCGCCAGGATAATTCCGGTTTATTCCCTGATCGAGGGTTTAAGCCAAAGGATGTTTAGGCGCCTTATAAAAACCTGCCTGGATGAGTATCTGCCCGGAATTATAGATATCCTGCCTTATGACATCAGACAACGTAATCATTTGCTCAACATAGCTTCGGCAGTCCTGAATATGCATTTTCCTCAGGATGCCCTTCGCCAGGAAGAGGCCTATAAGAGGATTATCTTTGAAGAGTGTTTCTTGATGCAGTTGATTTTTGGCCTTAAACGTTATAAGGCGGATAAAATAATAGGAACCGCCCACAGGCTGAATGAGGATTTTTTAAAGAGCTTTGAGGAGGGTCTGTCTTTTAAATTAACTGATTCTCAAGATAAGTCAATAGCCCAGATAAAGAAAGATATGTCTTCCCCTAATCCGATGTACCGGCTTCTGGAGGGAGATGTCGGCTGTGGTAAAACCATAGTGGCTTTATATGGCTGTATGATTTCAGTATCCAACGGCGCGCAGGCGGCCTTTATGGCTCCCACTGAAATTCTGGCCCAACAGCACTTTCGGGTTATCAGCCATCAGCTTTCGGCTCTCTCCGCCGCAGGCGGATGCGCCTACGGCGCAAGCCATCGGCTAAAGGCAGGGCTCCTGACCAGCAGTGTGCCATTAAAGGAAAAACAAAAAATATATAATGAAATAAAAAATGGGACGATAGATATACTTGTGGGAACCCACGCCTTGCTTCAGGAGGAGGTGGAATTTAAAGATTTAAGTTTGGTGGTGATAGATGAACAGCATAAGTTCGGAGTGTATCAGAGAATGGGCCTGCTGACCAAGGGTCTTAATCCGGATTGTTTGATTATGACCGCGACCCCGATACCGCGCACCCTGGCTTTGACTATTTATTCTGATTTAGACATTTCCACTATTGATGAGCTTCCTTCCGGGAGAATCCCGGTTAAAACTTATCTGGCCGGCGAAGATAGGCGGGGGTGGGTGTATGATTTTATCCGCCAGAGCCTTCAATCCGGCCGTCAGGCTTATATCGTATACCCAATAATTGATGAGTCAGAAAGATTGGAGCTGAAATCAGCCAAGGCGATGCATAAAGACCTGAAGAAAAATATTTTTAGCGATTTTAAGGTAGGGCTTATCCACGGGAAGATGAAACAGAAAGAGCGGGATAAGGTTATGGCCTCTTTTAGAAAGGGCGAGATTGATCTTTTGGTTTCTACCGTGGTGATTGAGGTGGGCATAGACGTGGCTAACGCCTCGGTGATGGTCATCGAGCATGCCGAGAGATTCGGCTTATCCCAATTGCATCAACTGCGCGGCAGGATAGGAAGGGGAACACACCAGTCGCATTGTATTTTGATTAGTGATGCCGCCGGCGATGAATCCGGACAAAGGTTAAAGGTAATGGTTGAAGAGTCTGACGGTTTTAAGATTGCCGAACGGGATTTGGAAATCCGGGGGCCGGGTGAGTTTTTTGGGGCGCGCCAGCACGGCATACCGGAACTCAGGGTTAATCCTCTGGAGAATATGGAGTTGCTGCAGGCGGCTAAAAAAGAAGCCGATGCCTTAATCAAAAAGGATCCTCGGCTTGGCCTTAGGCAGAATACGGGATTAGCTGATATCTTACAGAGAAGATTCCCGGATTATGAAAAAATAGCCGAAGCCGGATAGGTGGATATGAATATCTTAGCCATAGACACATCTTCAAAATACTTTTATTTGGCCATAGCCGAAGACGATAAAATAAAGGTCAATATTTGTCCGCCCTCAGGAAGGGAATTGAGCCGGATGATAATTCCCCTCATTGAGCGAGCCTTGAAAAAAGCAAGATTATCTTTAAAAGATATTGATTGTTTTGCCTGTGGTTTAGGGCCGGGGTCTTTTACCGGCCTGAGGGTAGGGTTGGCCGTGATTAAAGGGTTTGCTTTTTCTTTAAATAAGCCGGTGGTGGGGATAATCAGCTTAGATTGTTTAGCCGGCTCTCAGTCGGATTTTCCGGGTTATGTCTGTCCGATTGTGGATGCCCGGCGTTCTTTGGTATATTCGGCAATTTACCGCGCGAAAAATGGAATCCTGAAGCGCGAGGGCCGGTATTTGTTGGTGCCCTTAAAAGAGTTATTTGCTAAGCTTAAAGGCCGGGCTAATATTATCTTTCTGGGTGACGGACTTTCTCTCTACCGCGACGACATTAAGAAGGAATTTGGCTTAAGGGCTCATTTTGCCGATGAGGGTTTTTGGTATCCCAGGCCGGAAAATCTTTTAAAACTGGCCAGGGAAAAGATAAGGAATAGAGAGATCGCTGATTTAGATAAGCTCGTCCCATTTTATATGTATCCCAAGGAATGTCAAATAAAGGAAAAAGTGAAAAGTGAAAAGGGAGAAGTTAGAGGTTAGGGAAAGATATGAAACATTATCGTCCGACCTGGGCGGAAATAAATTTAAGAAATCTGGATTATAATTTCAGATTAGTTAAGAAGCTGGTGGGTCCGAAGGTAAAGATCTTGGTTCCGGTTAAGGCGGATGCCTACGGCCACGGGATAATCGCTATTTCTAAAAGATTGGAAAAATTAGGCGCGGATTATCTGGGGGTGGCCAGTATTGATGAGGGGATAATCCTGCGCCGTAACGGAATTAAAAGGCCTATTCTTATACTTAGCCCGATTTTCCCTGACGGGGTCCAGGCGTTATTAAAGCATAATTTAATCCCCTCTGTGTGCACTTGGGAGCTGGCCTTAAAGCTGAACCGGCAGGCCGCCAGAAGAAATCAGAAGGTAGTTATTCATATCAAAGTAGATACCGGGATGCAGCGCATCGGCATAGCCCATCACAGCGCCCGCAAGTTTATCCACCAGGTCTCGGGGCTTAAGAATATTCTCATTGAAGGGATATTTACCCATTTTCCCTGCGCGGACAATAAACCGGTCTTTACCCGTGAGCAGATAAGGATGTTTGAGGCCTTGATTCGGCAAGTAGAGAAAGAAGGAATTCATATTCCCTTAAAGCACGCCTCTAACAGTTTAGGAGTGCTGGATTATCCTGCTGGGCATTTTAATATGGTCAGGCCCGGCTTGATGATTTACGGCTTGTATCCTAAGGAGCGGTTAAAGAGTAAACTAAAGCCGGTTTTAAGCCTCAAGACCAGGGTTTCTTATCTTAAGGCGGTGGCTAAGGGTTCAGGTATAAGCTATGGCCACACCTATATCGCCAAAAGAAAAATGAAAATCGCCACCCTGCCCATAGGTTATGGTGATGGCTATCCCCGCAGCCTTTCTAATCAGGCGCATTGTCTTATCGGCGGGGAAAAAGCAAAGATTGTAGGAAGAATCTGTATGGATCAGCTTATGGTGGATGTAACCAGGATAAAAAAAGTAAGGACAGGAGATCCAGCGGTGCTGGTGGGATTTCAAAAGACTAAGAGTGTTAGTGTGGAGGATTTAGCAAAACTTGCCGGAACCATTTCTTATGAGATTGTCTGTGGTCTGGGAAATCGCCTGCCCCGGATATATATCGGTTAAGCGGCCTCTTGAATCATTTTTAACGCGGCGATAGAAAATCCTATCGGCGCGATCCAGGCGGATAGAAAGGGAAAGAGCATCCCGGATTTGCCCAGGGCCAGGCTTATTCCGGTAAGCACGTAGTATAAGAAGCTGATTCCGACGCAGATGCCGAAGGAGCTGAAGATGTTGGCGCGTTTACGAATTGTAAAAGAAAACGGAATCCCGATTAATATCAGTATCAGGCTGGAGAATGACGAGGCGTATCTTTGGTGGAGCTCAACCAGCAGATTTCTCACCGCGGGCATTGCCCCGCTTTTCCTGAGCTTCCAGATATAATCTTCAAGCTGGGCTATAGTCATCAACTCCTGATGTTTTTTCTGCTGAAGAAAATCCTGGGGGGTTTCGGTGATATCCGTAATCTCTTCCTGGCGGTATATGGCGTCATCTGATACTTGGCCCTGGGCGTCAAAATTGAGCCGGTTAAATTCATAGAAAAACCAGAGTTTGTCTTTATAATCGCCTCGCCTGGCGGTTATCTTAGCAATAAGATTCTGCTGATTATCATGCTCAAGTATGGTTATGCCCTCCATGGTGTTGGTTTTACTGTCAAAAGAGTTTATGAAGAACAGCCGGTTTTCCAGTCCGTAAAAAGTAAGGTTATGAATCACTTCTTTAGGGCCGCTATTTTTTTCTCCATCCAGGGTCTTCTTCATTCTATCGGCGTTTAAACGCGCCGCGGGAATTATTTTTTCATTCGTCGAAAATATCAGGATACTCAAGGATAATCCGATGGCTATGCTGGGGGCGCATATCTGCCAGAGGCTTAAGCCTGATGAGCGCATAGCAACGAGTTCGTTGTCGCGGTTTAGTTTGCCAAAGACGTATATGGTTGAAAGTAAAAGAGCTATTGGCGCGGTCTGAGTAGCAATGATGGGTAGGCTGGCCAGGTAATAGTGATACATAAAAGTGAGCCCCACATGGTGTTTCAGGATGTCATCCAGCCGGCTTAAGGCGTCGGAGATTATATACAGGAAGATAAATATAAAGAGGCATCCCAGAAACGCGCTCACCAGGGGTTTTATGATATAACGGTCTAAGATACGCATAATTTAAGCATAAGAAAACTGCCGATAGTTCCAAATATGATATTAGGCATCCACATACTGATAACCGGGGATAGGTATCCTTGCAGGCTTAAGGATTCAAAGGCGATTAAGAGAAGGTAATAGGCTATCACAATGAGAAAGGCCAGGCCGAAATTCATGGTTTTCTCCCGGCGGTGGGTGATTACCGCCAGCGGCGCGGCAACGAGCATGAAGATAAAGCTGGAGAAAGCCAGGGCAAGTTTCTGGTGCAGATGGGTGACCAATGGCGCCGTATCAATAGATTGGGCGGAGTACTCGTGTATTTGTTTTTTTAACTCTTTGATAGTCATATCTTTAGGTTTCTTCTCCACTTCTCTTTTATCGTCAGGGTTGTCCAGGGTGAGGGTTATGTAGTAGGTCTTGAAATTAAGCTTAAAAAACTCACCCGGATTATTCGGGTCAGGTTCATCCGAGGTTCCGTTGGTAAGCTTAAGTTTGACGGTCTTTTTCTCAGGGATGGAAACGAACTCGCCTCTTTTGGCTACGATGGTCCGGGTGGGCTTATCTTTTCCCTGCGGTTCGTAGATGCGCACATTATTGAGGATGTTGCGTTCTTTGGTCTGTTTGTTGCGCTCAATAGAATAGACAAACAAGACATAATTTTGAAAAGAATCAATAAATGTCCCCGGCTCCAGGGCCGCGGTAGGGTTTTTCAGGCCGATTTCCACCAGGGTTTTACGGCTGGCATAGTGGGCTTTGGGAATAATCTTGTCGTTCATGATTATCAGGAATAGGCTTAAAACCAGCCCTGAGACCAAGAGTGGAAAAATAACCTTGAAGATATTTATCCCGCTTGAGCGGATAGCCAGGATTTCATTATCCGAGGAAAGCCGTCCCAGGGAAAGCAGGGTGGCGCTGAGGACCGCGATAGGAATGGTGTAGGTTAATAAATAGGGTATCAGAAAAAGAAAGAGTTTGGCTACGCTGAAGAAATTTACCCCTTTGGTGATAATCAGTTCAATGAGCTGGATTAGATTTCCCAACAGCATAACAAAGATCAGCACCGCCAAAGAAAATATAAACGGCAGGCTGAATTCTTTTAAAAGATAATCGCGAAGTATTTTCATTAGCTTGCCAGCGTAAACACATACACCGCGCTTGCGCGCGCGTTTTTGAGGATCCTTGAGGCCTCGGAAGCGGTGGCCCCGGTGGTTAAGACATCGTCCAGCAGCAATATGGTTTTTCCTTTTATGGTATCGGGATTTGTTATTCTAAAAGCGCCGGAAATATTCTTCCAGCGGCTCTCTTTATCCAGGTCAGCCTGGGCCGGAGTATTACGGACGCGTTTTAGATTATTGCTGAGCAATTGGATTCCGAAATATCCGGCTATCTCTTTGGCTAAAACTTCCGCCTGGTTAAATTCCCTTTCCCTGAGCTTGGCCGGGGAAAGGGGTATGGGTATCAGGTAATCGCAGTGATTCAGGGGAAGATGGTAGTGCCGGATGAAATCTATCATTAGTTCGGACAACGGTTTCGCGAGAAAAATTTTATTTTTGTATTTAAATTGATGGATAAGTTCTCTAGCGTTTTCCTGGTAAGGACAGACTGTCCAGGCCCGCTCAAAATAAAATCGGGCATTTAGACATTCTCCGCAGGTATGCTTAGCGGTATCTTCTTGCGCGAGGCCCCTTCCGCATTTCCGGCAAAAAGGAGGGAGGTGAGGCGAAATCTCCTTAAGGCATTTTAGACAGACCAAATCCTTTTGGTCATTAAGAGGTATTTTCTCCCGGCACAACAGGCAGTGCCGGGGATAGAGTATCTCTTTTAACGACTTGATCAAGGTGCTGACCATAGAAAATTTGGAAGCTTTCCCTGGTAAATTTAGCATAGTGCGCGAAATTTTGCCTTAACTTAATAATTTTAACATATTATAGAAAAGGCTTGCTACAAAGTCGGGAAAGCTTCAAAATTTAGTATAGCAACAAAGGATAACGATGTCAAATATGGAAAAAAATAGTTTATAGTTTATAGTTGATAGTGTATAGTCTATGGTTTTGTTTTAGCTATAAACTATACACCGTACACCATAAACTGTTATTTTTGCTATTGCAAAATCCGGGGTTATGCGGTAAAATAATTTTATGAATAAAACAACGGTTAATCTTAAGCTCAGAGCCCAGTTATTAAAATTGCTTAAAAAAGAGGCCTTCAGGCGCAAAGAGGTAGTTTTGTCCTCCGGTAAAACCAGTTCCTTTTACATAGACGGCAGATGCGTTACTTTGAGCGCGGAGGGGGCGTATTTGACTGCCTGTCTTATTTTTGATTTGTTGAAGACGCGTAAATTTGAAGCCGTAGGCGGGCCAACCTTAGGCGCTGACCCGATAGTCGGAGCCTTAGCCGCTATAAGTTATACCAAGAAGAAATCTTTTAAGACCTTTATTATCCGCAAAACCCCCAAGGCTCACGGAGCCAGGCGGCAGATTGAAGGGCCGCGTTTAAGGCCGGGCGCGAAGCTTATTTTGGTTGATGATGTGGCGACTTCAGGGAAATCTTTTTTAGAGTCCATAGATGTGCTGCGCGCTGAAGGCTTCAAGGTGGATACGGCTATCTGTATTGTTGACCGCCAGGAAGGTGCCTCAGCCGCCCTGGCCCAAAAGAATTGTCAGCTTATTCCTCTATTTATCCCCAAAGATTTCGGAATCAAATAAATAGCAATCCTGTAGAGGCTGGGTCAAATAAACATTTTTGGCGAATAGGCGGGACATTCTTGTCCCGCTCTCGATGAGGCGGGGTTAGAAAACCCCGCCTATCCGACCAGAAAAAGCAATTATGACCCAACCTCTGTAAGGGCGGTCCGCGCATCTTACCCGCGAAAAATGAGAAATACCATATATTTTATTAGTCTTCGCCAAAGATAACCGATGGATACCTGCGATGTTGCCGTTATCGGAGGCGGGCCGGCAGGAATGATGGCGGCTATCCGCGCCGCCGGGCTTAAAAAAGATGTGTGGTTATTAGAAAGAGGTGATTCTTTAGGCCGGAAACTTTTACTCAGTGGTAAAGAACGATGCAATGTTACTAATATGGCCCAACTGGATGATTTTATGGCTAAGTTTGGTCGGCAGGGGGATTTCCTGCGAACAGCTTTTTCGCGATTTTTCAATCAGGATTTAATAGATTTTTTTCAGGTCAAAGGTTTGGAATTGAAGGTGGAGCGGCAGGGCCGGGTTTTTCCGGTAACGGATCGGGCCTCTTCGGTTTTGGACGCGCTTAAAGATTATCTACGGGAAAATAAGGTCAAAATATTGTATAATATCCGGGTAGCGACGATTAAAAAGGAAGGAGACATTTTTTCCTTAAACTCATCCGATGCCGGCACCCGGAAACTGTCGGCCAGGAAAGTAATTTTAGCCGCGGGAGGAGCCTCTTTTAGCTTTACTGGTTCAAGCGGTGATGGCTTTGCTTTAGCCGGAAAGTTAGGGCATACAATTACTCCTTTAAGAGCAGGTCTGGTGCCATTAAAGACCAAAGAGTCCTGGGTTAAAGAGTTGCGGGGGCTCAGCTTAAAAAATATCCGTCTCAGCTTTAAAAGTAAGGATAAGAAAATAGTTTCAAATATCGGAGAATTGCTGTTTACCCATTTTGGGGTTTCCGGGCCATTGGTCCTGGATTTAAGCGGCTCAGTACTGCGATTACGGGATCAGAACAAGGAATTATTTCTCTATATTGACCTTAAGCCTGGTTTGAGCCCTGAGCAGATTGAGGAAAGATTGTTGAGAGAATTTAGGCTGCAGGGGAGCAAGGGCATTAAAAACATCCTCAAAGAGCTCTTACCGTTAAAGCTTATTGAAGTTTTTTTGAATCTATGCGGGTTAGACCCGGGTAAAAAAGGCAGTCAGATAAGCAAAGAAGAAAAAAACGCTATCGCGCGTCTTTTAAAGTCGCTGCCTTTAGAAATTAGCGGTCCCTTGCCGATAGAAGAAGCAATGGTTACCTGCGCGGGGGTACCGATTAAAGAAATTAACCCCAGAACCATGGAGTCAAGGCTGGTATCTGGATTATATTTTGCCGGAGAAATAATTGATGTTTCGGCCTCAAGCGGCGGATATAACTTACAGCAGGCGTTTTCTACCGGATATCTGGCCGGGGAGTCGGCGGCTAAATGAAACTGACGGTTTTCTCGCTCAGGCCGATTTTTCGCCGCGAAAATCGTTAGTTTCATTTTAGAGAGTGTTATGAGAAAAATAATTTTGGCTTCGCGATCAAAGGCCAGACAGAAGTTATTAAGGCAGATTGGGCTTAAATTCCAGACGGTTAGCTCGGACCTGAAAGAAAGCCGGAGCCTGAATAAAGGCTGCGCGAATTTAGTTATTAGCAATGCCTTAGTTAAGGCCAAAGATGCCGCCGCAAGATTCAATTCCGGCGTGGTAATCGGGGCGGATACGGTAGTTTTAGCGGGAAAGAGAATTATCGGAAAGCCGAAAAACATTAAGGATGCCTTTAAAACCTTAAAATTGCTTTCCCGGGTTCCCCAATGGGTTTATACCGGAATCGTGGTGGTGGATATTGACCATAAAAATATTTTTTCGGATTTTGAAAAAACCAGAATTTATATGTGTCATTTAAGTGATGAGCAGATTAGGAATTATTTTAAGCGGGTTTCCCCTTTGGATAAGGCGGGAAGTTTTGATATTCAGGGTTTGGGGAGTATATTTATTGACCGCATTGAAGGCTGTTTTTATAATGTAGTTGGGCTTCCTCTGGCAAAATTAGCCCGATTGCTTAAGAAAGCAGGAATCGATGTCTTTTAATCTTATTCTTAGCTCTTTACTCTTAGCTCTTAGTTCTGTATTATTTGGCTGTGCCACCGAATACAACGTAGCTACCCAAAGCGAAGAGTGGATTTATCACGATACTGATAAAGAGATAAAGATAGGCAAGTCTGTGGCCCGGGAAATCGAGAAGGCCTACAAGATTAGTGAAAATCCTTTATTCCAGAATAGGGTTAAACAGATCGGAGCAAAGATTGCCGCTGTCTGCGACCGCAAAGAACTGATGTATTATTTTAATGTGATTGAGGCCCGGGAGGAAAAAGACCAGGAAGATATTGATGAAGAGGTAAACGCGATGGCCTTGCCCGGAGGCTATGTGTATTGTTTTAAGGGCCTGTTTATCGCGGCCAATCCTACTGATGATGAACTGGCCTGCGTCCTGGCCCATGAGGTCGGCCATATTGTGGCCAAGCACTCCCTTAAGAAACTGCAGGGCGCGATGGGCTATACCTTGTTGAGGATCGCGGCCATGGCTTCCGGAGCCCCGGAAGCCGGTTACGGCCTGGATGCGGCATTTTACCAATTGATGATGGGTTATTCCCAGGAGGATGAATTGCTCGCGGACAGGCTGGGGGTCCGTTATGCCAGGTTAGCCGGATACGACGGGCGCGGGATGATTACTTTCCTAGAGAAGCTTCAGCGGATAAACCGCAAAAAACCCCTGCGGCCTTTTTCTTACGGCAGGACCCATCCTTACGGGCCGGATAGAATCCGGGTGGTTAAAGAAGAAATGGGTGAGGGAATGAGTTTTAAAGATTATATTAACATTGAGAAAGCGGAGCACGGGAGACATTATTGATTTGAATACAGGGCTTAGAAGCGGCAAATCGCGGAGATAAGTAAAATGGAAAAGAAAAGAATCTTAGTGCTTGACGATGAAGTAAACATCACCAGCATGATTAAGACTCGCTTGGAATATACCGGTGAATATGAGGTAAGGACTTTATCTGATGCCAAGAATATAGTCTCAGAGGTGCGTACTTTTAAGCCGGATTGTATACTTTTGGATTTGCTTATGCCGGAAATAGGGGGGATAGAGGTTTGTCAGATGCTTAATAACGACCCCCTGGGAATAACTATTCCCATAATTGTGATTTCAGCCCTGGATAAGAATGTGGATAAGATTAAGGCTTACAAATTAGGGGTGGTTGATTACCTGACCAAACCTTTTGAGGCTAAGGCCCTGCTCTATGCTGTTGAGAAAGCGGTAAAATCCCGCCAGCCCAAATGAGAGAGAAAGCGCTGTTAAGCGTTGTTATTTCCTTCCTTAATTAAAGAATTAATATAGCGGACTATTTGTCTGCGGTTGTGTAAACCTACCCTGATAAATTTTATTCCGGTTTCAAAATAATTCTTTCCATTTTTTCCTTTTACGGCAGTTGGGCTTTGCCAGACTACTTTGGCTAAACCATAAAAGGGCGCTTCCTGCGAGGGAAGGGAGATGTTCAATTCCACCAGCGTTTCCGGTTTTACCTTTTCTTTTATAGGTAGGCGGATTCCTCCTCCGCTGACATCCATAGCGCGGATTTCGCCTTCCTCGTTTGAGCCCATTATCTTATAAGCAACACTAATCTCGCCTTTAATCCTGGGAAAACTTCTCTTTTCCATAGTTTTTGTCCTTTGGTTCAGCTTCTGATATTAAGTTAGTGCGGAAGGAGAGAGTTGAACTCTCAAGGGTTGCCCCATACGCTTCTGAGACGTACGCGTATGCCAGTTCCGCCACTTCCGCAAAAACATATTGCTATATAATACCTTAGAGAAACTTTTCTGTCAATAAAGAAGGTGTTGTGATATAATGCGAATAAATTCAAATTACCAATGAGCATGAAAATAGAGCTTGGGTTATCCGCGTTCCGTAGCGGCGCGATTTATCGCGCCTGAGAGGAGATTTTCAGGCGAAAGACTTATGAAACTTCTGTTTTATTTTAACTCGGTCTCCCAGATAATGCTTCAGATATTCCTTCTGGGGCTGGTGGGTTTTGTTTTGACCCGCCGGAAACTGCTTTCCCCGGAAGGGCTTACGGGGTTAACTACCTTTTTGATTGGAGTAAGTTTTCCGGCCCTGATTTTTTGGCAGGTTATTACCAAATTCAGCTTTAGCCTGTATCCTCAGTGGTGGATATTTCCTTTAATCAGTTTAGCGATTACGCTTTTAGGCCTGGCCCTGGGGTATTTTTTCAGTTTTTCCCGGCGGGATATTAAATATAGGCGGGAATTTATCAGTCTGGTGGGTTTTCAGAACGCCGGATATATGCCTCTGATATTGCTTAACCGGATAGTTTCTAATAATGAGGCAGACACCGCGCTCATCTATCTATTTTTATTTTTACTGGGTTTTAACCTGGTGATTTGGTCCTGGGGGGTATATTTTCTATCCGGCCAGAAAAGAAAAGATTTTTCTTTGGGCAGTTTATTCAGCCCGCCGGTTATTGCCGTGCTTTTAGGTTTTTTGTTGGTGGCCTTAAAAATAAATCCATTTATTCCCGGCTTTGTCTTAGGGCCGCTGGAGATGCTGGGGAATTGTTCTTTTCCTTTGGCGGTGGTAGTAGTGGGGGCCAGCCTGGCGGAGTTGCGCCTATCCGACAGACAGGACATCGCGGATAGGCTGGGGGAGAAAAAAATTATCTTTAAGCTGATTTTGGCTAAGTTGGTTGTCTTGCCTTTATTGGGATTATTGTTAATCCGCGGCCTGCGTCCGCCTTATTTAGTGGGCCTTTTGGTTATTCTGGAATTAGCGGTTCCTTCAGCCAACAGCCTGGCAGTTATATCCCGGCGTTATTGCCAGGAGGAGAAAATTATCAGCCAGGGAATATTCTTCAGCCATATCGCCAGCTTGATTACCATTCCTTTATTTTT
This sequence comes from Candidatus Omnitrophota bacterium, assembly GCA_030674475.1. Taxonomy (GTDB): domain Bacteria; phylum Omnitrophota; class Gorgyraeia; order Gygaellales; family UBA12090; genus UBA12090. The sequence continues at coordinate 62,511 of JAUSCZ010000042.1, forward strand.
GGCGATTTTTAACCTGATTGCTTTGTAGCAGATTAAGATGGAGAGAGTGGATATCGCGGTTAACCGCAAGGCCTTCAGGGATTACGAAATCTTAGAGCGCCTGGAGGCCGGGATAGTCCTGACCGGAGGTGAGGTAAAATCCCTCAGGGCCGCCAAGGCTGATCTTTCGGATAGTTTCGCCCGTATTGAAGAAAATGAGATTTCGTTGTATAATATGAACATAGCCAATTATGCCCAGGCCAGCTATATGAATCTTGAGCCCAAGCGGATTCGCCGGCTTTTACTGCATCGTCCACAAATTCAAAGGCTTAAGGATAAAATCAGCCAGCGCGGCCTGACCCTTATTCCGCTGAAGGCCTATTTTAATGAGCGTGGGATAGCCAAGCTGGAGATAGCCTTGGCCAAGGGAAAAAAGTTCTATGACCACCGTGAGGATATCAAGCGCCGGGAATCCGATAGGTATCTGCGCCGGGCTTTAAAAAGCAGAGGCAAATGATGAGAGAAACACTAAGTTCTAAACTCGAAACACTAAATAAATCCAAAAGCTTAAACCCTAAATTCAAAATACATGTTTTGAGTTTTGTATTTATGGTTTTGAGTTTGCTTAGAGTTTAGTATTTCGGGTTTCGAATTTTTTAAAATAGAAGCGAGGGGGGTGAAAGGTTTCGACTTAGACGAGTTGGGTATCAGTGGCATGCCGCGGACGCAGGGAAGGCCGCGATAACAAACCTTGCAAAAGTCAAACGCTAAAAACGAGAATGATCGTTTATTAAAAACAGTTGAGGGTTATGTTGCTCCATTTTTTGTTGCAACACCCCGCCCTGTTTTTACAGCGCCAGTCTTCGCTCACTAATCTGAGCGAAGCCCCTTACCGTTTAGCCTAAGAAACGGCGTAGGGCAAATTAGATAGGCTGGTTTCCTGCCCTGCCCTGGGACAGGGAATGAGAGCTATAAAAGGGATGACCCTTAGGGAATCACGGTTATCGGAGGCCCTGAGGATGACGGTTAAAAAGGTAACCTACGCATTGTAGAGGCTGGTATTTGACTGTTTGAGGACGCGAGTTCGATTCTCGCCACCTCCACCAATTTTTTCATTAATGAAAAAATTGGTGGAGTCCGTTTTAATGTAAAACGGACTCTTCTATGCAGCATTAATGAAATGGGTAGTGTAGGGGTCAGCGTCCGCTGACCCTGTAATATCGTTGCCTTACCTGCCTGCCGGCAGGCAGGCGGCAACCGCTACTTATAAATAAGGATTAGATTTAAAATGTATTTCAGCGCCACAAATTTTTATGCCAAAAACTGATAATCTGAAAAAGATAGACATTCCGCCGGTGGCCAAATTTTTTCTGGTTATGCTTTTGGCTATATTCGCGACCGAGGCGGCAATTATGTCGGGTCTTTATTTTTTTCTAAGCTATCTGCGTCTTCCGCCGCTGTGGGAAGGATTTCTTGACAGCCTCACCTTGGCTGTTTTATTAACTCCGGTATTGTATTTCTTATTCTATCGCCCCTTATCTTTGCAAATCGCCCGATATAAACAGGCTTTAGAGACAATCCAGGGATTAAAAACCGGATACGGCGTCATCGTCCGCACGGCAATGGATGGTTTCTGGCTTATCGATATCCAGGGGCGCATTTTGGAGGTTAACGATTCTTACTGCCGTTTAATCGGTTACAGCCGCGAAGAATTATTAACCATGTCAGTATTTGATTTAAGAGCTAATGAAAAACCCGAAGATACCAAAAGACATCTCCAGCGGATAATAGCATCCGGCAGTGATCGCTTTGAAAGTCATCATCGTGGTAAAGACGGCAGAATTGTGGATCTGGAGGTCAGCGTTAATTATTTAGATGCTGAGGGCGGCCGGCTCTTTGCCTTTCTGCACGATATTACCGAGCGCAAAAAGAGGCAAAGAGAATTAGAAGAAGCAAACGTGTTTAATAGTTCCTTGGTCCAGACCATCCCTTTTGGAATGGATATTGTGGATAAGGAGGGAAATATTTTGTGGTTAAATCCCAGGCTGGAATCCGTCTTTGGCAAGGAAGCTATCGGCAAGAAATGCTGGGAACTTTACCGGGACGATAAACTGCCATGCGATAATTGCCCTTTGATAGGCGATATTGCTTTAGGTGAAACCGCGACTATTGAGATTTCCGGAGTACTCGGAGGGAGGAGTTTTCAGATTTCTCATATCGGGATGGTTTATCAGGGCAAAATGGCAATTTTGGAGATATTCCAGGATATTACTGAGCGTAAACAGAATCAGGCGATGTTAGAAAAGCTGGCCGTGGCAGTCAGGCAGACCGCGGATATGGTTGTTATTACCGATAAGGACGGGAAGATTGAATACGTGAATCCGGCCTTTGAATTAGAGACCGGTTATAAAGCCGAAGAAGCTATTGGTCAGACCCCGCGCATACTCAAGTCCGGCCAACATGACCAGGGTTTCTATGAGCGGCTTTGGCAAACGATTCTCGCCGATGAAGTTTTTCGCGACATCTTAGTTAATAAAAAAAAGGACGGCCAGTTATATTACTCCGAGAAAACCATTACCCCGATAAAAGACGAACACGGAGTTATTACCAATTTCGTTTCCAATGATAAAGATATTACCACGCGAAAACTCGCGGAAGAGGAGCTTCTAAAGCTGAATCGGGAACTGATTAAACTTGACCAGTTAAAGTCGGGATTTATCAATATGTCTTCCCACGAATTGCGCACGCCGATAGCGATTATCCGCGAAGGCATCTCCCAGATAGTGGAAGGACTGCACGGAGAGCTTAAGCCGGAACAAAAATATTTCTTAGATAAGTCTTTTAAGAATGTTAACCGCCTGATCAAAATTGTAGATAATATCTTTGAGATTTCCGGACTTGATTCAGAAAAGGCCTTTCTGGAAAAAGAGTCCTTTGACATGGTGGAATTAGCCCGAAGCGCGATAGCCGGCCTTGACCCGGAGATAAAGGGATCGGGGTTAGAGATAAGAGAAAATTTCCCCCGGAATAAAGTTGAGCTGAACGTTGACCGGAAGAAAATAAACCGGGTTTTGACCGAGCTGATAAGAAACGCTCTCAAATTTACCGAGAAAGGTTATATTGAGATTAAAATTGAAGATAGGGAAGATAGGGTTGAGTGCGCTGTTAAGGATACCGGAATAGGCATTGCCGAGGAAAATTTACCCGCGGTGTTTGATAAATTCCAGCAATTTGACCGGGATTTTGGGCCCGGAGAAAGAGGCACCGGATTAGGCTTGGCCATTGCCAAAGGACTTATAGAATTGCATAAAGGTAAAATCTGGGTAGAAAGCAGGATGGGCGAAGGCTCGAAATTTACCCTTAGTCTGCCGAAAGGAAAATAACCTCCCCTATCCCCTCCTTGGTAAGGAGGGGATTAGCAAAGGTGAGCCGGGAAGGGTAAGAAATCCTCCCCTTGGCAAGGGGAGGCGGGGAGGGGTTAAGAAAGTAGCTTTGTAGTCAATGAATGAATTTACTCACTCCAAACTTCAAAGAACCAAACTAAATAATCGGAGGGATATAAAGATGGATAAGCGCAAAAAAAGAATATTGTTGGTGGATGATGAGCCGGATTTTGTGGAGTTGATAAAAAGCAGATTAGAGGCCAATGAATACCAGGTGGTAACCGCCAAAAACGGCAAAGAGGCCCTGGATTTGCTTAAATGCCTGACCTGCGATAAGTTTGACGCGATATTGCTGGATATCCTGATGCCGGAGATAGATGGGATAGAAACCTTGAAAAGAATACGCCAGCAGGATAAGGAGCTTCCGGTGTTTATGCTGACGGCTTATTCGGACAAAGGGATGTTTGAGCAGGCCAATAAAGCCGGGGCCTCGGGATATATTGTTAAAACCAGCGACCTTCAGCAGGAAATCAATAATATTAATAATATCCTCAGGCTGGCCCCGAAGTATCACCCGGCGGAGAAATCCTCCCCTTACCAAGGGGAGGTAGGGAGGGGTAAGGAAAAATAATGGCTAAAAAGCGCTTGTTGTTGGTTGATGATGAAGTAGAATTGGTGGAGATGATAAAATTTCGTTTAGAGGCATCCGGCTATGAAGTGCTCACCGCTAATGACGGCCAGCAGGCCTTAGAGATTGCCCGCAGGGAAAAGCCGGACCTGATTATCCTGGATGTAATGCTTCCTAAAATGGATGGATATAAAGTGTGCGGTTTGCTTAAAAAGGATTCCCGGTATGCCCATATCCCGGTAATGATGTTTACGGCCAAGGCCATGGATGCCGATCTGAAATTAGGCCAGGAAGTTTCTGCCGATGCCTATCTGACCAAGCCCTTTGAGCCCAAAGTGCTTTTGGAGAAGATAAAAGAATTAGTCAAAGAATGACCCGACAGAAGAAAACTTTAAGCGAGATGCTGGTAGAGCTTGGACTTTTGAGCCCGGAGCAGGCCAGAGAGGCTAAGAAGGAAGAAGAGCTGAATAGACAGCCCTTTAGGAAAATAATTGTCCAGAAGGGTTTTATCAGCGAGGAAGACCTGATTTCCTTTATGGCCAGCAATATGAACCTGCCCCAGATTGAACTGGAGAACTACATAATTGACCCCAAGATAATTGAACTTATCCCGGAGGGCTTGGCCCGAAAGCATCAGATTGTTCCCCTTTTTAAAATCGCCAACACCTTGACTTGCGCTATGTTTGACCCCTTGAATATTTTTGCCATTGATGAACTGCGCAATAAAACCGGCTTTGATATTGAAGCGGCAGTGGCCACCGAGAAGGAAATCAAAAGGGCCCTGAACGAATATTACAGCGCCAAAGGCGGGGTTGAAGAGATTGTTAAGGCCATTGATAAAGAAAGGCTGGGGCTTAAAGAAGGAGAGGAGTTAGAGCTTAAAAAACTCCAGCAGATTTCCGGTGAGCCGCCGATTATCCGGCTGGTTAATCTTACCATTATGCAGGCGGTCCACGATGGCTCAAGCGATATCCACATTGAGCCGGAGGAGGAAGTTTTAAAGGTGAGATACCGGATTGACGGCATACTCCATGACCAGTCTTCTTTACCTAAATACCTGGAATCAGCGGTGGTCTCGCGGATAAAAATACTCTCCAGCCTGAATATTGCCGAGCGCCGCGCCCCCCAGGACGGCCGTTTCCAGATGAAGGTGGAAAACCGCCAGATAGATATCCGGGTTTCAGTAATGGCCACAGTCTACGGGGAAAATGTGGTGATGCGCCTGCTGGATAGAAGCAATACGGTTATGGGTTTACCCGATTTAGGCTTACCTAAAGAGGCCGTTAAAACTTATGAAAAGCTGATTCAGAGTCCGCATGGGATAATCTTAGTAACCGGGCCTACCGGAAGCGGGAAGACCACTACCCTTTATACTTCGCTGAATGTTATTAATTCTCCGCAAAAGAATATCGTTACTATCGAGGATCCGGTAGAGTATCATCTTAACGGAATTCGTCAGATTCAGGTGGAATCCCGGTCCGGGGTGAGTTTTGCCACTGGTTTAAGGTCAATCTTGCGGCAGGATCCGGATGTAATAATGGTAGGTGAAATCCGGGATAAGGAGACCGCGGAGATTGCTATTCAGGCGGCCCTTACCGGCCATCTGGTCTTTTCCACCCTGCATACTAATGATGCCTCCGGGGCAATAACCCGGTTGATGGATATGGGGATTGAGCCGTTTTTGATCACTTCTTCATTGAGCGCGGTTCTGGCGCAACGTTTGGTCAGGGTGGTCTGTAAGGATTGCAAGGAAGAATATGCTCCCTCCGAAGAGGTATTAAAAGAAATAGGGTTAGAGAGCAATCAGGATTCGCGGGTCAAATTCTACCGGGGAAAAGGCTGTCTAAAATGTAAGGACACCGGCTACAAGGGCCGGATAGGAATTTATGAGCTTATGGTTATGGATGAGAAACTGCATAATCTGATTGTGGCCAAGGTTTCCAGCGAGGAAATAAAAAGATATTGCCGGTCTTCCGGCGGCATAAGCTTAAGGCAGGATGGCTTAGAAAAAGTCAAGGCCGGAATAACCACCATTGAAGAAGTTTTGCGCCTAACTCCAAAGGAATAGGTAATCCTCCCCTTACCAAGGGGAGGCGGGGTGGGGTAAGAAATCCTCCCCTTACCAAGGGGAGGCGGGGTGGGGTTAAGAAGGAGGTTTTGTTTGCCCGATTATCTGTATAAGGCCAGAGACGAAAGCGGTAAATTAGTTAAGGGCGCTCTCGATGCGGACTCTGCCGATGAGGTGAGCGCCAAATTGCGCAAGATGGGGTATATGGCTGTTTCCCTAAGCCTGGCTAAAAAAGAAATTGACCTGGAGGGTATGTTGCGGCAATTGCGCCGGATAAATCCTCAGGATTTGATAGTTTTTAATTTTCAGCTGGCTAATCTGCTGGAATCCGGAATTTCCCTTTTAATCGCCCTGCGCACCATTGAGGCCCAGACGGCAAATAAAAGGCTGAAAGATGTCTTAGGTGAGCTTTGGAGGGCGGTTGAATCCGGGAGCTCTTTCTCGGAAAGTCTCAGCCGCCATCCCAAGGTGTTCAGTAAATTATTCGTGAATATGGTCAAGGCCGGTGAGGAATCCGGAAAGCTCGATGCGGTGCTCAAGAAATACGCCTCATTCTCCGAGGCCAAAGAGGAATTATCCCAGAAGATTAAGGGAGCGCTTTTTTATCCGCTTATTCTATTTATCGCCTCTATCTTGGTTATAGTATTTATCGTAACCTTTATTATGCCGAAGTTTGCCGATTTATTCTTAAGTGCTGGGCTAAAACTGCCTTTGGTTACCCAGATTCTATTTTCATTTGGGGTAATTATTAAGAGATACTGGTATCTGATTATCTTAGGCTTCTGTATATTGTCTTGGCTGATAGTCCAATACGCGCGAACTAAAACCGGAAAATTTCAATTTGACCGCTTAGTGCTTAAAATCCCGGCAGTAGGAGATTTGGCGCGTAAAATCTATGTCTCCAGGTTTAGCCGCACTTTGGCGGTTCTTTTGTCCAGCGGAGTATCGGTTTTGCGCTCCTTAGATATAACTAAGGAGGTGATCGGTAATGAGGTGATGGCCGGGGTAATGGCAAACTTAAAGGCTTCAGTTGAGCAGGGAGAGCGGCTCTCCGAACCTTTAAGAGTAAGCGGAGAATTTCCCTTAGACGCGGTGCAGATGATTTCCGCGGGAGAAGAATCCGGTAATTTAGACGGGATGCTGGATAAGATAGCCGATTTTTATGATACCGCGGTCGGTTATTCACTTAAGAAACTGACCGCGTTGATTGAGCCTTTATTGCTGGCCATAATGGGCGCGGTAGTGGCTGTGATTATGGCTTCGGTATTGATCCCGATTTTTGATATGGTTAAGATTATAAGACATTAAATATAGTTGATAGTTTATAGCTATAGGAGGAGGAAGAATGAAAAAAGGTTTTACCTTGATTGAGCTTTTGATAGTCATCGCGGTAATTTCAATTTTGATCGGAATTTCCCTGCCCCGTTTTAAGGGTATGCAGGATGAGGGAAATATCGCCAAGGCTAAAGGCGAGTTGCGGACACTGCAAACCGCGATAGAGAGTTATTTTATCCACAATAATAACACTTACCCGGCTACCACTGCCGCCGCTCTGCAGACTGCCTTAGCCGCGGCCGTCCCCAGCATTATAACTTTTGTGCCTACCGACCCCTTTAGCGCCACCAGCGCTGATTATGTATATGTGATGGGCGGGACTAACAGCAAATTTTATATTATTTATTCGGTTGGCCCGGGTGGAAACGGAAGCGCGGTTATTACCAGCGACGCCGTGGTTGAAACCAACGGATCAAGCTGTATTTATGCCTCTAACATCAGCCAGGATTTACAGCCATAATTAGCAGCTGTCAGCTGTCAGCTTTCAGCTTTTTACTGATAGCTGAAGGCTTAAAAAAGGAAGTTGTAATGAGGTCAAGAAGGCAAAAATTTTGATGTTATCAAACGTTACACATCAAACAGCGAGAGTTCGGGATGGCTTTAGTCTATTAGAGATCATGATAGCCTTGCTTATTTTTACCGTGGGGGTTATCGCGATAATCTGGGCCTTCAGCGCGGGTATGTCCGCTACTGGCGATATTGAAAATGTTGATTTAGCCTTAAACATTGCCCAGGCGAAAATGGAGGAAATAAAAAATACTCCCTTCGCCAGCCTCACCGATAGCGGCCCCGTGGCGGATTCTAACTTTTCCAATTTTAATACAGCGGTTAATGTAGGTGAAGGCCAAAACCCTATGCTGGTAGACGTAACCGTAGCTTGGAATGTTAAGGGAGGCTCAACCAATATTACCTTGACCACGCTGGTAGCGAATTATTAAAGGCTATCAGCAGTTGAAGGCCGAGGGAAGGAAAGTAGAGAGTTGAAAAAAGTGCGTAAAGGATTCACGCTCATAGAACTTATTATTACGATTTTAATGCTGGTGGTTTTAGTGGGGGTGAGCGCCTTTGTTTTTCGCGCGGTGCTTTTAAGCTGGTCCAGCCAAGAAACCAGGTCAGGCATTGATATAGTTTTAGATCGGGGGATTGAGGAGATGGTCCGGGATTTAAGAAAGGCCAGACAGGTTCAGTCTATAAATAATGACGAGCTAAGATTTACCCAGGACCAAAGCGCCTATTATATTTATTATTTTTATAATGCCAATGACTCCTATCCTCCAAGTTTTAACCAAAGTTCGTATCAGTTAAGAAAAGCCGCCCTTTCCGGAGGCATAAGTGGAACCTTCACCTATGGCTCAGGCCCAATTATAATTACTGAAGCATTGCCTCCGGCGATCTCAGATTTATCAATAAGCGCTAATTTAATTACTCTGGATTTGAGTATAAAAAGAGGCGATGAGACCATAAGGTCAAGGACGCAAGTTAGGCCGAGAAACCTATGATCAAGCTATCCGCTATCCCCTCTCGCTCGTCCGCGAAGAAAGGAACAGCATTATTACTTACCTTCATAATAATGACCACCTTAACTACGGTGGTGATGGCATTCTTATATATGAGTTCCCTGCGGCTGAAAGGTTCAGGATACGATATGTCCGATAGTCAGGCCCTCTGGCTGGCTGAGGCGGGATTACAAAAGGCTTTATATACCTTAAAAAATGACACTAATTATCAAAGCAGTCCCACTACTATTACCGGTTCTCTGGGCAACGGCGCGTATTCCGTAAGCGCCGTTAAAAGCGGAAGTATTTATACTTTTACCTCTCTGGGCACGGTTAACGCGATGAGCCGGCAGATCAGGGCCAGCGCGGCCTTTACCTCTTCGGTTTTAGTGCGCAGTATTCATGCTGACGGCAGCACGGTTGATTTTAACGGCTCAACCGGAGTAATAAATGGTAATATAAGTTGTCATGTGCATATAACAAATTACGCGGGTATGACTATCAACGGAACTCTTTCCGAAAATTTTCCCATGATTAATCCCACCTTAGATTTTGATTACTATAAGAATCTGGCTGCTGCTTCCGGCCAGCTTATCACCGGCAGTTATACCTTTCAAAACGGCACCTACAGCGGAGTATGGTATGTGACTACAGGGGTTACTATAGGAAATAATGCCATAATAAATGGCTCTATCTTTTCGGATAGCAGTATTCAATTTGTCGATAAGGCGGATAATGTTCAGATAACCCCCAGTCTGCTTACTAATTATCCGGCGCTGGCCGCCAAGAATAATATGAGCACCAGTGGCACCGGTGCCCCCGGCCAAAGGATTGGCTTACAGAATAGCACCATAAATGGATTGATTCTGGCGCAAAATAATATCACCTTTGACGATGTGAAAAATTCTACTATTAACGGCACAATATTGGCGGGAGGTAATTTTTCGATGGGCAATGGAAGCGGCATTACCATTAATTATAATGATAATATTTTCGCGCCTATGCCGCCGGCCTTTACCTATTCTCCCGGAGCCGACCTGGTAGTGGTATTTCAAAAAGACTGGAATGAGATAGTCCCCGCTACTTAAACGACCTAACCAAGATGAATATAGAAAGCCTGATACCAAACGGATTTTTTTCTAAGGAAAAATATAGTATCGGCTTGGATATCGGCGCCAGTTCTATAAAATTAGCCCAGTTTAAGCAAGAAGAAGGCGTTTTCTCTTTAATTAAAGTCAAAAGTATTGACATAGAAAAGAATAAAGAGCCGGCGCGTATCCTTAAAGAACTGTTTTCGGGCCCAGAGGCGAAAAACTCCAAAGTAGTTGCTTTGCTGGATTCGCCTTATTCCATGCTTAAAAGGGCGATTGTGCCGATGATGCCGGATAATGAACTAAAAGAGGCGGTATCTTTGGAAGCTAAGAATTATTTCCCTTTTCCTATCGAGGATTCGCTGGTTGATTTTGAAGTCATCGGGGATCTTGTTGAGAATGGGGTTAAGAAAAAAGAAATACTGGTGGGGGTGTGTCCTCATAAAGCCATAGCGGAACGTGTGCGTCTGTTTAATGAGCTGAACCTAAAACCGCGGGTAATTATCAACTCGGCTTTAGCAATGTTCAATCTGCTTAAGTTTAAAAAATTTAAAGAAAACTTAAGTGTCGCGGCAATAGATATAGGAAAGAGCTTATCTAATTTGATAATCATTCGGGCTCACAAACTTTATTTTAACCGCGAGATTCCCATATCCGGCGATGACTTTACCCGGGCCTTGACCAGCGCTCTCTCTACGGCTTCAGGCAAAATAGAGCTTTCTTATTTAGAGGCGGAAAGGATAAAAAAGGAATACGGAATCCCCCGGGAAATCAATTCCGAGCTGGTTGAGAATAAGATTTCTCACGCCCAGCTTCATTCTTTATTGATGGCCTCTTTAGAGAAGCTGGCCACGGAAATCGGCCGCTCCTTTGATTTTTACCGTGAAGAAACCGGAGGGATTAAAGTAGACAGGCTGATACTTTTTGGCGGAAGCGCGATGTTGAAGGGTTTGGATAAATTCCTGGCTAAGGAGTTAGCCATAGAGGTTGAGGTCTATAATTCCTGGGAAGGAATCAAGGCAAGTAAAGAATTAAACGATCATCCTGAAATCAGCCGTATGGCTATGGCTGTAGGCGCGGGAATAAATAAAGCCGAGGGAATAAATTTTCTTCCCTTTGAGATAAGGGAGGATCTGAAGCGCCTTATGGAGAGGGCGGCTTTAAAGGCCGGGTTAAGCGCGGCGATAACTATTTTGGTTCTTACTTTTGTGGGACTGCGCCTAAGCGTGGCTAATTTAGACAAAAAAATAAACGCGGTGAAATCAGAGTTGTCTTTTTTAAATACCCGTTTTGGCGAGGCCAAAGAGCGGAATTTAATAAATGATGTTTTGTCGGTTGAGCCTTACTGGGAAGATGTTTTTAAGGAAATCGGCAATGGTATCCCGGATGAAATATACCTCACCCAGATGAGCGCGCAAGGCGGCAGTGTAACCCTCAAGGGAGTGATTGCCTCAGGCAGAGACCAGCAGGATGCCTTTTCCGGTTTTATCCGTAAGCTGGAAGCGGGCATATTCAGGAATATTAAGTTTTCCGCGGCGGCGCGGGCCGCGGGCCAAAAAGAATTTGAAGTTCAAATGCAGTTTGAGTAACTAATGACAGAGCTGATAAAAATATTTCGGGAGAGGAAAAAGATAATTTTTGTTCTGCCTGGAATCCTCTTTTTATTTATTTTCTCTTTTTATTTTTCTTTAGCCGCAAAGATAAGCAGAAAGGCGAAAGAGCTGGATGGGTTAAAAATTCAGCTTAAATCGGTCAATGAGAATCTGCGGATAATTAAGGAGCTGAAAGTAAATAAAAGGCTGATTAAGGAAGAGGATGCTTCTTTAGTTGTTGATACTATAACCAAACAGTGCCAGTCTCACTCTTTGGAGTTAAAATCCATAACCCGCAAAGAAAAGAATATAAAAGACGGCTATTCGCTTTTGCCGGTGTATCTGGAGGTGGAGGGTGAGTTTAAACAGATAGGTTTATTTTTAAGTTTTCTAAGGGAATTTGAGGGCGCGCTTATTACGGTAGATAACTTTCAAATAAGGAGCACTGATATGCCCTTGCCCAAAATAGCCGGTTTGGTTACCCTTACCATTTATCTTAGCAATGAATAAATCAATGCCGAAATTTGATCAGAAAAAAGCCATATTAGCGGTTTTGGCGCTGATAGCGGTTTTTGTCTGGTATAACGGCTTGAAGTCTTTTTCTAAGAAGAAAGACAGCGCGCCTTCCGGAGATATTGAAGCCTCTTCTTCGGGACAAAAGATAAAGCAAAAAAAACGCGCCGGTTATAAAGATTGGGGCAGGGATCCCTTTGTGATTACCCAGGCGCCCGCTGTTAATTCTTCCGCGTTAGCGCTGGGCGGGATTGTCTACGATGAGAAAGACAGCTACGCCCTCATTAATAACCAGCTTCTGCATATCGGAGACGAGGTGAACGGAAACAGAGTGGTTGACATACAACAGGATAGGGTTATTTTAAATGACGGAAATAAAGACATCGAGCTGAGGCTTGAGCAATGATGATTTCATTCAGGAAAAATAATCTTTTTCAGCTTTCTGCTTTCAGCTTTCTGCTTTCAGCTATGTTAATTGGCTGTGCCACCACCGGCCGTATTCAAAAAACAGGGCTTCCGGTAGAAAGCTTTTCCGTCAATAATACCGTTTATCTCCCGCTTATAAGTCTTTGCCGGCATTTTAATATCTTGTGGGAGTATGATTATATCGGCAGACAGGTTACTTTAAGAAAGGCGAATGTGGAAGCCAGGCTTTTGCTGGACGCCTCAGTAGTTCTGGTTAATGGCTTGCCTTTGGATATTGAGTATCCGGTGATTACCCATAACGGCTTTACCGCGGTGCCTCTAAAGTTTAAAGAAAAGGTGATTGATAAATTTTATTTGGAGGCCGTTCCCGAAGAAAAGCCGAAATATATCCTGGAAAAACGGATAAAAAAGGTAGTGATTGATGCCGGCCACGGCGGCCACGACCCCGGGGCTATAGGAAAAACCGGCTTAAGGGAAAAGGATGTGAACTTAGATATCGCCCGGCGTTTAGCCCAGTTTTTAAAAGCCCAGGAGATTGAAGTGGTGATGACCCGTTCCACGGATAAATTTATCAGCCTCCAGGGGAGGGCGGATATCGCCAACCGCTCAAGTGCGGATTTATTCATCAGCGTCCACTCCAATTCCGCCGCTTCGGGTAAATTAAACGGCTTTGAGGTTTATTATATAACCGAGAAAGTGAATGATTACTCCCGGGCCCTTTTTTCGGCTAAGAGCGCGGATTTGAATATAGACAGCAGTTCTTTTTACGGCAGTTCCCTGGATCTTAAAACCACGCTTTGGGATATGGTGTATACTTTCAGCCGCCTGGAATCTATCCGCCTGGCTCAGAATATCTGCGAGTCGGCCGAGAGGAATATGGGTTTAAAGATTTTGGGGGTAAAAGGCGCGCCGTTTTATGTCTTAAAAGGCGCTCAGATTCCCGCGGTTTTGATTGAAACCGGTTTCTTATCTAACCCTAAAGAGGAAAAATATTTAAGGAATAATTTCTACCGCCAGCAGATTGCCGAAGCCATCTCTGACGGAATAATCCATTACAGCCGGCAATACGAATTAGCCAGCGCTCAATATTGATAGAGTTAACCCTTCCTGCGCCTCGTAGGTGCAGGAAGGGTTAAGAGAAAAGGAGCTTAAAAAGTGTCCAGGGCGATAAGAAATCCTCCCCTTACCAAGGGGAGGCGGGGAGGGGTCGGGGTTTTTGATTCCGGGGTGGGGGGGTTGACCGTGGTTAGGGAGCTTATTCGTCAGCTTCCCGGAGAGAGTATAATTTATTTTGGGGATACCGCCAGGGTTCCTTACGGAATCAAATCTAAGGAAACAGTTATCCGGTTTTCCATTGAGAATATTTTATTTCTGCTCAAGCAGGAGGTTAAATTAATCTGTATTGCCTGTAATACTGTTTCCAGTATTGCTTTACCGGTAATCCGGGGGCATTTTCGGGTGCCGATGGTGGGGGTTATCTCTCCCGGAGCGCGGGAGGCGGTTTATGCCACCAAAAATAAGCGCATTGGGGTAATTGGGACCAAGGCCACCATTGCCAGCGGAGCCTACGAAAGAGAAATCAAGGCCATGGACACTCGGATTAAGGTTACCTCTGGCGCCTGTCCTTTGTTTGTGCCTTTTGTGGAAGAAGGTTGGCTTAATCAGAGGGCGGTTTTGGAAGTAGCTGGGGTGTATTTGGAGCCGATGAAAAAGTCCGGGGTGGATACCTTGATTTTGGGCTGTACCCATTATCCTCTGTTAAGATCGGTAATTAAAAAGGTTATGGGCCCCGGGGTTACCCTGATAGATTCCGCCAAGCAGGTGGCCACTGAAGTTAAGCAGATACTTTCTACTGAAGGATTGCTGGAGGCTAATCACAAGCCCGCGCGGTCATTCTATGTCTCGGACGGCCCGGCCTGGTTCAGCGGCCTGGCCCGGAGATTCTTAGGCCATCCCATAAAGAATGTGATTAAGGCCGAATCGTTTTGAAATAATCAGGTGAAAAATGTATAAATTATCAGTAAAAGCGGAATTTAGCGCGGCGCATAATCTGCGTAATTATAAGGGAAAATGCGAAGAATTGCACGGGCATAATTGGAAGGTTGAGGCGGTTATCTCGGCTAAAAAGACCGATTCCAACGGCTTAGCCATGGATTTCCACGCGATTAAGGATATCCTTAAGGAAACACTGGAGGAATTGGATCACAAACATCTTAATCAGATTACCTATTTTAAGAAAAATAATCCTACCTCGGAAAACATCGCCCGCTATCTCTTTGATAAGTTAGATAGTCAATTGAAAAAAGGCCGCGTCTGTCTTAGTGAGGTTACGGTCTGGGAGTCGGATAATTGTTCGGCAACGTATTCTAAATGAGTGAAAAAGCGGTTGTGCTTTTATCCGGCGGCCTGGATTCAGCCACTACCCTTTATTTTGCCAAAGCCAAAGGTTTTCAGTGTTATTGCCTTATCTTTGACTACGGCCAGCGTCATAAAAAGGAAATCGCTTCAGCCAAAAAGATAGCTCAACGCGCCGGATGCGCCGGGCAGGTAATAAAAATATCCTTACCCTGGAAAGGCTCAAGTCTTTTAGATAAAAGGAGTCAGTTATCAGCTATCAACTATCAACTATCAACCGCGATTCCTTCAACCTATGTGCCGGCGAGGAATATTATTTTCTTGAGCTTCGCGTTATCTTACGCGGAGGCTATAAAAGCATCCAGTATTTTTATTGGAGCCAATACCATAGATTACAGCGGTTATCCTGATTGCCGTCCGGAGTTTTACCGGGCCTTTAGAAGAGCGGTTAATTTAGGGACTAAGGCCGGAGTGGAAGGGCGGGGGTTTAGTATTTTCACTCCCCTAATAAAGATGACTAAAGCCGGGATAATAAAATTGGGAACGCGTTTGAAAGTTCCTTATGAGCTGACTAGGTCCTGCTATCAAGGAGGGAAGTTCCCTTGCGGAAGGTGTGACAGCTGTTTATTCAGGGCCAAAGGTTTTCAAGAGGCAGGATACCGCGATCCATTGTTAACAACAGGTTAATATGACCGGAAGAATTAACGAGATATTTTCCAGCATTCAAGGCGAAGGGATATATTTCGGCCATAAGCAGGTGTTTGTGCGTTTTTCTGGCTGTAACCTCGCGTGCGGATACTGCGATACTGAGTTTGAGAGTTTTCAGGAATATGATTCTGAGAGCCTCTTAAAAAAGATACAGTCTTACGGCCCGGATTTTTCCTGTGTTTCTTTTACCGGAGGAGAGCCGCTTGGACAAAAGGATTTTTTGAAGGAGTCTCTCCGGCTGGTTAAGGAGAGGGGTTATCAAACTTATTTAGAGACTAACGGAACTATTCCCGCGGCCTTAAGCGAGGTCATTGATGCCGTAGATATAGTAGCGATGGACATCAAACTGCCCAGCTCATCCGGATTCGCGGATGATTGCTGGAAACAGCATTATGATTTTCTGAATATCGCCAAGGCAAAAGATGTTTTTGTTAAAGCAGTGGTTGGCGTCCACACCTCGGTTGAGGATTTTCTTAAAATGCTGGATTTGTTTAAAAGCCTGGATTATCACGGCGCGCTGGTAATTCAGCCCAATAGCCGGGAGAGCGGGGAAAGATTGGATGAAAAGTTAGCCTTATTTAAAAAATTATGCGCTGATTATTTAATCCCCTCCTGCGTAATCCCTCAATTACATAAGCTGATAGGAGTAAGATGAAACGAAAGCCGAAAACCGAAAGCCGAAAGCCGCGTTCGTTATATGAAGGACTACAAAAGAATGTCCGCGGACTGAAAACTCCCCGGATTGAGGTCTGGAAGAACCAGTATCCGGATAAAGAATACGCGATAACCCTGGATACTCCGGAATTTACCTGCATTTGCCCCAAGACCGGACTGCCGGATTTCGCGGATATAAGAATCGAGTATTCTCCGGCGGAACATTGCGTTGAACTTAAGTCTTTTAAACTATACCTGTTGTTTTACCGGGAGGTGGGGATTTTTCATGAGCATTTGGTGAATCGGATATTGGATGATTTTGTGAAAGCCTGCCTGCCGCGCTGGGTGAAAATCAGCGGCGTATTTAATCCCCGAGGAGGGATAACCACCAGTGTGCAAGCGGAATGGTTGAGGCCAAAAAGTGCGTGAGATAAAAGCAGATAAGGCCAGGGACGCGGCCGCGGATTTGGCCCAAAGAGCGAATTTTGTTTTGCGTAAGGATGTGAAGGATGCCTTAAGGATGGCCTTGGCTAAGGAGACGGATCAGCGGGCCAGGAAAATCCTTAAGGCCATAATTAATAATGCCGAAATCGCCAAAAAAGAAAAGTTGGCCATTTGTCAGGATACGGGATTGCCGGTTGTTTTTGGGGAGATTGGCCAGGATACGCGTATAACCGGCGGTTCTTTGCGGGGGGCGATAAGCCAAGGCCTCCAGCTGGGTTATGCTCAAGGGAACCTGCGCCGCTCAATAGTCAAAGACCCTCTTTCTCGGGGCGTCTCCGGTTTCATTCCGGCAATTATCCATACGGAAATCGTTAAAGGGGATAAAATCAGGCTTTCCCTTTTGCCTAAAGGTTTTGGTTGTGAGAATAAATCCCAAATTCGGATGTTTAAACCCACGGCCTCCATTGAGGAGATAAAAAGGTTTATTTTGGAGGCAGTTGAAAAGGCCGGGCCGGATGCCTGTCCGCCGTTTGTGCTGGGTATAGGAATCGGAGGGACTCAGGATTACGCGGCATTCCTGGCTAAAAAAGCATTGTTAAAAAATATAGTTCACAGTTCACCGCCCGCGGTTCATAGGCTGGAAAAAGAGCTAATGAAAGATATAAACCGCTTAAACATCGGGCCGATGGGTTTAGGTGGAAAGACTACCTGTTTAGGGGTAAATATTCTTAGCTATCCCACGCATATCGCGGGCCTGCCGGTGGCAATAAATATCAGTTGTCATGCCTTAAGGTCGGCGGTAAAAATAATATGAGACACTTAATGCAGTGCATTAAGGGGGTGCGGGGGAGACCGTCCCCCGCGCTTGGGGGGTGCTCAGCGAACAAAGTGAGCGCCGAAGGGGGGCTTGCCCCCCTAGCGGAAGTGCTCTGTGTTCAGCATAATAATTTAGGTAACAGAGCACTAAAGGCTGGGGAAGAGATTTCCTATAGCGGAAAATTGTATACCGCCAGAGACCAGGCTCACCAAAGGCTGGTTGAGGCGATACATTCCGGCCGGAAACTACCCATTGATTTAAAAGGCAGTATTATTTACTACTGCGGCCCGACTGAAACCCCTAAAGGTAAAATCATCGGTTCCTGCGGTCCGACTACCAGCTCAAGAATGGACAGTTTTACTCTGCCATTATTAAAATTAGGCTTAAGCGCTATGATTGGCAAAGGAAACCGCTCCCCGGAGGTGATCGCGGCTATCCGGAAATATCAAGCGGTGTATTTCGTTACCTATTCCGGGTGCGGGGCCTTGCTCGCCCGGCAGATTAAGAAAAAAACCCTGGTGGCTTATGCTGACCTGGGCCCGGAGGCGATATATGAATTAGAGGTAAAGGATTTTCCTCTTATTGTGGCTGTTGATTCTCAAGGCAACAGTATTTATGAACAGGTTAAAGAAAAAGGATTAGAATGCCCAGACCAGATGGAAGAAATAATGAACAGTTAAGAAAAGTTACTATTAGCCGTAATTATATTAAACACGCGGAAGGTTCCTGCCTGATTGAACTGGGCCATACCAAGGTTATCTGCACCGCCTCTTGCGAGGAGACCGTTCCCCCGTTTTTAAGGGGAAGCGGCACCGGCTGGATTACCGCCGAATACGGAATGCTGCCCCGCTCCACCCATACCCGGATTAACCGGGAGCGCGAGAAGGTTTCCGGAAGGACCTTTGAGATTCAGAGGCTTATCGGCCGCTCGTTAAGGTCTATTTTTGAAGTAAAGAAGATTGGCGAGCGCACGATTAAGATAGACTGCGATGTCATCCAGGCCGACGGCGGAACCCGCACCGCCGCTATCACCGGGGGATTTATTGCCTTGGCGGATTGTCTTATCCGGATGAAGAAAGAAGGCAGTATCCTGGATATTCCGATTAAGGATTATATTGCCGCTACCTCGGTGGGCATATATCAGAATCAATTTATCCTGGATTTGGCTTACACCGAAGACTCTAAAGCCCAGGTGGATATGAATGTGGTAATGACCGGGGAGGGGAAATTTGTTGAGGTGCAGGCCACGGCGGAAAAGGAGAGCTTTAGTAAAGAAGATATGGATAAAATGTTACATTTAGCCAAAAATGGAATTGAGGAATTGGTGGATATCCAGAGAAATATTTATAAGGATATACTGAACTATGAGTAACCTCCGCCGAAGGCGGATCCGCCTGCGGCGGAAGAAACCGGTATCCCGAAACATGAGAGAAATAATAGTGGCTACCCGCAATCAAAAGAAGTTAGAGGAAATAAGAGAAATTATGCGGGGCCTCAAAATTAAATTCTTGAGCCTTGAGGATGTCTCCGATGCCCCTTATGTTAACGAGGATGGAAAGAGTTTTCCGGAGAATGCCGCCAAAAAGGCGGTAAAGATAGCCAGATTCACTAAGAAGCTGACCCTGGGTGAAGATTCCGGGTTGTGCATTGACGCGCTGATGGGGGCCCCGGGAATCTATTCCTCCAGATTCTCCGGCCAGGGAAAGAGCGACGAGAAAAATAACCAGAAGGTTCTGCGCCTGCTTAAGAAAGTTCCCCTTAGGAAGCGCTCGGCCCGTTATGTATGCGCCGTGGCCTTGGCGGATAAGAACGGTTTGATTGGGGTGGTGGGAGGCGTCTGCGGCGGTTTGATTGCCCTAAAGATGAAAGGGACCCACGGATTCGGCTATGATCCTTTATTTTTGATGCCTCAATACAAGAAGACCTTTGGCCAACTGGGCCCGTTGATTAAGCACAAGCTTAGCCATCGCTATAAAGCCTTAAAGAAGATCAGGCCTATTGTCCGAAAATATTTCC
This sequence comes from Candidatus Omnitrophota bacterium, assembly GCA_030674475.1. Taxonomy (GTDB): domain Bacteria; phylum Omnitrophota; class Gorgyraeia; order Gygaellales; family UBA12090; genus UBA12090. Next base: position 82,016 of record JAUSCZ010000042.1, read on the forward strand.
AATCACAAAATCCTTAAGTCCCTTCATTACATCGGTAACTGCCGCTTGAAATTTGTATTTAGGTTCCTGGATTGTTCCGCTTAACTTGATTACCCCGAATCTTCCCGCCTGGCCGATTAAGGCGGTGGTAAAATCTTTCAGAGTTCCGGTTTCCGGGGTCAGGCCTTCGCTTACCTGGGCGTTGATCGCGGCGTCCAGCGTCCCGTCAAATCCGACCTTGCCCTTGCCTTCCAAATCCACGATATTACTTTTTAGCCTAAGATTATCGGTAAACAAAAATTGGTCTTTGATGAAGAATTCGCAGTAGCCCTCATTAAAAACCACATTGGCAAAATCTTTGGTAAAGAGTATCTCGCCTATACCTTTAAAGAAGTTTAACTGCCAAAGCCTTCCGTCTTTAATCAGGATCTTGCCGGAGCCGCTTAATTTAGAAAAGTCAGTCAGTAGGCCGTTAAGCTTGGTGATTGCCTCCAGGGTGCCGGAAAGGTCCTGGGTTTTTAAGGGGGTGTCCTGTTTCAGTTTTTCAATTTTGATTCCCTGGACGCCTAACTCCAGCTTAAAGGGCAGGCTTGGGCTGTCTAAATTCACCTTGGCGTTGGCGTCTATACTGCCGTCGTATAAAGAAATTCTGGCTAACGGTATATCAGCTAAGCGGTTAGCCTGGTGATAGTCTAAGAGGAATTCCTCCGGCTTGAGCCCGTAGAGGGATAATGATGAGCTTTCTAACCGTAGATTTCCTTGAGCGGATTTAAGGTCATTGATATTGCCGTTTAAGTTTAGCTTGGCCTTGACTATACCGCTGGGTTTGATTTTCTCCAGTTGGTCTTTAAATTTAGCCAGCGGTTTTTCCAGGTCTTTTAAGTCAAGTTCCAGGTCAGCGTTTATATCGGTAGAGATGGCCTGGCTTTGAGAGGTGTCAATAGTGCCGGATAAGGAGATATTGGAATTAAGATATTTTCCCTCTAAAGCGGATATTTTGATTAGCTTATGGTTAAGCAAAATATTAGATTTCAGCTTGAGTTCGGCAGAGGAAAGCTCCAGGTTAATCAAGGGGGAGAGGAAGTTTTTCATCCGGCCTTCGCTGGTATAAGCGGTATCCAGATAGTTGAAATTCACCTCTGACCAATTGAGGGTGTTTTGCGTCCATTCCAGATGTCCTCTGACGCCTGTAAGGCTTTGATTGAGTTCAGTTATTTTAATATCGGCAGAGGCAATATCTAATGAGCCGTCTATCTGGGGGATTTCCCGCGCCGGTAGCTTGGTTTTAAGGTTTAGAGCTAATTTCCCGGACCCCTCTATATTAACCGGGACTTTTAATTTAAATCTTTCCGAAATTGCTTTTTGAATCTGGCTTAGGTTAAGCTGAGAAGATGAGAGCTTCAGGCTAAGCGAGGGATCTTTAAAATTTGAGAGTGAGCCTTCGGCTTTATAGGATGAGTCCAGCCAGTTAAAGTTTATATCCGCCCAGGTAAGCTGATTAAGATTGAATTCCAGGGGTCCGTTGATATTCTTTAAGATTACACCAAACTCATTATATGTGGCTTCTGCTGAAACCAATTCCAGGGAGCCGCTAAGCCCGGACATCTCTTTAGGCGGCAGAGGAGTTTCTAATTTCACCCAGAGCTGTCCTTTACCGGATAGCTCTACAGGCAGGGAAAGCTTGAATTTTTGGGAGAGTATATTCTGGGCTGATTTTAAGTCTGCTTCGGATTTTACTTCCAGATAGACTATCGGATTATTGAAGTCTGATAGCCTGGCTTTAGCGGTTACGTTTAGGCCAAAGTAGTTGGCAATAATTTTATCGGAACTCAGTCCCTGGTTATTAAAATTTATCTTCGCGCTGATGCCGCTTATTTCACCGATAGCCTCAATTCCCGATATATGAGTCTCAATAATATCCGCGCTTCCGGAATACGCGAGCTGTTGGTCTTTCAGATCATAGTTAATCCCGGCGCTTATCGCGGAATTTAGCTGGACGGTTAGTTTATCTTTTACTGCTGTTATTTTATTACACTGGATTTTGGAGTCAGCGCTCAGGCGGTTATCTTTAAATGTAAGGTTAACAGAGGCATCCACTGTGCCTTGATTTATTGACAGCTCCAGGCCGCGATAGTAAGAAGCGAATTCTCCTGGCGGAAGATTTTTCAGATTGATTTTAGCCGTCAATTCTTTGTTGATCAGCCGGAATTCTCCCTCCGCGTTTAATTCGGCCGTAGGATTAGTTTTGAGCCTGGCGTTAAGCTTAAATTTTACCCCAGCCGGCAGATTCAGGCGCGCGGATAGATTGAGGCCTTCCATACTCTTGGTAAAAGAAGGGGAGAAGCTGTTATCTTCAAAATCAACATTCGCGTCTAAAATATTTATTCCTGAAATTATCAGGCCAAAGGGTGAGTCTTTACTTTCTGTTTTCTCCTGAGCCGGTATTAATTTCATTAAATTTATGCTGTTGTCGGCTTCGCGGGAGATAAATATATAGGGAGATTGTATTTTGATATAGGGGATAATAATTTTTTTCTCTTTTAGAATCGGCAGGATAAGAAAACTGCAGGAGGCCTCTTTTGCCCCGATAAGCTTTTTTTGTCCGTCATATAAATTCAGCTCGCTTAAAACCAATCCCTTGAACAGGTTAAAGCGCACCGACTCTAAGCTGGCTCTTTTCCCGGTCTGTTTTTCCACAGCTTCAATAATCAGGGCTTTGATTTTTACCGGCAGGACGACTTTATTCAGGTAGATTATTCCGCCAGAGATAAGAATCAACAGTAGGAGGAAGGCAATAGCTATTTTCTTAAAAGTCCCTTTTTTCATATTTATGATTATATACCTAAATTAGCTATTTGCCAAAAGTTAATTTGAGTGCTATAATTAAAAGGCTTTAGAGCAGGATAGGGAGATTTGTAATTGGGTGTGCCCCGTTAATAATCTTCTGTATCATTAGTATCGTTAAAAAGATAATCTTACACATAGAAATTTGTAACGGGGCGTAGCTTAGCTTGGCTAGAGCGCTTGCTTTGGGAGCAAGAGGCCACAGGTTCAAATCCTGTCGCCCCGACCAACTTAATACATTGTGAACCAAATTGCGCCCGTAGCTCAATTGGATAGAGCACCTGCCTTCTAAGCCGGTTGTTGGCCGTTCGATCCGGCCCGGGCGCGCGTAAAAACAGGTATAAAACTATGAAACAGTTATGCCCCGCCAGAGGTGGGGCACCAATGAGGATGAGAATAGAGCTTGGATCATTCGTGTCGCGTAGCGGTGCGATTTATCGCACTTAAGAGGAGATTTTCAAGTGAAAAGAAAAACAATTCTTAAAATAATAGCCTGGTTGGCCGGAATATTGTTTTTTATTTTTCTGGCCGCCAATATCATCTTTATAATTTTCGGCAAGGCGATTGTGGTTGGCCAGATTGAGCAGAATCTTAAACTTAAGGCGAATCTGGAAAGGATAAGCTTTAGCCTGCCGCTTTCCGTATCTATCCGCGGACTGGAAGTGGGAAATTTATTTAAGGCGGATTCAATATCTCTTTCACCCAGCCTACTGGGTTTCCTGGCCGGAAAAATTGTCCTAAATGAGTTGAAGATAATAAAACCCGAAATAACCCTGGTGAAGGATGCTGAAGGAAAAATTAATCTTCCTGTCCTGGAAGCCAAAGGTAAACAGCCGCCGCTTCTTTTAGCCGGATTAAAGGTAGTTGAGGGCAAATTTACTTTTATTGATAAAAAGCTCAGCCCTGAAGGCTATAAGGTGAATGTGGATAGCATACACATAGATATCGCCAAGATTGTTTTTCCTCCCACTTCCTTATATACCAATTTTAATTTATCCGCGGTCTTAAGAAGCGCGGATAATAGCAGTGGAGGCGGCTTAAAGGCCTCCGGTTGGATAGACTTTGGGCCGAAAAATATGGATGGGAAGCTGGAGTTATCCGAAATAGATATCGCCGCCCTGGCTCCCTATTTTCAGGATACATTTCCGGTTAAAAAAATACTTTCAACCAGGCTTAATTTAACCGCGGATTTAAAAGCCAAAAATAACGATTTGACTATCAAATGCCATGGTGAAATCCTGAAACAGACCCAACAGCCGCAAGGCCAGTCCGATAGACAGGAATTATTTTCCGACATTGTCAATTTCTTCTCCGATACCGAGGGAAAAATAACCTTTGATTTTCCCATACACACCAAGCTGGATAATCCTCGCTTTGATATGCTGAACCTTAAAGGCATAATCGCTCAGACCGCGGTTGAGAACATAATAACTCAATCGCCGGAGAATGTGGTGGACAAGGTAAAAGGCGCGGTGAGCGAGATCGAAGAGCTGGGCAAGAGCCTGAAAAAAATATTTAAGAAAGAATAAGTCTTTTACCGTTTTAATTTTAATATTTAACAATATGGTGGGTATAGCTCAGCTCGGTAGAGCGCTTGACTGTGGCTCAAGTTGTCGCGGGTTCAAATCCCGTTACCCACCCCACTTTTCTTCATCAGAGATGAAGAAAAGTGGCTCTGAGCGAAGCGAAGAGCCTTCGCGAAAGAATACCTAAGTAGCTAAAAAATGCCCTGGCATGTCTACATAATCGAGTGCCGCGACAAGACGCTCTATACCGGAGTCACCAACAACCTTCCTCGCCGAATAACCGACCACAATAAAGGCAATGGCTGCCGATATACGAGATTCCGCTGGCCGGTAAAACTCATCCATTCTGAAGAACTCCCCACCCAATCCAAAGCCCAAAAACGGGAAGCCCGTATTAAAAGCCTTACCAGAGAGAAGAAGCTTCAACTTTGCGGACAGGAAAACAAGCCGTTTTTAAAATGAATTTCTCCGCAGTGAGCAAGGTAGCTTTAGATATCGAACGTACTATGGTAAATGATGAGGTGCTAGAAGAAGAGGTCAATTCTCTTATTTCTAAATTCGAGGGCTGACCCCTTAGTTATTTTTGACAAAAGAGCGCTGAAAAATCCGCCGACATTTAAAGATATTGATGAGTGTATCGATTATCTTGAGGAGTTGCTGAAGAAATACTCTTTGATATTTCGTGCAACATGCCTGACGTTGGTTTTGCCGACGTGGCAATATGATTGGAAGGAAATATTTCTCTATCCATGGATTGATATAAATAAATGAGCAATGCGGATTTCTCCGACATAAATCGCACGTCGCTGATCGTGAAGCTCAAGAAGCGCAATTAATTGTAAGATATCCCCGAAGATAAAGTAGATATATGAAAAATAAGTTTAATCAGATCATGTCCGAAGTTGACAGAAAATACGATCATCTCAGAGAATCGTTGCCGTTTACGTGGAATACAGTTCCTAAGAAATATGAGCATGGATCAGGAATATATCTGTTTTCTGAAAATGATAAGCCGCTCTATGTTGGCCGGACAAATAATCTTAAGAGGCGACTCCGTAATCATACGCGGCCTTCTCATAATATGGCGACATTTGCTTTTCTTTTGGCACGGCATGCTACTGAACGGCTAAGCGCGTCGTATCGGCCATTGGGATCCCGAAATGACCTATTAAAGAATGATACTACTTTTAGGAAAGCATTTGATGACGCAAGAGAGCGCATCAAGAGAATGGATGTTCGGTTTGTTGAAGAAAAAGAACCGGTTGGACAAGCGTTGTTAGAAATTTACGCGGCATACGTGTCCAAGGCAAAGTATAATGATTTTGATACTCACTAACAGAAAGCATAGTGCTAAAAAATGATAGCGGTTGACAAATGTGATAAAATATGGTATATTGTCAACTGATGAGGGAAATGACCATGTTAGCCCAAAAGATTAAACAATTGAGGTTGTCTAGAGGATGGACTCTGGACGAATTGGTGGCCCGGATTGGCGGCGTTGTTACTAAACAGGCCATCTCTAAGTATGAGTTAGGTCTTGATCAGCCCTCAGCCCCCGTATTAACCAAAATCGCAGGCGCGTTTAATCTAAAAACCATTCAATTGCTCTCTGAGCCAAAGTACAGAATCGAATTCATTGCTTATAGAAAGAGATCAGCATTACGGAAAAAAGAGCAATCACGTATTGAAAACTTTGTCAAAGAACGGCTGGAAGAACGATTAAAAGTCCAGAATTTAGTTTGCCCGAACGCGACCTTGAATGTGCCGGTTCGAAAGTTTAACATTAATAGATTGGACGAGGTTGAAAAGGCCGCTGACACTATACGCTCTGAGTGGAGTTTAGGCAAAGATCAGATATCGAGCCTTACGGGTGTGCTGGAGAATAAACTGATTCACATCATAGAAGTTGACGCTAATGATAAATTTGATGGAATGGCGGCAGTAGCTTACGAGGATCATCAT
>JAUSCZ010000036.1 GCA_030674475.1 Candidatus Omnitrophota bacterium
CCCTTTTCCAAAGGGGGAATTTTTGTTCCCTCTTTCATAAAGAGGGGCGAGGGGAGATTACCCCTGACACATTACAAAACAAAAATAAAAATGCTTTTAAATTTCGCTATTTATGTTATATTTAATTAATATTGGAAAATCTCTTTCACGCCGCGAAATAAATTCTTTATCAGAAGCCGCGCACAATGATTAGCAAGCTTAAAAATGTAGTTGAAGATTTAGCCCGGGATTTTCTTAATAGTTCCTTGATTTTGCGTTATGATATCTGCACTTGCCCCACTTGCCGCAATGATATGCTGGCCTATATGCTTTCTAAAGTTCCGGCGAAGTATGTAACTACCGAGCAGGGTGAAATGTACGCTTTGAGCGAGCAGTTAAAGGTTGAGCATCAGGCAGTTATTGCCCGGGTGTGCATAGAGGCCATAGAGGCGATCAGCAAAAATCCCCGGCATAAAGTTAGGGAAGACCGGGCGCAGTCGTTTCAGCTTCTCCTGCGCCAGATATTTGAGGACCGGGGGCTGGATTTCCGGCAATACCATCAGGGAGTTATTAAGAGGAAGATGGCGGTGAGGATCAGGGCTACGGCTCAGGAGTCTTATGCCGCGTATATGAGGTTTTTGCCGAATCATCCCGAGGAATACGATAAGCTCCTGGAAACCCTGTGCATTAATGTTACGGAGTTTTTTCGCGATTCCGAGGTCTGGGTAACGGCAAAATACCTTTTGGAGAACCTGATTAGCCAAAAAAAGCAAAAGAACGATAAGTCTCTCCGGATTTGGTCCGCGGGCTGTTCCAGCGGCGAAGAGCCTTACTCGATAGCCATCGCGCTCAAGGAACTTTTGAGGGCCGAGCCGTTTAATTTTACGGTTGAGATATACGCCACGGATATTGACAAAAAATGTTTAAGGGATGCCCAGGAAGCCGCATACAATAAAGACAGCCTGAAGAATGTTAATGAGAAATACCTTAAACGTTATTTTACCTCTTTGGGCGGCGGAAGATACGCGGTGAATGATGAAATTAAAAGTATGGTTAAATTTCAGTATTTGGATTTGATTTTAAATGATAATATCAAGGATACCGACGTGGTTTTCTGCCGGAATGTTTTCATATATTTTAACCGCGATCTCCAGGAGCAGATTCTGATGAAGTTCTACAAATCCTTGAAAATCGGCGGATACTTAATTAAAGGCAAGGCTGAGACAATCTTTGCCGAAGCCAAAGAGATTTTTAAGGACATAGATTCCAACGCCCGAATTTACCAGAAAGTAAAGTCCGACCAATAAAGGCGGCAATTAATTGTCTGCTTGAGCCGATTAAACCCGGTAAAGTTATTCCGGCAGAAAGACAATATGGAACTTTTATCCAACGGAAATATACTGCTTCTGGTTGAAGAAGCGCAGATTAACGAATTTCTATCCGCCCTCTTAAAAGGAGAAGGCTATAATGTCACCTCGGCCCCGGGACATAAGCAGGCGTTAGAAATTCTCGGCCAAGAAGCTTTTAATCTTATAATTCTTGACTTTGATAACCAGAATACCCGCGCTATTGATTTTTGTAAAAACATTCGGGGAAATTTCCGCCTGCGCCACATAAATATTATCCTGCTCCTGAGCACTAAGGACCCCCTGACCAAGATAAAAGGCATTTATGCCGGAGCCGACGATTATATCGAGAAGCCGGTTGAGGCCGGCGAAATATTGACCCGGGTCAAGGCTTCTTTAGTGCGCATGACCCGTGACCTGGATGCTAATCCTTTAACCAAATTACCGGGAAATGTTTCACTATTAAGGGAACTGGAAGAAAGGGTCAAGTCCAAAACTCCCTTAGCCGCCGGATACGTGGACCTCTGTAAATTCAAGGAATTTAATGATCGCTATGGATTTGAAAAAGGAGACCAGGTTATTTCCCATATCGCCCTGATCATCAGCAATGCTTTGGGGACATTAGGGAATGCGACGGATTTCCTGGGCCATATCGGAGGGGATGATTTTATTTTTATTACTACGCCCGATTGCGCCGAAGCTATTTGCAAGAAAATAATCGGGGATTTTGACCAGGCCATTCTTTCTTTCTATGACCGGGAAGACAGGTTAAACGGCTATATTACCACTAAAAATAGAAGCGGCGACCTGTGCCGGATTCCCATAATGAGCGTTTCTATAGGGTTGATTACCAGCGAAATCCGTAAATTTTCCCACATCGGAGAAATAGTTCAATCCCTGGCTGAGCTTAAGCAGTATGCCAAAACGCTGGGTAAGAGTATTTACGTGAAAGACCGGCGTAAAGATTGAAGAGGGAGGCACAATATGCAGGAAAGACGTAAATTCAGACGCACCCAGGCCAAAGAAAAGGCATCTTTAGAAAGTAAAGAAGGCAAGCCCCATGAAGGCACGTTGGTAGATATAAGCCCCAGCGGTATGCGGATTGTTTCAGAAAGCAATGTCCGGTTGGGCAGTCAGTTATCCGGAAAATTTAAGATTTTGCCTAATTCCGGCCATTTTTATGTCTTGGGAGAAGTGGCCTGGATTAAGCCGGCGGGCAAGGATCAGCCTCAAGGCGCCAACGAAGTAGGCATTAAATTCAGTAAAGTCAGCACCATCCCCATTTAAGCTATTACACGTTTCGTTTACCGTTGACCGCTAACCGTTTACTATTTTAAGCAGAGTTAATTAACCTAAACAACATACTGGTTAATCTTTTCCCATAAGTTCTCGCTTTAAGATAGCTTTCTTTACTGATTGCTCTTTGTCTGTCTAAGATGGTAAACATATTTACGCATTCTCGAGTTGAATCTAAAGAAGTCCCGTAATATCTTGCTTTCTCTTTGCCAGATTTTTTGCCACTGCCTTCAGCGATATTATTTGAAATCGAAACTCCCGCCCTTTTTAAGTTATCACCTAAACAATGCTGCAAATCTCTAGAAGTATTCTTACATACCTCAAATATAAAATCTAAGAATTCCAATGAAAGTTGATAAACTTCTAATTTCTCAAAATCAAACTTTAAATTTTCTTCCATAACGGTAAACGGCACACGGTTAACGGTAAACGCAAGGTTATTCTATCTCCTCATCCGTCAGATAACAGGCGGGATCTTCTCTCCAGAGGTCTTTATAAACCGCTTCGGCCCTGACCCGGAAATTTCCGTTACAGATATTTAAAAATCGGCATTTTCTACAGCGTCCCTTTAGGCTTGATTTTCTATTTTTAAGCCTTTTCATAAGCGTATCGCCGGTGTCCGTCCAAATTTCTCCGAAGCTCCTTTGACGGACGTTACCGAAGGAATAATCCCGCCAGAACTGGTCCGCGTGGACAAAACCTAAAGCGTCAATATTGGCAATACCTATACCTGAGGAATTACCCGGGTTAAGGCTCAAGAGCCGCAGGATATCTCGCGCTTTTTTAGGGCTGGTCTTTTTTGTTTTCAGGTAAAGATAAGGCCCGTCGCAGTGGTTATCCACGGTAAGCACCTCTTTATTTATCCCTCTTTTATGCATAGACTTTAGCCAATCACAAATGGAATTAACGCAGAGGCGGGTTTCTTGATGGGCGAGGTCGTCTTTGGACATTGAACTGCCCCTGCCGGAATACACTAAGTGATAAAAACAGACCCGGTCAATATTTTCTCTTTCCACTAATTTAAAGATATCTTTTAGGTCGTGCCAATTGTGCCGGGTAATGGTGAACCTTAGGCCGACCTTTTGTTTTGCCCGGACTAAATTCCGTATCCCCTCTAAGGCGGATTTAAAGGCCCCTTTTTTGCCCCGGAAATAATCGTTGTTTTGGCCTATCCCATCTAAGCTCACCCCCACATAATCAAATCCGCCTTCTTTAATTCTTAGGGCAGTCTTTTGGTTTATCAGGGTGCCGTTAGTGGAAATCACTGTCCTTAACCCTAGTTTTCGGGCGTAGTTATTTAGATGAAACAGATCTTTTCTTAAGAGCGGCTCTCCGCCGGAGAAAAGCAGGACCGGAACCTTGAAATCCGCCAAGTCCCGGATCATCTTTTCGGCTTCAAGAGTAGTCAGTTCACCGGGATAGTTTTTGTTGGCTGAATCCGAATAGCAATGGATGCAGGCAAGGTTACAGCGCCGGCCCATATTCCAGACTACAATCGGCCGGCGTTTCGCCGGGATTATTTTTTCCTTATACCGCAGCTCGTCGCCGTATGAAGAAACATTATAGAGGAGTTTGGTGAGGTTAATCATGGAGTGTCGCGGAACTATGCGGAACGTCACGCGCCTGCCTGCCGGCAGGCAGGGAACTACGCGCAACTATATTGCGTTGTTCAACGGTTTTTATAATATTTTACAATAGCTTTGCCCAGGCCTTCCAGGGTATATTCCGTAGCCTCAATGTTGACCTTGAATCCCGCGGTTCTTATTGCCCGCGAGGTAATCGGGCCGATGCTGGCAATCAGGGTGTTTTTAAAGCGCGTCTTCAAGAAATTCCTTGCCGCCAGTGAACTGGTAAAGGTGATTATATCAATATCTTTCAAAGAGTTTTTTTTATCGTCCAGCGTCAATCGTCCCTGCCTTGCCGGCAGGCAGGCGTTGTCCGTTTGATACACAGGAGCAGTAGTAACTCGGTTTCCCATTTTTGCCAGCCCCCGCGCCAGGACATCCCTGGCTTCTAAGGCGTTGATTATCAATATGTTTTGGCTTTTCAACTTTAATCTTCCAAATGATTTTAACATCCCTTCTTGGCAGAATTTATCCGGCTGAAGGTGGACTCTTAAGCCCAGGCTTTCTAAAGCCGAGGCAGTCCGCGGCCCGATAGCGGCAATCTTAATCTTCTTTAGCCTATTTAGATTTTGATTCAGGAAATCCAGTTGTCTGGATTCCCGCTTTCGCGGGAATGACAAAGAAATAAATTCCCCTGTTTGTTGACCCATCACATCCAGTCTTTGTTTGAAAAACCTGACCCCGTTACGACTGCTAAATATTAGCCATTGAAATCCGGAAATATCTTTTATGGCCGCGTCTAATTGAGAATAATCCGAAAGTGGTTTTATGGCTATTGCCGGGAGTTCCACGCAGGAAGCCCCGTATTCTTCTAAAATTTGAGAAAAGCGGATGTCTTCTCCTTTAGGCCGGGTAATTAAAATCTTTTTACCAAACAGGGGCTTATTTTCCAACCAGTTAAGCTGTTTTCTTAAAGAAACTACCTCGCCAACCACCAATATTGCCGGAGGCAGGATTTTGGCTTGTTTTGCTTTTAGGACTATTGTTCCTAAATTAGCAGTAACGGTTTTTTGCCTCGGGGTGGTTCCCTCCTGGATAAGACAGCAAGGAGTTGATTTTGGTCTGCTGTGGGACAAGAGATTTTTAACTATAAAGGAAAGGTTTTCCACCCCCATAAGAAAGACCTGGGTGCCTAAGCCGGCGGAAATTTTTTCCCAGTCTATGCGGGAGCTTTTTTTTACCGGGTCTTCATGTCCGGTAAATATTCCAACGGAAGAAGTGAATTCGCGGTGGGTCAAGGGTATTCCGGCATAGGCCGGCACAGCTATGGCGCTGGATACCCCGGGGATGACCTCAAAAGGGATTTTGTTTTTGGCTAATTCCAAGGCTTCTTCCGCCCCCCGGCCGAATAAAAAGGGATCTCCGCCTTTTAATCTGACTACTGTTTTTCCCTCTTTGGCTTTTTTTACTATCAGTCGGTTAATTTCATCCTGGCTAAGGGAATGTTTTTTAGAGGCCTTCCCCGCATATAGTATTTCCGCGTCTTTGGGAGCGTATTTGAGCAATTCAGGATTAACCAAGCGGTCGTAAATAACCACCTTAGCCTTTTTAAGGCACTCTATTGCTTTTAAGGTAATTAGCCCGGGGTCTCCAGGGCCGGCGCCGGTTAGGTAGACTTTGCCCTTGTTCGCGCGATAAATCGCGCTGTTGTTTGTGCGATAAATCGCACCGCTACATCTTTGTTTCATTGGTTTTTAATATTTGTTTAGCTCCTTTTTTAATCGCTTCTTTAGCCAGAACCCGGCCTAAATATTCGAAGTCGCAGGCCCTGGCGGATTTTTTTAGAGAAATCACTCTTTTACCGTCGGGGCTTAGGACATTTATTTCCAGGAAAATCCGCCGGTTCTTTATTTGGGCCAGGGCCGCCACCGGCAGCCGGCAGCCGGCTTCGATTTCTTTAAGAAATACCCTTTCAGAGCCGACGCATCGCGAGGTATTTAAATCAGTTATGATTTTAGCGAAATTTTCGGCAATTTTATCTTTGGTCCGGATTTCAATTCCTAACGCTCCCTGCCCGGCGGCGGGAAGCATTATTTCCGGAGGAAGACACTCCAAGGATAAGTTTTTATAACCTAATCTTTTTATCCCGGCCATTGCCGCGATAATGGCGTCAAATTCGCCGTTTTCTAACTTTTTTATCCGGGTATCTAAATTGCCTCTTAGATTTTTTATTTTTAGATCCGGTCTTAGGCGTAATAGCTGACTCTTTCGCCGCGGACTGCCGGTGCCGATAAGCGCGCCTTTTTTCAGGCGGGAAAACGCGGTTTTTTCTCTAAAAATAATGCAATCGCAAGGAGATTCTCTTTTGGTTATTCCAGCCAGCCTTAAACCGGAAGGGATTTTCGTGGGCAGGTCTTTAGCGCTATGCACCGCCAGGTCTATTTTCCCCGATAAAAGGGCCTCTTCTATTTCTTTAACAAAAATACCCCGGTCGTTACGGCTCCAGGCCTTGTTTTTGTCTCCGGAGGTAACTATTTTTTTCAGGCTGAAAGTATAGCCGGAGGATTTTTTCTTTAAAAGCGAGATTATCTCTTTCGCCTGAACAATTGACAGCCTGCTTCCCCTGGCTCCGACGATGATTTTTTTCATGATTTATGTCGGTAATTGGTTATTGGGATTTGATTATTGGGTATTATAAATCAGGCGGGACAGACAAGCAAGCCTTCTTTTAGGTATTCGCTAGACGGGCAGAATAAACGTTCTAAGTGTTTTTCAATCAGAGTTTCGGCTTTTTTTGCTTCGGAGAGTCTTTCTTTAAGGTTGGCCGCGCATATTTCATTGAGGTTATCTATATTATAGAGATGGATTCCGTTTATTTTGCTTACCTCGGGCGCGATATTCCTGGGAAGCCCCAGGTCAATCAGGAAAAGGCGGCGGCTGCCCCTTTTTTCCATAATTTTGTTAATATGTTCTTCTTTGATGATAAAATGCGGGGCGCTGGTTGAGCTGATTAAGATGTCGGCATCCTCAATATACTCAAAGATATCTTTAAATTTGACCGCCTTTCCCCCAAAAAGTTTAGCCAACTCTTTGGCTTTTTCAAAGGTGCGGTTAGCCACCAGGACGGTTTTGGCTCCTTTGGAATAGAGATTCTCCGCCGCCAGCTCGGCGATTTTTCCCGCCCCGATTATCAGGACCTTTTTATCTTTAAGATTCTCGAATATTTCTTTAGCCAGTTCGATGGCCGCTGAACTTATGGAAACCGCTCCTTTGCCTATCTGGGTTTGGCTGCGGACGAGCTTTCCTATTTTTAACGCCTCGGTAAAAAAGCGATTAAGAGTTTTTCCGGCGCAGGACAACTCTTTAGCGTAAAAAAAAGCGTCTTTGAGCTGGCCGAAGATTTGGGTTTCTCCCACCATCATTGAATCCAGTGACGAGGCCACCCGAAAAAGGTGTCTTAGCGCTTCTTGGCCGCTAAAAGAATAAAGGCATTCTCTAAAGAGTCCGGGTTCTATTTTGTGAAACCGGCTTAAGAAATCCTGTATGTCAATAGCGGCTTTTCGCGTATCGCTGACTGAAGCGTAAATCTCAACGCGGTTACAGGTAGAGAGTATTATATTTTCTTCAATAGACGGATATTCGTTTAAAGACAAAAGCGCCTGCGTAAGGGTTTTGGCGGGAAAAGAAAGCTTCTCGCGGATTTCAATAGGAGCGCTTTTGTGGCTTAGGCCGAGAATAACAAGTTCCATCATATTTTAGATTCTGTTAGAATGTTCAGAATTTTTTTTCTGAGCCTTGGTTCGGAACACCTTATTTTTAAATCTTTTCGTATAGATTCCAGCGTTTTTAAGAATTTAGAATACCGCGGAACTAATAATTTAGTCAAGTCTTTTCTTATTCGCTTGCTTAAGGCCGGGACCTTGCCGCTGGTTGAGATGCTGATAATCAGGTCTCCCCGGGATATGTGCGAGGGAACAATAAAATTGCTTTCTTCAGGCGAATCTACCACATTGACCAAAATTCCCGCTTTTTGAGCGTCTTGAGAGATTTTAGAATTTATCTTTTTATCCGATACTGCCGCGATAACCAAAAAAGAGTTTGGGATATATCTTTTCTGATAGTGAGAAGTTATCCAGTAAATCTTGTTTTGCCTGGCCAGTTTTTTTAGGTTTTGGGTTAAGTTTGGGCTGATTACTCTTACCAAGGCTCCGGTCTTGAGCAGGGAATAGACTTTACGCTGGGCCACCCTGCCCCCTCCCACAACTATACACTTTTTTCCTTTTAAGTCAAGCAGGAGAGGGTAGTATTTCATCCGAAAATTCCCTTCCAGGTGCGATAAATCGCACCGCTACGCGACACGGATGTTTCATAGGTGCCACGCCTTCGGCGGGGCATGACTGTTTCATTTATAGAAAGTAAAACGCTAATTCTCACGCAAATTAGCGAAAATTAGCGTTTTAACAATTAAATTAACGTAAGAATAATTAGCGAAAATTAGCGTTGCTATTATTTTACCTTAAACTTCCCCATCAGGTCTTTTAACCCCATTGATAAATTAGAAAGCTCCTGGGCCGAGGCCGAGACCTCTTCCATTGAGGCGGTCTGCTCTTCGGTAGAGGAAGAGACCTCCTGGCTGGTAGCGGCGGAGTCTTTGGCGATGGTGGCCACTTCATCCACGGCCTTAACCACCTGTTCGTTCTCCTGGACCTGCTGTTGGATGGCGGTGGAGATCTGGTTGGCCAATTCATTGACCTCTTTGACCGACTGGTTGATCTCACCTAAGACCTCGGTAATCTTGGCCACCTCAACCCGGCCTTCCTGGACTTCCTTGGAGGAGGT
>JAUSCZ010000004.1 GCA_030674475.1 Candidatus Omnitrophota bacterium
GTGCCGAAGAGCTCTCCGGCTCTCTGGTAGAGCTTATTCCAGTATTCCTTGCCTTGGGGGGTCTGGGGTGAAGTGAATAGGGCGGTGTCTTGTTTGAGCTTAAGGTCAGCTTCTAACATTACCTTGCCTAAGTCGGTTTTAGCTAATTCTTCATCTATTATCTGGTCTTGGGAGTCCGGTCTTAAGTTTACCCAGAACTTATCATTAGGTAGGCTTAGGCCGATCTTGAAGTAGTCTAAGAGTATAGTGGCCTCTTGTTTAAAAATATCCACCCCTTCTACACCTCGTAGGTGTAGGGATGGTTCTTGATAGTCTCCCTTGTCTAAGAGTATCTTGAAGTCATTGGTTTGAGGTTGGTAGGAGAAGTATCTTAAGCTGACGGGGCGAAATCGGTCTGAGACTGTTAGATTAGGGCCCTGGTTGAGATAGCCGGAGAGGTTAAGGGTAGCGGTGTAGGCAAAGACGGTTTGCTGGAGAAGGAAGCTTAAGGTTAGGGTTAGAGAGATAAGTTTTTTAAACATTTGGGTTACCTCCTGCTTGCCCCGCTGGAAGCGGGATTTGTTTGGTTAGACAAAAAATCATTACTGTCCAAGTTAGCCATTACACCGTCATTCCCGCAATCTTTTAGCTGGAATCCACGACGACAAAATAGTCTGGATACCCGCTTTCGCGGGTATGACAACTTTGGAATCTCAAAATGGTTTTGTCGTCGTTATTCATTGACTAATTTGGTCACAAGTGAAAAAAAATTATAAGTTAATTAGAGAAAAAATGATTAGATTTTTCTCCCCTAATAACACATTTCTTGAAATATAGAAAAGTTTCTTGACAGACTAATCTGTATATGGTATTCTTTAATTGAGGTGATAATCCATGCAAAAAAAAGTCGGAACTATTTTAGATGAAAACCTTCTAAAAATGGCTAAACAAAAGGCCCTGGCCCAGCATACCAGTTTAAGCCATCTCTTCACCGAAGCGCTTTCCAGGTATCTCCAGGAAAAACCCGAATCTTCCCTTTCTTTTTCTACCATAGAGGCCAGTTTTGGGGCCTTAAAAATCTCGAAACCTGACTTAAAATCCGTATTAAAAGAAGACCTTTATGAAACTAACTGAGCTACCGGAAGGTGAAACTGTCTTTATAGACGCGAATATATTCATTTATCACTTCGCCGGCGCTTCTGAAGAATGTAAAGAATTCCTGAAAAACTGCGCCCAAAAGAGAGTTACTGCTTTTACTGCTACAACTGTGCTGATGGAGGTATGTCATCGTCTGATGGCCATAGAAGCGGTGAAATTAACCTTGGTGAAACCGCGACAACCCTCTTCTTATCTTCAGAAAAATCCCAACCTGGTGAAAAAATTATCCGTATATTACGCTCAGATTACCAATATCCTTAGTTGGAACATCCAGATAATTCCTCCGCCAGCGGATATTCTAATCAAAAGTCAGATTTATCGCCAACGTTTCGGGATGCTTACCAATGATTCGCTCATTCCGGTTTATATGGAAGAGGCCAATACCATCAATCTGGCCAGCGCGGATAAACTTTTTCTGACCCTCCCCACTCTTCGCCTCTACTCACCCTCTGATATACAGATTTAAGAGAGATAAGATTTATTTTCTCTTTAACAACCTTCAAAACCCCACCCCGCCTCCCCTTGTTAAGGGGAGGATTTATTCCCCACCCGCCTTATTTAATCCCCTCCTTTACAAGGAGGGGTAGGGGAGGTAAGGGGAAGATTTTATATCCCCGGCAACAGGTAAATGTCTTATGTTTTTCTCGCACCCGTCATATTTTTAATTCAAGCTGTATGCACTCTGCCCACTCGCCGCTAATCTGCCCTCTTTTAAAACATACCCCCGGGTATCGGCAATGACCAAGACCTCTTTGTAGCCATTTGGGGTTTCCTTGGCCTCTAACTGTTGCTGTTCAAAGACATCTAAGAGGCAGAGTTTGAGACCGTCTATCTCCCTGCCGGTCCTTTGCCGGGCAAAGCAGACGGCTAAGTATTCTTTTAATCTCTCATCGGAAGGGGCTATTCCGGAGCTGGCCATCTTCTGGATAGCGGCTAATTCCGTATCCAGGTCAAAAGACTCTATCTCGGCCTTGCTTAAGGCCGGGAGGCTGAAGTCCAAGCTTGAGGAAGCAAAACTTCCCTGGGGCTGGATGAGCATATTCATCTGCCGGAAGTCAATACCGCCGGGAGCCTTAGCTTGTATCAAGTCCGGACTTACCTGGGCTTCATTAACCATCGCGCTGGAGGCTTTTCCTTCAGCTTCGGCAATAGCGTTTATTATTTTATCGTCAAAATGTCTCAACATTTTAGCGGCTTCTGGACGCTTCAAGATATAGTTTTTTATATCCTGTGCCGTTGCTCCATTTCCAAATTGAATTATAACTTTAGTAAAAATATCCCCATTCCGTCTTTCCCACCTTGCGTCCATTTGTATTTCCCTGCCCAGTTCAGGCTTATTTTCTAAAGAAAGAAGGTAATTACCAGCTTGTATTTTCTCTAAAGCCTTCGTGAGCTTATGTATAGTCAAAGGGGCGGGTTCCTTAAGTTGAGCCTGGGCCGCGGCCAGCCAGGCGCCTAAAATGCGGTATGGCGACATACTTACATAATCCAACCCTGCTTTGTGAAAAAACTCAATGGAATCCGGGTTTCCTCCGTGCTCACCGCAAACCCCAGTTTTTAAATCCGGTTTTACCCTTCTTCCGTCATTTACCGCCATCGTAACCAACTTCCCTACCCCTTTTTGATCCAGTTTTTCAAAAGGGTCCGCGGGGTAAATCCCCAATTCCCTGTATAAGGCGATAATCTTCGCGGTATCATCCCGGCTAAGACCTAACGTCATCTGGGTCAAATCATTAGTGCCGAAGGAGAAAAATTCGGCTTCCTCCGCAATCTCACCGGCAGTAAGGGCCGCCCGCGGCACTTCAATCATTGTGCCTATTTTATAAGTAAAGCTAACTCCTTTTTCCTTTATTACTTCTTTAATGGTCTCATCTACTATTGTCTTTTGATGAACAAACTCTGCCTTGGTGCCGATCAAGGGAATCATTATTTCCACATTAACTTTCTTCCCTCCCTGAATCACGGTAACTGCCGCCTCGGCAATGGCCCGCGCCTGCATTTTAGTAATCTCCGGCATGAGTATTCCCAAACGCGCTCCCCTGGTTCCTAACATAGGATTCTGTTCATGGAGCTCATCAATCCGTTTTAAAACCTTCATTTTTTCATTAAGCTCCTCTATCAGTTTGCTATTGGTGCCGCCGGCATCGCTTAACTGCTTGCTTAACTGAAGCATTTCTTCTTGCAATTTATCCTTTTTAGCTAAGAATTCATGCAATGGTGGATCTAAGGTGCGGATGGTTACCGGAAGTCCATCCATTGTCTCAAAGAGCGCGGTAAAATCCTTTATCTGCATTGGAAGGAGTTTATTTAAAGCACCCTGTATCTTTTCCTTGTCACCCAGATTAAGAATCATATCCCGCATTTCCGGTAAACGGTCTGGGGCAAAAAACATATGCTCGGTCCTGGTTAAACCAATTCCCTCTGCCCCTAATTCTTTAGCAAGCTCGGCATCCTCGGGAGTATCCCCATTGGCCCGCACCCTTAAATTGCTGACCTCCTTAGCCCAGGATATATACTCTTTTACTTCCGGGCTAATAGTGGTGGGCTGGACAATTTCTTTCTCTCCCTCAATAAGCCTACCTCCTTTATCCACAGAAACACTCACGGTAACCCAATCCCCCTTGCGCAATGTCGCGATAACCTCTCCTTTTTCATTCCTAACATAGGCAACTGAGTTCTTTTCATCAACGGTAATCTGTTCCGCTCCCACCATAACAACCTTGCCCATACCCCGGCCAACTACCGCGGCGTGAGAGGTCATTCCTCCTTTGGCGGTTACTATTGCCCGGGCTTTACGCATTCCCTCAACATCATCCGGGCTGGTTTCCTGCCTCAAAAGAACGGTTTTCTTAAAATCACTTACCTCTTTGGCATTAAAAACAATCTGCCCGGCTCCTGCCCCAGGCCCGGCAGGAAGGCCTACAGCTAAGATATCTTTCGAACTAAGTTTGGCTTCTTCCTCAGGCGATAAATAAGGAAATAAAACTTCATCAAGATCTTCCGGCTTAATCCGCCATAAGGCTTCTTTCTTAGTGATTATTCCTTCTTTTACCAAGTCTACGGCTATTTTAACCGCGGCCGTAGCCGTGCGTTTTCCCGCCCTGGCCTGCAAAAGATACAAAATCCCGTCTTCAATAGTAAATTCATAATCCAGCATATCTTTATAATACTTTTCTAACTGCGTGGTAATATCAATAAGCTGTTCATAAATCCCCGCCAACTCGGGATGGTCCTTTAATTTCGCTAACTTTTCCGGGGTGCGGATACCGGCTACCACATCCTCACCCTGGGCATTGATCAGAAATTCACCGAAAGATATGTTCTCTCCCGTGCTGGGATTGCGGGTAAAACCAACTCCGGTGCCGGATTTATCATTAATATTGCCGAAAACCATAGCCTGCACCGTTACCGCTGTCCCTAAATCATGGGGAATGTTTTCGGCGTTTCGGTAAGCAATGGCGCGCTCGTTATTCCAGGACTCAAATACCCCACCAATCGCCAGAGCAAGCTGTTCCCGGACATCCTGAGGCATTTCCCGGCCTGATTTCTTTATAACCTCTTTATATTCAGCTACCAATTCTTTCAGGGCCTCAACCGTTAAATCTTTGTCTTCCGCAACCTTATACTGTGCTTTCTTTTTATCGAGGACTTCCCCGAATTCTTTTTTATTAATGCCAAATACGGTAGAGCCAAACATCTGGATAAACCGGCGGTAACTATCCCAGGCAAATCTGGGATTATTGGTCCTCTTGGCTAAAATTTCAACGGTCTTATCATTTGACCCCACATTGAGAACAGTATCCATCATTCCCGGCATTGAAAATTTAGCTCCGGAACGAACCGAAACAAATAAAGGCATCTCCTCCTCATCTCCAAATTTTCTTTTCAGACTTTCCTCTATCTTTTTTAGATTCTCATCCACTAAAGCCTGTAATTGCGGCGGCCATTGTTTATTGTTTTTATAATAATATTTACAGGCCTCGGTGGTAATGGTAAAACCCGGCGGAACCCGAACTCCGCCGTAGGTCATACGCGTCATACTGTGCACACTCTCGCCTTTTCCGCCTAAAACCTCTTTACGCCCAGGCAAGCTCAACCCAAAAAGATCCTCGGCTTCGGTTTTATTGTTTCCAAAGAAATACACAAGTTTTTCTACCGCGCTGCTGGTGGTTTCTTCTTGCGTTATCGCGCTGGCGGCGGCCGCGGTTTTTTCATTCTCTACCATTCTTTCATACTTAACCCTGCGCACCAGAGCCCTATCTGCATATTCACCGCCGGGGCCAAAATCATAGGCCGGCTGGGGATCTCCGGTTTTTAAGCCAAAGGCCTTTACCGCGTAGGCTAAATCAGCGATAGTGGTATCTAAGGTTTCCCCGGAACGATGTGAAACAATACACACAAAACCCGCTTTTTTGGCCCTTTTAATTACCTCTAAAGTTCCGCTCATTGAGCCGTTTTGATTAACTTTTATCAAAATAGCCTTGGCCGCTTTTTTCTCTATGCCTTTTTCTAAGCGCTCTAATTGGGTAACAAAGTTATCATCGCCAATGGTCACTACGCCAAATTCTTCCATTGCCTTGGTAAGTTTTGTCCAACCGTCCCAATCGTTTTCAGCTAAGCCGTCTTCAATGGAAATTATTTTCCCCGGGTATTTACGGGCTAAATTCACATAGTAATTTATCATTTTATCGGAAGAAAGCATCTTACCTTGAAACTTATACTTCCCTGATTCTTTATTGTAAAAAGATGTCGCGGCAGTATCCAGGGCTAACTTAACATCAACTCCTGGCTTATAGCCCGCTCTTTCAATTGCTTTAAACACATATTCTATTGCTTCGTCGCTGCTACCGAGCCCTTTAACCGAAAAGCCGGCTTCGTCAGCGCGGGTAATTTTATCTAGGGCGAATTTCTCTAATAATATCTGTTTTAAATTAAAATCAATCTTATCCCCCATCTCTAAGGCTTCTTTCTGGCTTTTTGCTCCAACCGGAACAATCATAATTTCCTGAATAGCAATACGGTGAACGTTAAGTTCTTCTTCTTCGTCTTCTTTAGCCAGTTTTTTCTTTAAAGCATGAAAACCGCCGTTATAAATATTCATATACGGAAAGACAATATTAGGATTATCAAACACCGCCTCCGGCTCAAATTCTCGTATATATTGCCATAACTCCATATTGTGCAGTTTTGCCGCCAATACCCACAACGCCCTTGATACCGGCACAACCGCGTCGGCGCCCAGCAAAGCATAATTTTTTCCGGCCTTTTTGATTATCTCTTCTTCTATGGCCAGCAAATCCGCGTGCTTTCTTAAATCCCGGCCTTGCTTTATTTCTTCTAAAATCAAAGGGGTAATTATATCCTTTATATTTTTAATAGCGGCCTTTGCGCCGACAGTCCTGGCTTCATCTTCACCCTTTGAAGCCCCCGCGGGAACATCGCCCCGGGCCTTCACACCGTTAATTTCCAAGGTTACTGCTACGGTCTCTTTGCCGCGGGAATCAAAAGCTATTTCGGGTTCAACCGTTATCGCCGAAGCCGCTATTTTTTGTTTTATTAATTCGTTGTTGTTCAAAAGAACTTTATCTCCGGGCATTATCGGCGAGCTGTTAATTTTTAATCCATTGTTTATCTGCTTCGGCATAAATTTTGCTATCCCCCCGCTCATATACCTGCGGATTACCTGTCCGGTAGGGGTGTAGATTGGTTCGGAGAGGTTGTATTCGCCTTCTTGGAATGATTTCTGGTAGGCATTGAAGTAGGTAATCTTGTCCCAGGCTTGTTTGGAGGTAAGGTTAGTTAAGTTGTGGGAGTTAATCAGCTTGATATAAGAGTCAGTCAGCGAACTATGCGCGCTAAAGGTCTCTTTAAACCAGCTGGCTAAGATCAGGGAGAAATAAACCTGCCTAAGATTAGCGTAGTCTTTGGAAGAGTTGACCTTTTGGGTGAGCTTGGGAAGAATCAGCTCTCGGATTAACTGGGTAGAGTATTGGTTGAGCTCTTTCATCCTGGGGTCTTTAAATTCATAGAGTTTTGAATTTTGGAATTTGGAATTTGTTTCGGATTTCGGATTTCGGATTTCGGATTTTTCCAGATAGTCCTCTTCTAACATTACTTTGAGGTTAGCCTTGTAGATATAGGCTCCCTGGCTGGGGGTGGCCGAGCTGTCTGCGGATTCCCTGAGGATGATCTCACCCGGGACTATCCAGGGCCGGGTTAAGGTGGGGATAGTGATGTTTTCAGTGCCGAAGAGCTCTCCGGCTCTTTGGTAGAGCTTATTCCAGTATTCCTTGCCTTGGGGGGTTTGGGGTGAAGTGAATAGAGCGGTATCTTGTTTAAGCTTAAGGTCAGCTTCTAACATCACCTTGCCTAAGTCGGTTTTAGCTAATTCCTCATCTATTATCTGGTCTTGGGAGTCTGGCCTTAAGTTAACCCAGAACTTATCGTTAGGTAAGCTTAGGCCGATCTTAAAGTAGTCTAAGAGGACACTGGCTGAACTTTTTAAATTGGTATCTGTTATATCTTTGCTATCTCCCTTGTCTAAGAGGATCTTGAAGTCATTGGTTAGGGACTGATAGGAGAAGTATCTTAAGCTGACCGGGCGGAAGCGGTCTGAGACTATGAGAGCAGGGCCCTGGTTGAGATAATTAGAAAGGTTGAGGCTGGCGGTGTAGGCAAAGACGGTTTGCTGGAGTCCGAAGCTTAGGGATAGGGCTAAAGAGATGATTCGTTTAAACATTTATATTTCCTCCTAATAGTTTGGTTGATTAGTTGGTTAGGATGAAACTAAGTTATCTCAGCCAACGTTTTTAACTCATCGCTTATAATTTCTTTTATTTAATTTAAGCTTACCGTATTCTGTTTACTTGCCGCGAATCTACCCTCTTTTAAGACATACCCGCGGGTATCGGCAATGACCAAGACCTCTTTGTAGCCATTGGGGGTTTCCTTGGCTTCTAACTGTTGCTGCTCAAAGACATCCAAGAGACAGAGTTTGAGGCTGTCTATCTCCCTGCCGGTCCTTTGCCGGGCAAAACAAACCGCTAAGTATTCTTTTAGCCTTTCATCAGAAGGAGCCATTCCGGAGCTGACCATCTTTTGGATAGCGGCTAATTCCGTATCCAGGTCAAAAGACTCTATCTCAGCCTTGCTTAAGGAAGGGAGGCTAAAGTCCAAGCTTGAGGAAGCAAAGCTCCCCTGGGGCTGGATGAGCATATTCATTGTCCGTAAGTCTATACCACCAGGATTGGTAACGGCTTCTTTTGTCATCATAGCGGAGCTTGCGGCTCTAAAATGCTTTAATGACTCTTCGATTATTTTTACGAAGTCCGCGATTTTTAAAGATGCTCCGCCGATAAGCCCGCCATCAATGCTCGGTTGAGCAATGAGAGAAGCGATATTATCCGCTTTTACGCTTCCGCCATACTGAATCGGCATTTTAGAAGCAGTTTCATAACCGTAGGTATTTAACAGTAACGCCCTGATAAAACGATGAACTTCATTGGCCTGCTCTGGGGTCGCGGTCTTGCCGGTTCCGATGGCCCACACCGGCTCATAGGCAATGATAATTTTCTGGATTTGCTCTGGGGTTAAATCCTTTAAACTATCAAGAGTTTGTTCAGCGATAATACTGAAAGTTTTTCCTGCTTCTCTTTCGTCAAGAGTCTCTCCTACGCAAACAATCGGTAACAACCCTTCCTGGAGAACCAGCTTAACCTTTTTGTTTACACTCTCGCTTGTTTCGGCAATTTCTGAACGCCGTCTTTCGGAATGCCCTAAAATCACATATTCAACGCCTGAGCTTTTAAGCTGTTTAGCGGAAACTTGACTTGTCCAGGCCCCGGGCTCGTTTAATGAAACATCTTGAGCGGCTAAACGAATGATTCCTTCAACTCCTAAGCGCTTAATCTCAGCATTAACCGCCGATATATGAACAAAAGAAGGAGCTATGGGAATAACGATATCAATATTATCTTTGTTAACAAAGAGGCGGTTTTGTTTGATTGTCTCAACTATGCCTCTCACTATCCTAAGAGCGTCATCTTCGGTATTTACCGCCATCTTCCAATTGCCGCCGATAACATATTCCCGCTTTTGCTCTTCGGCTTTTTTTAAGGCCGCGGGAATAGAATCATTAGGATTTCCCAATACTTTTAATTCATTTTTAGTAGGCTCCGTATTATTTCGCAAAGTAGTATTATCGGGCGCCTTTTCCAATTCTTTTTCGATATACTCAATCCTTGACTTAAGCCACGCGTGTCTCTTCACGCGATCAATCCAATCAGCGGTTATTGGATCTTTGTCGACTTCATCTGCCACTATCGCCGAGGCCGCGCTAAACATCTCCTGCATTGCCTGAGGCCGGGAGGATAAAGGCGCGACAAGTAATGGGATAATCTCCTTGACTAATTCTCCGGTATTCTCTACCGCCAGGCTTCTCATAGTGTGAGAGAATTTTATTGCCAGCTGGTCTCCGATTCTCTCTTGGCTTTCCTTAGGCAGATTATAGACGGACTCTTTAATCAAGGTAAGGGAATTACGGAATTCAGCGGCCTTTTCCCATAGCGCATCCTCTGATTTTCCGGTCTTGCTCATGGAATCTTTTAGGATGGCTTGATAAACATCCTGATGATTTGCTTTTAGATCCCTTAAGACCACGGTCATATAATCGGTGGCTAAATGCACCTCGCCGGCACCGTTCTCCATAATCTTGCTGAATTCACTCTCTGGAAGCGTGGAGGCTCCGTGCTGAACCACCACGACTCCGTATTCTTTACCTATTTCTGCCAATGCCTTTATTGTCGCAAAATCAATCTGCCCGCCTACTCCATGGGCGGTGCCGGTCTGAATAGCTATTTTGCGCAGGCCTTCCACATTCTGATACTGATTATATTTGGTTTTTAGGGCATCTAATACTTCTTTACTCCAGATTTCCTTTGACGCGCCTACGATCTGAAGAATCTCACTTTCTTTTCCTTGAGCAATCTTCATTTTCATAAACCCTAACATTGCATTATAAAGCTCAATGAAAGCGACGAATTCCCCGGGCTCACTATTCTTTTTACCTACCTCCCCAATCTCTCCGCCCACGGTTACCGTAATGCCTTTAGGCTCAAGGGCCCTGACCTGGAGGGTATCCATAGCGGTCTCCTGGGCATTGATAATCTGGTCCCGGACGATTTCTCTTGCTAAACCGAGAGTATCCTCTTTTATTCTTTGGGTAAATCTTTCCATAGTCTCCCGGAGCTTTAGTAACCCGGCTTTTTTATCGGCCTTGGTCTCGCTAGCCAGCTTTTGATCACATTCATTTATAATCCGGGCATAATACCCTGATAAAGTATAATTAAAAAGGGTATTTGCGGTCTCATCCATAATACGATTTAAAGCATTTTTTAAAGCTGTTTCAGTGGACCAGCGTGCAAAAATTTCATCAGCATACTCTAAAAGCTTTTTCTGAACTTCCAGCTTCGCCGCGGTTTCCTTGGTCTTGCTTTCTGTCGTAGATACCTCCCCTTCAAGGTCCTCTATGTCTTCTTTAAGGCCACTTCTGACTTCTTCATTAGGCACAAGGGTTGAATTGTCGCTGTCAATGCCATAATAACCGCCCTCAATAATGGCTTCTTTTATCTCTTTAAAACTTTTTTCTCTTACTTCATCCCTACTCTTAACATACTTCTCCGCGTTCTTCTGATAATGATCCGCCTGTAAGAAGATACGGCCTTGATAACCTTCCATTATGGCGGCGGCGGTCGCTATAGCCCAATATTCCGCGGGTGGTTGAGCCGTGTATCCTTTTTCTGAAAGGGCGAGCTCAAAAATAATGGCTCCCGCGTTTATTTTACCCGCCTCCCGGAAAATCCTACGCATTGATTCTAAGGTTAAGGTCCGGATATTAAAAGCCGGCACGGTAAACTTCTTGAGAGCGCTGTCTTCTTTGGCCATTTTCTTGTAAAGGCTGTTAATGGAGGCGGGGATAATCCCGCGCTGTAAACCTATTTCCTGTAAAATCCTCCGGGCTGAGGCCTTCACATCGGGATTATTAGCTACCGCGGCCGCCTTGGCTAAAATTTCCGCGCCTTCGGATTTAAAACGAGGCTCATTTAAGATTATGATATTATTAGGGGTTACTTTAATGATCCCGGTCAGGGATTTGGTGAAATTTGCTTTTTCTTCTGTGGCTTCTATTGCGGAAGATGCGATTTCAATATTTTTAAGTTTCTCTATTGTCGCATTAACGTTATCAGTACTCAATTTCGTTTTAACTGCAAAAGCCCCATCCTTAGTTACTACTATAGTATTTGTTATAAATACCCCTTCGCTGCTATCTGCTTTTCTTTCAATCGTAATCCTTGACAATAATTCGGCAAATGTTTTACCGTAGATATCCGGTGCGGCACCGGTTATAGCAGTTGCCGCAAAAATACCACCTTCTCCTTTAAAATCTGCTGTCTTATGTTCCTGCGTATAATCCTTCTCGCTATATCCTAATCTTCTGAATTCTGATATATCCTCCTCAGTGAATTGTAGCGCGGTTTCTTTATTTACACTTTTAGAGGTCATTTTCTCTGAAACAACTTTATGAGTAAATTGTCCGCGCCCATTACGTGCTAATTTAGCAATAAGATAGGCCATTTTTGCCTCTGCCGATCCCATGCGGTCTATAACTATCATATGTTTACCATCCATTTTAAGACCTAAGATAGCATATAGGCTAGGTATCAAATTTCCATCACCAGGGGTACGAATCGTAAGGTTTGGATATTTCTCTCTAAGTTTTTTGGCATCATCAATAATCTTTCCATGCCGGGCATTACCTGACTGCTCATCAGCTTTTGACAAATCTCTCGTACGTTCACCTAATGCCACAAAAATGAGATTATTAATATAGTCTGCTTTAAATGCCTCAAGCGCTTCTGCATCATCAAACCCGATTCCTTGTTCCTTTGCCAAAGCCCTGACAATTTTATCTATTGCTTCACTTGGTAAATCGGAATACTCTACGCCTGCATCTGTTGATGCGTTATAACGCGGACCCCAAACACGAGCATTATCCCAGATAGCATGTGTTACATCTCGATCATTATCAATGAAAGAAGTGACCGACCAAGTGCTAGTTGGATTAATTTTTGCACTCTCACCAACCATACCATTAGTATGTTCAACACCATCAGTGGCAACAAAACGAACCCTGATACTCTTTTCACGTAAGCGCAAAATTTCATTTTTATAAGTTTTAAAGAAGTTCTTGGGATCGGGATCTGGGTCTTGATATCCATTTGTATATCCAGACCAATAAATACGGCCTATAGGAAGAATACTTTTAACTCCATCTCGAACACCTTCTTCAGCAACCACCGCCATAGCCACATTAGGATTTGCTCTGGTATAGTCTAAAATACTTAAAACAGTATTCTGCCCTGCTTTACTATCAATTACTTCCTTACGCTTACTTATCTCTTCTTTACCAATTCCCTCGGGGATACCTACATCAGGAAAACCGGCTAACCCTTGAACAGCAGAGGTCAATACAACCTGCCGCACATCAGAATCTTTTAGAGCTTCATCCACAGATGGCAGATTTCCATCCGGCGTATCTACATCTAATCGTATTGCTTCCATGCTCTCAACCTTCAAGCCATAGCGATTAAACACTTCCTTATTTTCTTTAGGTGCCGTTATCGCCGAGGAGACGCCGCTAAACATCTCCTGCATCACCTGTGGCCGGGCAGGTAAAGCGGGGGGAAGCACCTGAACAATAGTTTTGACTAATGTTTTAGTATTCTCAACCCCCAGGCTTCTCATGGTGTTGGAGAATTTTAATGCCAGCTGGTCTCCGATTCTTTCCTGGCTTTCTTTAGGCAGATTATAGACAGACTCTTTGATCAGGGTAAGGGAATTGCGGAATTCGGCCGGTTTTTCCCATAATTCATCCTCTGATTTTTTTGTCTTTTCCATGGAATCTTTCAGGATGGCTTGATAAACATCCTGATGATTTGTTCTTAGATCCCTTAAGACCACGGTCATATAATCGGTGGCTAAATGGACTTCGCCGGCGCCATTCTCCATAATCTTGCTAAACTCACTCTCCGGAAGCGTGGAGGCTCCGTGCTGAACCACCACGACTCCGTATTTTTTACCTATTTCCGCCAAGGCCTTGATTGTCTCAAAATCAATCTGCCCGCCTACCCCGTGGGCAGTGCCGGTCTGAATGGCTATCTTGCGCAGGCCTTCCACCCCCTTATACACATAGTATTTTATTTTTAGGGTATCTAATACTTCTTTACTCCAGATTTCCTTTGATGCGCCTACGATCTGAATAATCTCACTTTCTTTTCCTTGAATAATCTTTGTTTTCATAAACCCTAACATTTGATTATAAAGATCAATGAAAGCGGCAAATTCCCCGGGTTCACTGTTCTTTTTACCTACCTCCCCAATCTCTCCACCCACGGTTACCGTAATGCCTTTAGGCTCAAGGGCCCTGACCTGGAGGGTATCCATAGCGGTCTCCTGGGCATTGATAATTTGATCCCGGACTATTTCTTTCGCTAAACCGGAGGGATCCTCTTTTATTCTTTGAGTAAATCTTTCTATGGTCTCCCGGAGCTTTATTAACCCGGCTTTTTTATCAGCCTTGGTCTCGCCGGCAAGTTTTTGATCACATTCATTTATAATCCGGGCATAATACCCTTGTTGATTATATTCTTTAAGGGTATTTGCTGTCTGATGTATAACAGCTTTTATGGCTATCTGGTTAGACCAGCGCGCAAAGATTTCATCAGCATACTCTAAAAGCTTTTTCTGAACTTCCAGTTTCGCCGCGGTTTCCTTGGCTTTGCTTTCTGTCGTAGATACCTCCCCTTCAAGGTCTTCGATGACTTCTTTACTGGGCACAATGGTTGAGTTATCGCTGTCAATGCCATAATAACCGCCCTCAATGGCTTCTTTTATCTCTTTAAAACTCTTTTCTCTTACTTCATCCCTATTCTTGACATACTTCTCCGCGTTTTTCTGATAATGGTCGGCCTGTAAAAAGATATGGCCGTAGTAATTTTCCATTATGGCGGCGGCATTAGCTATAGCCCAATATTCCGCCGGTGGCTGAGCCGTATATCCTTTTTCTGAAAGGGCAAGTTCAAGAATAATGGCTCCCGCGTCTATTCTTTTAGCCTCTCTTAAAATCCTGCGCATTGATTCTAAGGTCAAGGTCCGGATATTAAAAGCCGGCACAGTAAACTTCTTGAGAGTGCTGTCTTTTTTGGCCATTTCTCTATAAAGGCTGTTAATGGAGGCAGGGATAATCCCGCGCTGTAATCCTATCTCCTGCAAAATCCTCCGGGCTGAGGCCTTTACATCAGGATTAGCGGCTACAGCCGCGGCCTTGGCTAAAATCTCCACGCCTTCAGATTTAAAACGAGGCTCGTTTAAAATTATAATATAATTAGAGGTTACTTGAATGATCCCGGTGAGGGATTTGAGGAAATTGGCTTTTTCTTCTCCGGCTTCTATTGCAGAGGCTGCCATCTTTGGTGTTGTTAACTCTACAGGAGCTTCCGCGGCGGTTGATTTCTGGATATTGAGCTCGGCCTTCATCAAAAGAACCTTATCTTCGGGCATTATCGGCGAGCTGTTAATTTTTAATCCATTGTTTATCTGCTTCGGCATAAATTTTGCTATCCCCCCACTCATATACCTGCGGATTACCTGTCCGGTAGGGGTGTAGACCGGTTCAGAGAGGTTGTATTCGCCTTCTTGGAATGATTTCTGGTAAGCATTGAAGTAGGTAGTCTTGTCCCAGGCTTGTTTGGAGCTAAGATTGGTTAAGTTATGGGAGTTAATCAGTTTGAGGTAGTCTCCTTGGGCGGCTTGGTTATCCTTGAAGGTCTCTTTAAACCAGCTGGCTAAGATCAGGGAGAAATAAACCTGCCTAAGATTAGCGTAGTCTTTGGAGGAGTTGACCTTTTGGGTGAGTTTGGGAAGAATCAGCTCTCTGATTAACTGGGTAGAATATTGGTTAAGCTCTTTTAAGCGGGGATCAGAAAAGTTATACTGCTGAGAGCTGATAGCTGAGGGCTGATGGCTTAAGTAGTCTTCTTCTAACATTACTTTAAGGTTAGCCTTGTAGATATAGGCACCCTGGGAGGTTTTTGAGGAGTTGTCTTGAGATTCTCTAAGAATAATCTCACCCGGGACTATCCAGGGTCTAGTTAAGGTGGGGATGGTGATGTTTTCGGTGCCGAAGAGCTCTCCGGCTCTCTGGTAGAGCTTATTCCAGTATTCCTTGCCTTGGGGGGTCTGGGGGGAGGTGAATAAGGCGGTGTCTTGTTTAAGCTTCAGGTCAGCTTCTAACATCACCTTACCTAAGTCAGTTTTAGCTAATTCATCATCTATTATCTGGTCTTGAGAATCCGGTCTTAAGTTAACCCAGAACTTATCATTAGGTAAGCTTAAGCCAATCTTGAAGTAGTCTAAGAGGACACTGGCTGAACCTTTTAAATTGGTATCTGTTATATCTTTGCTATCTCCCTTGTCTAAGAGTATCTTGAAGTCATTGGTTAAGGGCTGATAGGAGAAGTATCTTAGGTTGATTGGGCGGAATCTATCCGAGACTGCTAGATTAGGGCCTTGATTGAGATAGCCGGAGAGGTTGAGGCTGGCGGTATAGGCAAAGACGGTTTGCTGAAGTCCGAAGCTTAGGGTTAAGGCTAAAGAGATGAGTCTTTTAAACATTTTGTTACCTCCTGCTTGCCCCGCTCATTAGGCGGGAGTGGTTTACTTTGGTAAAACAAAAGTTATAATTTCTTTTCTTAAATTTAGGCCCTACAAAAAACAAATCGGGATTGACCATTTGGACCGTGGCTCAATCCCGATAGAATTTACTTAGAAGCTGGCTCTGCTTAAGTCTCTCCAAACCCAAGCAGAAATATTCGGATTGTAAATTAATTTTAAATAACTAAAAGAAGTATAACATACAAAAATATCTTGTCAAGTATTTTTTTTAAAAAAAATTTGCGAGGCTTATAATACCTTCATATACTTTAGGTTGAGGCTTCTGTAGGGACAGAACATTGTTCTGTCCCTACGTTAACCTTAGACTTTTTATTTTTAAAACCAGCGTAAACCACCGGCACCAGAATCAGAGTAATAAAGGTAGACAAGGAAAGGCCGCCGAGCATACTCACCCCCAGGGGCCGCCAGAGCTCGGAACCTTCGCCTTTACTTAAGGCTAAAGGAAGCATACCGAAAAGGGTAGTGATGGTGGTCATCAGCACCGGCCTGAGCCGATTAGCGCCTCCGGTAATAACCGCTTCTTTTAAAGACATACCTCCGCGACGCAGAATATTGATATAATCCACCAGGACTATGGCGTTATTCACCACAATACCGGCCAGCATCACCAGACCCAAAAAGGCCAGCACGCTTAAACTCACTCCGGTAAGTAAAAGCCCAAAAGCCACCCCGGTCCAGGCAAAAGGCACAGAAAACATCACTATAAAAGGGTCAAGCAAAGATTCAAATTGAGCCGCCATAACCATATATACCAATAAACCGCCCAGGATAAAAAGCAGAATTAACTCCTTAAAGGCCTTTTGCTGTTCTTCAATATCCCCGCCTAAACGGACCATCATCCCTTCCGGGACATTAAGCGCCTCAACAACCTCGCGGATATCCTTAGCAATATCCCCCAGGGCGCGGCGAAAGGTATTAGCCTCTACCTTAACCACTCTTTCCTGATTCTGCCTCTCTATCTCAATGGGGCCGCTCTGCTGAACCACCTTGGCAATATTGCTTAAGCTGATTATCTTTCCGCTATCAGCGGTAAGCGGAACATCTAATATGTCTTTCATGCTCTTGCGGTCATCTTCTTTTAAACGCAGGAATATATCATACTCGTCGCCGGATTCGCGGTATTTAGTTACTGCTTTTCCGTAAAAATATGTCCTCAAGGTCTGGGCGATATTATCCATACTCACCCCCAAAGACGAGGCCTTAAGCCTATCCACCTCCACCCGCAGTTCCGGCCGGCCAAAGTCCCGCGAGGTGCTGATATCCACCACCCCTTTTATCTTAGAGAGTTCAGCTTTTAATTCATTGGCCAGGGAGCTGGTTGCCTCCAGGTCATGGCCGAATATCTCCACGGAAACCGCCTTTCCCCCGCCAAAAAGGATTCGGGAAAAGGGGCTTCCGGCCCGGATACCCACCCTTTTTACCCCTAAAAGTCCGGTTATCTTCGGCCGGATATCCTCGGCAATCTCTTTTATCGAACGCTGGCGCTCGGCAAGCGGGCGAAGCTTAATTCCCAGGGTAATAACATTAGAGCCCAGCCGGTAGCCAAAGCCCGCGGCAAAACGGGCCGCCCCGGAGACCCCGGCCCGGTAAAACAAGGTCTGGGTCTCCGGGATATCTTTTTCAATGATAGCTTCTACCTGCTGGGCAATCTTGTGGGTCTCTTCCACTCTAGTTCCTACCGGAAGTTCTACCTGCAGGTTTAGGTCTCCGGTATCTTCCTCAGGGATAAGTTCAGTCCCGATTTTAGGAATTAACATCAGGCTAAAAATAAACACCCCCAAGGCAGTTAAAATAACCTTCTTTTTGTTTTCCAGGGCCCAGCTTAAAACCCGGGAATATAAACTTTCCCATCTTCCCATAAATTTAACATGGGATGCCGGCCTCACTAATATCTTAGAACAAAGCATGGGGCTAAAGGTAAGCGCTGTAAACAGCGAGGCCAAAAGAGTAACCGTTACTATTATTGCCAGCTGTTTAAACATTATCCCGGTGATCCCGCTTAAAAAGGCCATCGGCAGAAACACGATTACCGTGGTAAAGGTAGAGGCTGAAACAGCCATTCCGACCTCGGACGCGCCTTTTATCGCCGCCTCTTTAATAGACAGTCCCTTTTCCCGCCAGCGGAAGACATTATCCGTAACCACAATGGCATTATCCACCACCATCCCAATGGCAATGGCAAGGCTGGAAAGAGTCATAATATTAATGGTGTATCCCAGGAAATACATAAAGATAAAGGCAATAATCAGGGAGAAAGGAATGGTGAGGGCGATGATCAGACTGGGCCTTAACTGACGCAGGAATAAAAAAACCACCAGGATGACAAAGACCCCTCCCCAGTAAATAGTCTGGCTAAGGTCATTGATGGACTGGCGGATGTGTTCAGAGCTGTCTAAGAGGACGGAGAACTTAATATCCGAAGGGAGCTTGCCGGTTAAATCCTTAATTTTTTCCCGGATTCTTTTAGCCACCTCCACGGTGTTGGCTCCGGAGCGCTTCTGGACCATCAGCATCATCCCGGTCTCTCCGTTAGCGCGGACGATCATTGTCTCTTCCTTGAAAGAGTCTTCTACTTTAGCCACATCCTTAAGGTAGACTATCTTTTGTCCCTCGGAGGCAATAATAATATTCTTAATTTCTTCGGGTGTAGAAAATTCTCCGGGAAGGCGCAAGGTATAATCTAAGTATCCGGTCTTTAAGTTGCCCGCGGGCAAGGTGATGTTTTCTTCTCTAAGCCGCTTAGCGATTCTTTCCACGGAAAGGTTATGCCCCTGGAGCTTGGCTTTATCCAGCTCCACATTAATCTGGCGCTCCAGGCCGCCGTAGATCTGCACCGCCCCCACCCCGGGTATTCTTTTAAGATAGTCGCTGATCTGTTTATTTACCAGATGATACAACTGCGGATAATATTCTTTAGAGGAGCTTACTCCCATAAACAGAACCGGCAGGCTGGAAGTATTAAATTTAAAGACAATCGGAGTATCTATCTCCTCCGGGAGGCTCTTTTTGGAGAATTCAAGGCGATCCCGGATATCATTAGAGGCCTCATCTAAGTTTACCCCCCATTTAAAACGACAGCTGACTAAGGATAGCCCTTCCTGACTGCGGGAGGTAAGCTTGTCTAAGTTAGAGATAATAGATAAGTCGTTCTCAATAATCTCGGTAACCTTAGTCTCCACATCCTCGGCCGAGGCCCCTTCATACACCGTAATCACCGAGATTACCGGCGGCTCAATCTCCGGCATCAGGTCAATAGGCAGTTTGCTTAGAGAAACTACCCCCAAGACCAGGATGGCCAGGAAAATCATTATGTTAGTAACCGGGAATCGGACTCCGAATTCTGGCAGACGCATCTTTTACTTTACCTTTTTACTTTTTCCTTTTTACTTTACTCTGCAACTTTCACTAAGGCCCCGTCTCTCAAGCCCTGCTGGCCAAAGACAATCACCTTTTGGTTCTCCTCTAATCCTTTAAGTATCTCTACTTTATCGTTAGAGATTCCGATTTCCACCTTAACTTTTTTTGCCTTACCGCCTTCCACTACAAAGGCATAATAACTACTGTCTTCTTTGGATAGGGCATCCTGGGGCAGGGCCAGGACCCGCTCGCGTTTTCCGGCCAGGATATCTATCCGGGCAAACATCCCGGATTTTAATTTATTATCCGGATTGGCCAGGATTATTTCAACATCCAAGGTGCGGGTGGCGGCATCTAAAACCTCGCTTGCTTTAGAGACCTCACCGGTAAAGACCTCCCCCGGATAGCTATCCAGCTTAAGCATGGCCTTTAGCCCTTTACTAATATAGGAAATATCCTGCTCCGGGATACCTATTCTTACTACTACCTCAAGCGCGTCCACCACCAGGGCCACCGGTGTAGACTGGGCCAGGATATTTTCTCCTTTATCTAAGAAAACCTTTCCCACTATCCCATATATAGGAGAGCTGACCTTAGCCAATTCATATTTTAATCCGGTTTCATCCCTTTCCACCAAGGCCACAGTCTCGTCCTTTTGGACCTTGTCTCCTTCATTTAAGACATAGCTATCCAATTTTCCGTTGACCTTGGAATAGACCCTGGCCTCACTCCTGGCCTTAATATTGCCGACATAAGAAAAAACCAGGTCCAAATCCTCTCTTTTTAACGAAACCGCTCGCACAGTAAGGGCCTCAATGGCCGCGCCTTTACCTTTAAAAGACGTCTCCTTATCCGCCGGCTTAGAGAAGAATATCCGCTTTAAGAAAAATATACCCACAATGTGGGCGATGATTAAGAAAATAACCGCTTTTTTTATCTTCACCCCGCACCTTCTTTCTTATTCGTCCCCGTTGCCCTGTCCAGTCTGGCTTTAGAGACCAAGCAGTCATACAAAGCCTCTTTATGATTAAAGTCGGAAACCGCCAGACTCAAGCGGGCATCCTTTAAATCCAGCTCACTCACTATTCCTTCTTGATATTTAGTCTCTATGGTCTTTAGATTATCCTGATACACATCTATATCCATTCGCGTAGGCGCCAGCCGGGCAATAGCGCTTTTTAAGGCCAGATAGGCGTCTTTTACCTCTACCACAATCCCGGTCTTTAATTTATCTTTGAGGATTTCATCCTGTTTTAGAGTGCTGATAGCCTGCTCCACCTTAGCCTTAGTCAGCCAGCCGTCAAATATCGGCCAGCTCATTGTCCACCCAACCACATTATAATCCTGCCAGCCCTTGCCTGGGGAAAAACTAAGCGAGGTGGTGGAACGGCTGGTATAATCAAAAGAGCCGTAGATGCTCGGCCGGTTAGCCGCCTTGGCTATTTCTATCCCGGCCTTATCAACATTCATCTGGGCTTCATATTGCCGGATCTCCTGCCTTTGGCTTAAGGCCTCTAAGATAGCCGCGTCAACCGCTAGTTCTCTGGGATGATACTCAAAATCTCCTTCTATGTCAAGACGGCTATTCTGTTCAATATAAAGAATGGACTTAAGTAATTCCCCGGCCAGCTCTTGCTGATTACGCGCCGCTTCAGAGAGAGAATCGGCTTCAGACAGCCGGTATTCAGCCTTCTTGACCTCGCTTTCGGGAAGCTCGCCTTTTAAGTAACGCTCTTTTAAAGAATCCAGGTATCTCTGACGGTTTTCCTGAATCTCATTATTCAACCAGCTAAAGTCTTTAGCCAAAAGCAGGGTATAAAAGGCCTCTTTTGCCTTTAATACTGTCTGGGATCGAGTATTCTCTAACACCGCCTCCTGGGCCTCTCTTTTATGTCGTGACTCCTTAAGGGTATTCAGGCTCTTTTTGCCTTTATACACATACTGCTTTAGCCCGGCGGTAAAAGAATAACTGACAATATCTTTCCTATATAAACCCCGGGTGTCCACGGCGGTCCCGCCCAGGGTCAACTCCGGCAGGAAAGCGCTCTTAGATTCCTCAATTTTCTGTTTTGCCTGGGCTAATTTTTCTTCATCCAGCAGGATATCCCGGTTGTCCCGCAAGGCTATAACTACGGCCTCATCCAGGGTTAAGACAATCTTTTCTTGCGCGCAAAATGCCGAAGGCAAGACGCAGAAAGAGAAAATAAAAACAAGACTTAATGACACTAAAAGTTCTAAGCTGTCATTGCGAGCGAAGCGAAGCAATCTCTTTAACAAAAGATTGCTTCGTCGTCCCGATGAATGCCAGGACTCCTCGCAATGACAATTAGCGTAATTAGCTATGCCCATCTTTTTTTAAATGCTGGTGTATCTTGGTTAAGATTTCCAGGTATTTCTTCCGGTCCTCGGCGCTTAAGTGGCCGAACATATCCATAATGGCTTTGTGCCGGGCGCGGTTATGCCGTTGGATGACCTTTCTTCCTTTAGCGGTAATGCTGATGTTAACTACCCTGCGGTCACCGGGAACACTGCCGCGCAGAACAAAACCGCTCTTTACCAGCTTATCCGCGATTCCGGTAACCGCGGCCATAC
This sequence comes from Candidatus Omnitrophota bacterium, assembly GCA_030674475.1. Taxonomy (GTDB): domain Bacteria; phylum Omnitrophota; class Gorgyraeia; order Gygaellales; family UBA12090; genus UBA12090. Next base: position 21,877 of record JAUSCZ010000004.1, read on the forward strand.
TTACCGACAGATGCCCGGCCAGCTCCCCCATACGCATTGAGGGCCTGTCTTTTAATACATCCAGGATAAAAACCTGGGGCAAAGAGATATTGCCCTGGACCACCTCTTTAGTCTGGCGCTTCAAGAATTTGCGCATAACGTCCGAGAGCATCCTTGAGACATCGTCGGCAAACCGGACAATCGTATCGTGCGGCATATTTAACTTAAATAATATTTAACTATATTAACTATTTAGCAACTAAAATATATCATAAAATTAAAGGCTTGTCAAGGGCGGAGGTTAAGTACAGTTCAGCTTCTGGAAGTAAATCAGATTGTCATTCCCGCGAAAGCCAGCGGCCTTGCCGCTAGGCAGGCGGGAATCCACTACGAGATTAATGTTTTACCTGGATTCCCGATTAAAGCATTCGGGAATGACAAATTCTTATATCTCGTCGGAGCACTTCCAAGAGCTGAACTGTTACTATATCTTCTCTGCCAGGCGGGTGATGAATTTTATTTCGGCATCCAGGAGTTCCTGATTATGCTCAAAGATGGCAGAGAGGTTAGGAGAGGGTAGAGATTGGCTGATTTTTAAATCCTGGATGGATTTCTTTAAGCGGTTAAGCAGTTTAATCCGGATCTGAAGATAATGCCTCTTAGGCTGAACGGGGATATGGTGCAGAAAATACAAAGATAAGTCAATGCTGAAATAGGGTTTTTCAATAGTGAGGATATTGCTTAATAAAAGTTTTTTGAATTCGTCTTTTCCTTTTTGGGTAATCTTATAGGTATATTTAAGGGGGCGGTTTCCTTCTTTGCCCGATACCTGGGTAACCAGGCCGTTCTTAAGCATCTTCTGAAGAGGATAATATATAGAGTCGGTTTTTATTAACCCGGTAAAGGTAACCGAAATATCCCGCGTCAGCTTCTTTAATTGATAGCCGTGTTTGGGGCCATCCTGAAGAAGTCCTAAGAATAATAGCTCTTGTTCTTTCATTTAATAGACACGGATAATCACGGATTAAAACGCACGAATAAAATCTGCGCTAATTCGCGTTTACCAAAAACTAATTTACAAAGACGCCCATTTTACGGAATTTTTGATAGCGTAAAGGAATGAGCTTATCGGCGGGTATCTGCTTTAATTCCTGGAGGTGTTTTTTTAGAACTGCCTTTAAGTTTTTGCCGGATATCTGGGGGTCGCGATGGGCTCCGCCTTGCGGCTCGGGAATAATATCATCAATAATCCCCAGCTTGAGCAGTTCGGGCGCGGTTAATTTCAAGGCCTCAGCCGCGAACTCCGCCTTAGCTGAATCTTTCCAAAGGATTGCCGCGCAGCCTTCGGGCGAGATAACCGAGTAATAAGCATTCTCCATCACGCAGACCCGGTCGCCTATGCCAATACCTAAGGCCCCTCCGGAGCCGCCTTCACCGATCACCGCCACTACTATCGGCACCGCGATATCCGACATCTCCCTCAAATTTAAGGCGATGGCCTGGGCCTGGCCTCTTTCTTCCGCTCCGACTCCGGGATACGCCCCAGGGGTATCCACCAGGGTAATTATAGGAACGCCAAACTTCTGGGCTAATTGCATCAGGCGCAGGGCCTTACGATAGCCTTCGGGATGGGCACAGCCGAAATTGCGCATCAGATTTTCTTTGGTATCCCTCCCTTTTTGATGCCCCATAACCAAAACCTTCTCGCCGTCAAGCTTGGCTAAACCCGCGATTAAGGCTTTATCGTCGCCAAAAAGCCTGTCACCGTGAAGCTCATAAAAATCGGTGAAGATCGTATTGATATAATCCAGAGTATAGGGGCGGTTGGGATGCCGGGCAATTTTTACCTTCTGCCAGGGAGTGAGATTCTGGTAAGTATCACCCTTCTTTTTCTCCAGCTCTATCTCCAGGCGCCTAATTACCTCCTTATCCGCGGTAATATGCCTGAGCTCTTCAATCTTTCTTTCCAGTTCTAATATTGGGCGTTCAAAGTCTAAACCAGCCATATTTTTAGTTTATAGTTTCCGCCGAAGGCGGACCAGCCTACGGCTGACATAGTTGATAGTTTATGGTTTATAGCTAAAAGATACAGTTTAATCAACGATGGTAACCTCAGTGCCTTGAGGCAGAAAGGTATATAATTCTTCAACTTCGTTATTCAGCATCCGCACGCATCCGGCAGTGGCCTGCTTGCCGATACTCTCGGGTGAGGTGGTACCGTGGATACCGTAACCCTCAAGGTCAAAACCCATCCATCTGGTGCCTAAGATATTTTCCGGTGAGTCCGGAGGGACTACTGCCCCGGATTTATACCAAACCGGATTAACCAGTTTGGTGGTTATTTTAAAGGTGCCTACAGGGGTAGAATTGTTTAAACCGGTTGAGACGTTGTAGGTCTTGATTATCTCATCGTTACATTTAAGCATCAGGATATTCTGGGATTTATCCGTCAGGACGCTGAATTTTCCGGTCCAGATTTTAAGCTTCTTCCCCGGGTTTATCTTATCCGAAGCAAGGTTATTGATTCTTTTTATCAAGTCTATAGTGGTATAAAACTGCTTGGATATCTTAGTCAGGTTATCCAGTGGCTGGATGATATATTCCTGGCTTAAGCCGGGGACAGCCTGGGAAGAAAGAATAATCTTAATATTGGTCTCATCTAATTTCTTCTGCCAGGTCCCCACATCCTTATTTCCGGAAAAATCATTAATCAGTTTTTGATAGACGGATTTTAGGCCCACAAAGTCGGACTTCTTTTCCAATTCCACTGCCTCAGCCAAAAGCGGAGCTTCGGTTTCGGTTTTAAACTGAACCTCGTTTTCTAATGCTATGTCCTTCTTCGTTTGGTTAAATTTAAAAACCGCTGCCGCCGTCAAAGCCGCGATGAAGATTATGCCCGCGATAATAAATATAAGCCTATTTTTCACTAAAGCCTCCTCTTCTTGCCAAAAACATAAAGGCCGCAAAAACCTGAAAATTTAAATAAATTAATATAGCGCTATAGCAATCAACGCCCCGATAATTGAGCCGGCCAAAACCTGAATCGGGGTATGGCCCAACAATTCCCTGACCTTACCTTCTTTAATTTTACCCTGGAAATAAATATCCTCCAGGATTTTATTCAATATTTCCGCCTGTTCCCCGGCGGAACGGCGCACCCCCTGGGCGTCAAACATAGTTACTATCGCGAAGACAAAAGCCAGGGCGAAAATCGGAGAGGAAAAACCTAATTCTAACCCGCTGGAAAGAGCCAGAGAGGTGGCCCCGGCGGCGTGAGACGAGGGCATGCCGCCAGTTCCGATAAGCCAGCGGAAGTTAAATTTCTTCTCCCGAATCACCCCCAGGGTAACCTTGACCGTCTGGGTAAAAATCCAGGCCATAATGGTTACCGAAAGGATATGATTTTTCATAAAAAAATTGATAAATGTTTCTCTCATAATAATGGCTTCACCTCGATTTTTACCCGGCCTTTGTAAGTAGGAACGCCGTTCTTAATAATAAAACCGGAATTGCCGTTTATGCCTTCCTCATCCCAAGACTGTTTCTCTTCTTTAAACCGCATTGGCTTAAGCTTGTAATTATATCCGGACTTATTCGTCTTGAGCTTAAGCTTGAGCTCAGCAATCGCCTTTTTTAATTCCAAGACTGAATTCAAGCGAGCCTCAAGCTCAATGTTTTTACCCAGCAAAGCGTCTAATTTATCCTGGGTTTGAGCCAGTTCTTCCTTAACCCTGGAATTATGGCTCTCCATAGACTCAATTTCTTTGACTAAAGAAAAAATGTGTTCCTGGAGTTGGGAGTTTTTGGCGTTAAGATTGAGGTTGGCTTCCTTGGTCTCTTTAAGGCTATCGCTAAGGACAGCTTTCTCCTCATCCAGCTTTTGGCGCAGTTCGGTTTCCTGCCTAAGATTACCTTCTAAAAATCCCACCTGTATCTTTACTTCCTTAAGCTGAGATTCTATCTTTTTCTTCTCCTGGATGAGATTTATATAGCGCAAGGTAAGAAAAAATCCGCCAAAAACAAAAAAACATCCTAATAAAAATATAGTCTTCTTGGGCATAAAATCTTTATCCTGCGCCTTCTATCGGAGTTTAATGCCCCGATTAGAAGGCGCGGGATTTATTTTCTTGATTGTAAGGTATTTTTATGTTACCTTAAATTATAACTCATTCAATCCCTTTTGCAAGGTTTTTGTAATCAGTCAGTAAGCGAGAGTAAATATTTTCCCGCTATTCCTCTCCCCTCGTGGGAGAGGTTAGAAATCCTCCCCTTACCAAGGGGAGGCCGGGAGGGGTTAGGTGAGGGGAAAAATTGCGAGTTTTCCCTGATAACTGACCGATTACAGATTTTTTAACCTAAAAACGCCTTCCTGATGAGTAAACATAACAAATCCGGGTTAAATGCTTTCTAAAATCTTAAGTTACGGCTTAGTGGGCATTGAGGCCTATCCGATTGAGATTGAAGTGGATGTGCGCCAGGGCCTGCCCTCAATAAACTTTGCCGGACTGCCGGACCAGGCCACCAAAGAAAGCAAAGACCGCATCAAATGCGCCATCAATAACAGCGGCTTTAAATACCCCGCGGAAAGAATCACCGTAAACCTCGCTCCGGCGGATATTCCTAAAAGCGGCCCGGCTTTTGATTTGGCTATAGCCTTAGGGATATTGGCCTCATCCTCCCAGATAAACCCGGAAAGCCTGGCAAATTTTGCCTTTTTAGGAGAGCTTTCTCTGGATGGAAGCATCCGTCCGGTCAAAGGCAGCCTGCCCATAGCCATAACTATGCGCCGGGATAAAAATTCCTGCCGGAGATTAGTTCTCCCGCGGATAAATTGCGCCGAAGCGGGAATTATCCGGGAAATTTCAGCCTTCGGGGTAAAAAATCTAAAAGAAACGGTGCATTTCCTCTCTGAGCCGGATAGTCTATCCCCAACCAAAATAGATATTCAGGAAGTTATTACCGACTCCGGCTATCCCTTTGACTTTCAAGAGGTAAAAGGCCAAGCCCTGGCCAAAAGGGCGCTGGAAATAGCCGCGGCCGGCTCCCATAATGTGCTGATGATTGGGCCTCCGGGCAGCGGTAAAACTATGCTGGCCAAAAGGCTTCCCTCAATATTACCCGACATCAGCTTAGATGAAGCGCTGGAAACTACCACCATTCATTCCAGTTTAGGCCTGGTTCCCAGCGGAATCGGGCTGATTACCCAACGCCCCTTTTACGCGCCTCATCATAGCATCTCGGATGCGGCCATGGTCGGCGGAAGTCAAATTCCCCAGCCAGGGGAGATAAGTTTAGCCCATAACGGAGTATTATTCTTAGATGAGCTTCCGGAATTCCGGCGCAATGTCCTGGAGGCACTCAGACAGCCTTTGGAGGAAGGAATAATAAGGATATCCCGAGTAAATAAATCCTTAAGTTTTCCGGCCAAGTTTATGTTAGTCGCGGCCATGAACCCCTGCCCCTGCGGTTTTTATACTGACCCCCATAAACAATGCCGCTGTAATACCACCAAGATCGAACGCTATCTCTCCAAAATCTCCGGGCCGCTTTTAGATAGAATTGATATCCATATTGAGGTCCCGGCCATAAAATTCAAGGAGCTGGCCAGTTCGGATAATCCTGAGACTTCAGCGGAAATAAGAAAACGGGTCAAAAAAGCCCGGGACATCCAGCTCAAGCGCTTTAAAGACGACGGAATCTTCGCCAACTCCCACATCGGCACTAAACAACTGAAGAAATATTGCGCTTTAGACCAAGAAGGGCAGGACCTGCTGAAGGCGGCGATTGAAGAATTAGGCTTTTCCGCCAGAGCCTACGACAAAATCCTCAAAGTAGCCCGCACCATCGCGGACTTAGACGAAAGCGACCCCATCCAGGTCGAACACATCTCCGAAGCCATCCAATACCGCTCCTTAGACCGGAAATTGTGGGGATAATCCCATTAGGGGTCAGACCTCAACCTTAGAACTTATCTGATCTACCCCCTCATTAAAACCTTATCTTCTAAGGTTGAGGTCTGACCCCATTCTTACTCCACAATAATTACAAAAGAACCGTAAAATCTAACAGGTAATTTTCAATTAAAAAAGGCTGAACAGTTAAGTTCAGCCTTTAACATCTCTTAGTGCAAGATTCAGAGAAGCGTCTTCTTCCTCTTTAATACTGCTATCGCTAATCCACCAATACCAAACAATAATATAGAAGCGGGCTCAGGTACGGGTGTTGTATACACTTCAAGATAGGGATGAAGATTATTCTGATTCTCTTTTGATGCAAAACTTGAGACTAACCACCAACTTGAAGACTTATTTAATGAATTAGGAACCATTGCTAATGAAAAATAGTTTGGATTATCATTAATTCCGCCAATAGCAAAAGCATCTGACGAAAACCCCCATGTATACCATTGATTTATCCCATCTTCATTTTCAGAGGCAGGATACTCGTCGTAACCAACCTGATTGTCATATGTCATGCCATCTAAAGGATTGAAAGAATTGATGCCAGTCCAATTAAGATATGGGCCTTCCCACCAATTATCATTATTCACATAGTGAATGCTCGTCGTAACATCCCCTATTACCGCATCACCCATTGCAAAATTCCTAACATTATAAGCATGGAGCCTACATTATTGGGGTCAGACCTCAACCTTAGAACTTATCTGATCTACCGCTTTTACCAAAGTCTTTTTCTTTTTCATTTCCAATTCAAAGCTTATGGCCGCCTTGCTAATTGCGGCAGGTTTCATATCAAATAATTCTCCTATTTGAGTATTGGTTAATCCGGTTTTCCGCCGTAAAAGATAAATAGCCGTTCTTTTGGCGGTCATTGGCCGGCTACGGCTCCGGCACATCTGTTCTGGGTCTAATTTAAAATAATCGGCTACAGCTGCAATAAGCCTTTGCGGGCCTATTGTGTTCTTTACGGCTCTTTTATAAGCAAAGTCTTTGGATTCAACCTCTGTCTGTAATTGTTTAAGCTTATCTTTGATGAAGGCAGTGCCGCCCAAGATACATCCGGCATACACCTTCTTGAAGGGATCTTTTTGATCCTTGATTCCGCCTTGGATAAACTGATGATACGCGGAGGAATCCATAGCCAACAATTCTTGGCCTTTTTCTTTATTAATAAGGTCGCCGGATCCTTTGCTTAAATATGTTTTATAGCTTGACCACGGGTATTCTTCCGCGCTATTTGTCATTTTTGCCTTTACCGGATTCAGGTGAATATATCTGGTTAATTCAGCAAAATAACTGTCTGCTTCAATAAGGATTGATTTAAACCTTCCCTGAAAAAGATGGCCGTGGCGCTTATGTTTAGTGTTGTAATAGATAGTATAAGCGGTATTGAGATACTGCATTATCTGAGACAGGTTGGCCTGGCTTGTCTCAAGAAGAAGATGATAATGGTTATCCAGCAAACAATAGGCATACAGATAAAAGTTGAATTTCTCTTTAGCCTTTTTGAGATATGCCAGGAATTTCCGGAAGTCTGTTTCGTTTAAGAAAATCTTTTTGCGGTCATCGCCGCGGCTGGTGATGTGATAAAAGCAATTCGGGGCTTGTAATCTATGCTGTCTGGCCATAGCGTTATTATATAGCAACAGCCATTTTTGTCAATTACTTTCTAAGGTTGAGGTCTGACCCCTATTTGCCAGGCCGGAGATTGTGGGGGTGACTACCCTTTCCACCTACGCGGTGGAAAGGGTAGAAATTACTTTACGGCGGGTTTTACGTTGATCAGGGTGTATTTTTTCTTGGTCCTATAGGTGCCGGGGCGGGCGGAAAAATAGATGGTGCCATCGCATAAGGCGTATAAACTGCTTTTACCGCCTACATTGAGCCCGGCCTTCCATTTATTGCCCTCGCGGGTGAGAATCGTGCCTTTTTTAACGCTTTGTCCACCGGATGTTTTCAGTCCTTTAGTCTCCGCGTAATGCTTATGAGTTACTCCTCCTACACCAATCATTTTTATTTTCCTCCTGTTTAATTTTTCTAATGAAAAATCTGGTTTACATACTTGTCAGAAATTCCGGCCGGACACCGGAATTTTTCCAGACTATGATAATCCTCTTCATGAACACGCAATAACCTAAAACCAAAGAAAACAATATCGCCACCAACACCACCCCGGCGGCAACATCCTTGATTATTTTAACCTGGGGATGGAATTCCCGGGTAATCAGGTTAGTCATATCTTCAATAATGGTATTGATAACCTCGGCGATAAAAACCACTATCATCGCCACCCCTAAAACAAACAACTCTAAATTAGATATTCGAAGGTAGAAACCCAGGAGAATCGCGAAGATAAAAAATAAAAATATCAGCCGGGCATTATAATGATGGTTTAAGATATGCCGGATACCGTTAAAGGCGTGCCTTAGGCTGGATAACAAATTCGGATTTTTCCAGTTATCCTTTAACTCTTTTTTATCCATAGCCATTATTTCATTAACGCCAGGGCCTCAGAGCGGGTCTTGAAATTTTCCTTAAAAACACCTCTCACCGCCGAGGTTACGGTAAGAGTGCCCGGCTTCTGCACCCCGCGCATTGACATGCACATATGTTCAGCCTCAATGACCACCATTACCCCTAAGGGATTAAGCTTGGACATTATGATTTCGGCGGTCTGGGTGGTCAACCGCTCCTGAATCTGGGGCCGGCGGGATAAAATATCCACTACCCGGGCAATCTTGCTTAATCCGGTAACCCGGCCGTGTTTGGGAATATAAGCAATATGGGCCCGGCCCAGAAAGGGAAGCAGGTGATGCTCGCAGATGCTGTATAAAGGGATATTTTTTAACAAGACTATCTCTTCATGCTTTTGCTCTAAAATTACCTCCAGCTCTTTGGCCGGATCCTTGTGCACGCCGGAAAAAATCTCTTCGTACATCTCGGCCACCCGTGAAGGGGTATCCAAAAGGTCTTTTCTCCTGGGATTTTCTCCTATGGCCTCCAAAATATCCCGGACCGCCTTTTCTATCTTTTTTTTATCCATACTGCGTGGTCCCGTGATTATTTCCCTATACAGAATTGGCTAAATATCTTATCTAATATATCTTCGCCCGCGCTCGCGCCGATAATCAAACCCAGGCTCTCTTGAGTAAGCCTTAGGTCCTCAGCAATAAATTCTATGGAGAGTTTATCTTTAAGGGAATCCCTGGCCCTGGCTAAGGCCTCTTTGGCTTTCTTTAAGGCCTGGATATGCCGGGCATTACTGATAATCAACTCATCCGAGGCCTCTAACTTGCCTTCCCAAACACTCTGAACTATTTTTTCCTCTAATTCTTTTAAGCCTTTTCTCTTTAAGCTGGAAATTTTAACCAGACGGTCAAAATGTATTTTAATTTCGGCTTCTTCTATTCTTGGCTTAAGGTCGCACTTATTCAGCACCGCGATTGTGGTTTTGGCCCTGGCCTTTTTAATCAAGAGCCGGTCTTCCGGGGTAAGCCTGGAGCTGGAATCAAAAACCAATAAAACCAAATCCGCCTTATCGAAATATCTGCGGGTGCGCTTTAGGGCCTCTTGCTCAATTAGGTCTTTAGGTTCTATTATACCTGCTGTATCGGCAATCTTCAAGGGAATTCCTCGGATATCCAGAATTTCCTCAACCGCGTCCCGGGTGGTGCCGGCAACCGGACTGACGATAACCCGTTCTTCTTTAAGCAGGGCATTGAGCAAAGAAGACTTGCCGGTATTGGCCCGGCCTAAGATTACCGCGCTTAAACCCTCGCGCAGGATTTTTCCGTGGACAGCCGAATCTAACAGTTTATCTACCTCATTCTTTATAAAAGCAACATCAGAATTAACCTTTTCCAGGTTCGCCGGGGTAATCTCCTCCTCAGGAAAATTAATATTCGCCTCTAATAAAGCGCTAACCTCGATAAGTTTATCCTTGAGCTGATGGACTTCCTTAGATAAACTTCCCCTCAATTGGCTAATACTGCTTTCTAAGGCGTATCTGGTCTTGGCATTGATCACATCCAGGACTGCCTCGGCCCGGCTCAAATCAATCCTTCCGTTTAGAAATGCCCTTTTGGTAAACTCTCCTCTTTGAGCCGCTCGCGCGCCCTTAGCCAGCACCAAATCTAAAATCTCCCTTAACACCACAATCCCGCCGTGACAGCTGATTTCTACAATATCCTCTTTGGTATAACTTCTGGGCGCGCGCATCACGGTCAATAAGACTTCGTCAACTATTTTTTCCTTTTGACTTTTTACTTTTGCCTTTTCCACAATCCATCCGTAATGCACAGTATGGCTTTTATACCTTGAAGGTTTAACGCCGTCTTTGGCCGTAAATATTTCATCAGCAATCGCCAGGGCTTTTTTTCCGCTCAGGCGCACTATCCCTATCCCTCCCTGACCAAGAGGGGTAGCAATAGCCGCGATGGTATCAAATAAGTTTATATCTTTCAACTGAAAATCCCCTTGCAGGTGCGATAAATCGCACCGCTACACGATACGAATAATCCAGGCTATATCTTCATGCTCATTGGTGCCACGACTTTGGCGGGACATGACTGCTTTATCTTGAATTCCCGCTAAAAAAATCTCTGGCTTCGCCCACCACAAATAAGGATCCGGTAACCAGAAGCAGATCTTTGGCCTCAGCTATCTTCAAGGCAAGATGGAGCGCTTCCCGCACCCCCGCGGTGAGGGAAGGTTTATCGGTTTTGAAGTATCTGATTAAGGCTTGCGGGCTTTCCGCCCGGGAGCTGTTTGCCTTGGTGAAAATCACTTGATCCGCCCAGCCATTTAACTGCCGGCAGATACCGGGGATGTCTTTATCCGAGGAAATCCCCAATATCAAAATCAGCTTTTTATATTTAAAATTGTCGTTGATTGTCTCTTTCAGGGCTTTAACCGAGGCTGAATTCTGGGCCCCGTCTAAAATTACTAAAGGCTTCTTTAATACTACCTCGCATCTTCCCGGCCAGACTGCCTCATTAAGCCCTTTTCTTATTGAGCCCGAATTTATCTTAACCCCAAAAAATCTCAAAGCTTCAATTACACCTACGGCGGTAAGCGCGTTAATTAATTGATGTTCACCCAAGAGCCTTATCTTTAAATTATCATATCGGCCAAAAATACCCTTTATGGAAAAACCATTTTTGTTTTTTTGACAAACAATATCTTTCCCCACCTCGAACAATCTCGCCTTTGCCTGCCGGCATTTTTCTCTGATTACCGCAAACGCCTCTTTCTTCTGCGGCGCTGTAATCACTACCGTCTTGCGGTTTTTAATTATTCCCGCCTTCTCAGCGGCAATTTTTCTAAGGGTGTTTCCTAATTTGTCCGTATGCTCGTAGCTTATCGGGGTTACGGCGCAGACCAGCGAATTAACGGTGTTAGTGGCATCTAATCTTCCGCCTAAGCCGGTCTCTAAAACCGCGAAATCCACCTTCTTTTCCTTAAAATACAAGAAAGCTAAAGCGGTATAGGCCTCAAAAAAGGTCAGGCTGTCCTTTTTTAGATTTCGGTTATATTCTTCTATGTAGGGTTTTAATCTATTAACTAAATCGGTCAATTCTCTCTTAGAAATCATTCCTTCAAAATCCGCGCCGCGCGTTCGGCTGGCCAGAAGGCCGTGGTTGGGCCTCCGATGGCCCAAGCCACTATCGGCTATCGGCTTTAATACGCGAATTCTTTCTCGGAAATCTATCAAGTGCGGAGAGGTATATAAACCAACCCGGAATCCGGCCTGCCTTAAAATATAGGCGGCAAATACACAGGTAGAACCCTTACCCTTGCTTCCGGCAATATGCAGGCACTTCAGGCCTTTTTGCGGCTCACCCAAAAGCCGTAAAAAACCTTCTACCCTTTCCAATTCAAAAGAATCTAAGTAAGGATAATTACTTTTCTGCTCGTAGTTAGTAAGGGAATTAAGATAGCGGAGAGCTTCGGGGTAGGTCATCTTGAGTTACTTGAGTTCATTGAGTTATTTGAGTTAATTCAATGAACTCTACAAACTCAGCAAACTTTAATGCTATTAGTGTTTAAAGTGCCTGATTCCGGTAAAAACCATAGCGATATGGTGTTGATCCGCGGTTTTTATAATTTGCTCGTCGGCAATTGAGCCGCCGGGCTGGATTATGGCCTTAATGTGGTATTTCGCGGCCAACTGCACCGCGTCTTCTTTAGGAAAGAAGGCATCCGAAGCCAGCACTGAACCGGGAGTATGTTTATCCGCTTTCTTAGTGGCGATAAACACCGAATCCACCCGGGACATCTGTCCCGCTCCTACGCCCACCGTCTTGGTCCCTTTGGCCAGAATTATGGCATTGGATTTGGTATGCTTGGCTATCTTCCAGGCAAAGACCAGCGATTCCATTTCCTTCTTGGCGGGTTTTTGTTTAGTAACTACTTTTAGATTCTTTTCATCCAAAGTCAAGATATCCTCATCTTGAACCAAGGCCCCGCCCCAAACCCTTTTAACATCCAATTGCTTAGAGCCTTCCTTTAGCTGAGGAAGTTCCAGGAGCCTTAAGTTCTTTTTGTCTTTTAACATACCCAAGGCCTCCAGGCTGAACTTAGGGGAAATCACACACTCTAAAAATCCACTTTTAGCAATCAGCTTGGCCAGCGCTAAATCCACATCCCGATTTATAGCCACAATCCCGCCGAAGGCCGAAAGACGGTCGCAGGACCAGGCCTGTTTATAGGCCTTAAGGATGTCCGCGTTTTGGGCGGCCCCGCAGGGATTATTATGCTTGATAAACACCACCGCCGGATTACTAAACTCCTTGACGATGTTAACCGCGGAATTTAAATCCAGGATATTATTAAAAGAAAGCTCCTTACCTGCGAGTTGTTTCATTGCCGCCAGGCCATTTGTTTCATTCCCATCGCGGTAAAACGCGGCTTTCTGGTGCGGATTCTCACCATAACGCAAATCCTGTACCTTGACAAAATTAAGACTCACACAATGAGGAAAATCATTCGCCGCGCTTTCTTTTTCTAAAATATGGGCCTTTAGATAACGGTGTATCGCCACGTCATAATGGCTGGTCTCTTTAAATACCTCTATGCCTAATTCCTGAAGCGTCTTTTCCGAAAGGCCTCCCTGATTTTCTCTTAATTCTGCCGCGATTGAAGAATAGTGGCTCGTATTACAGACCACGGCAACCGAGCGGTGGTTCTTGGCTGCTGAACGCAGCATACTCGGGCCGCCGATATCAATATTTTCAATTACTTCCTCTATGGAAACCCCTGGCTTTTGGGTTGTTTTTTCAAAAGGGTATAAATTAACCACCACCATATCAATCAGGCCGATAGTATGCTCTTTTAAGCTTTCCATATGTTTAGGATTATCGCGCAAAGCCAGGAGTCCGCCGTGTATCTTGGGATGCAGGGTTTTTACCCTGCCGTCCAGCATTTCCGGAAAACCGGTATAATCGGAAACCTCAATTACCGGTATTTTTGCCTCCCGTAACGCCTTTGCAGTGCCGCCGGTAGACAAAATCTCAATCCCGAATTTCCGTAATTCCAGAGCGAAATCCACAATTCCGGTTTTATCCGAAACACTGATCAGCGCCCGTTTTATTTTTATCATAACTCTTTACTCCTTCATAAACTAATAATCTTAGCTCTTAATTCTTAGTTCTGCTTTTATGTCCTCACATTCAAAAGGTCGGCGTCCTTCATTACATACTCTTTTCCTTCAAGATGCATATATTGTTTGGCTTGGGTTAAGCCTCCGGCCTTAACCACATCGTCATAGCTGATAATCTCAGCCTTAATAAATTTCTGCTGAATAGCCGAATGTATGGCCCCGGCCGCGTCATAGGCGGTAGCTCCTTTTTTAATCGGCCAGGCCTTAAGCTCCTTATCTTTGGCTCCGGTAATAAAACAAATCATCCCAAAGGAGTAATAACTCTCAAACATTATATCCGGGTAACTTTTTCCCTGGCTTTTATCCGCGAAATATATCGGCTTAAGGCTGGCAAGATTAGAATTAAGCAGATTTTTTCTTTCTTCATCGCTGAAACTTTCTTCATAAAGGCAGTTGTTTTTTTCCAGAATCTCTTTTGCCCGCAGTAAAAGCTTGCTATCCTCGCCTTCCCGAAGGCGCTCCAGGCGGCCTTCCACAATCTCCAAATCATTAATAACTAGGTCCAGCTTGGAACCTTTCTCGCATATTATCGCGTCGGCATCTTTAAAACTTCCGGCATCCAAAAAATCTATTGACAGATAAGTGGTCTTAGCTGGCTTAATCAACGGCTCCAGGCTTGTAAGTCTTTGGTCAACAATTGGTTTCTTACCTAAAGGAAAATCCTCTAAGCCTAATACGGCAATTTTCATTTGGTCTCCTTAATAAATATTAAGATACACATTGATAATATGGTTAAAACAAAAGAAAGATAAAATGGCGCGGCCAGGCCAACCTTATCCCACAGCAGGCCGGCAATAAGCGATGCCGGCAGGGCGCAGAGGCCAATGGCCATCTGAAAGCCGCCTAAGATACTGGCCTTGTATTCCGAGGGGGCAAGTTCGGACACCAGGGTCTTCTGGACCGGGTCCAGGGCGGCCTTATGCAATCCGTATAACACAAAACCACCAATAACGCTAAGATAACCGCGGAATAAAATAAAACCTAAGGCTGCCAAGGCCCAAAAAGCATAGGCCAAAAACAAAACCGGCTTTCGACCTATTTTATCCGAAAGCTGGCCAAAAGGCAAAGAAAAAGCCGCCGCGACCAAGGTAAACAGCAAATATAACACCGGAATAAAACCAACCTTAAATCCACATTCCTTAGCATACACCAGCAAAAAGGAATAACTAAACGCTCCCAGGGCAAAGACGGAACTTAAAAAAAGGAATAATTTAAAATTATTGTCTAAATGCTTGAAGGAAATCCCTTTGTAAACCTGGATATTTTCGGCCTTTCTTTCCTTGATCCGGGAAAAAATCAAAAATGAACTGACTAACGAAGGAATTGCCGCCAGCAAAAATAAATTCCTATACCCCAGCAGATTAAGGAAAAGGATGCTGATAACTATGCCGCAGACCGCCCCCAGATTATCCATGGCCCTTAACAAGCCGAAATTCCTTCCCCGGTTTTCGGCGGTAGAGATATCGGCGATAATGGCATCCCGGGGGGCGCCGCGGATTTTCCCAGCCCGGTCTAAAACCTTAAACACCGCCAGATGCGCGCCAGACGTAGACAGGCTATAGCCTATTCTGGATAATCCTCCGCACAAATAGCCAACCCAAACAAAGACCTTTCTCTTTTTTATCCGATCCGAGACATATCCTGAAACCGCCTGGGATATTGAAACAATAGCCTCGCCTAATCCGTCAATAAGGCCCAGCACCGCCATATTAGCCCCCAAAACCGAGGTAACAAATAACGGCCAGATAGGATAAATAATATCCGAGCCTAAATCATTAAGAAATGAGCCCCAGGCAAATATCCGGATTGTTTTTTTTGCCTGCCTGCCGGTAGGCAGGGATTCGTTTTGTTCCATAGTTACATAGTTAAAATCAGGGCCACCCTGCCCAAAGGCGGTGTGGCCCTGAGGTCCACCCCATTAGAAACATCTTATTGCTTGCCGATTTTTCTACAGTTTCTAACGGGGTCCACTTATTCTACCAGAAATCTTACTCTATGTAAGTATAAATCTTTCCCCGGTAATTACGCAGGACATACTTTCCTTTGGCCTGGGAAAGCATATAATTCGGCGACACCGGAATCTTTCCCCCTCCGCCGGGCCCGTCAATCACATAAGTAGGAACGGCGTATCCGGAGGTATGCCCCCGCATCTTTTCAATAATGTTTATTCCCGCGGCTACGGGGGTGCGAAAATGCGCCGTGCCTTTCACGGGATCACACTGGTAGATATAATATGGCCTCACCCTTATCTCCAGCAACTCGTGCATCAGCCGGCGCATCACATAAGGCTTATCGTTTATACCCCTTAAAAGCACAGTCTGACTGCCTAAAGGAAACCCGTTATCCGAAAGCATATCGCAGGCCAGCTTAGTGCGTTTATTTATCTCCTTGGGATGGTTAAAATGGATACTCAGCCAGATAGGCGAGTATTTCTTAAGCATCTTAATAAACTTCTCATTTATCCTCTGGGGAAGGCTCACCGGGATACGGGTTCCAATACGCAAGAATTCCACATGCGAAATAGAACGCAGATTCTTTAAGATTTCCTCCAGATTATCATCCTCAAGCATAAAGGGATCACCGCCGGAAATAAGCACATCGCGGATCTTCCGGTTAGCCCGGATATATTCAAAGGCCTGTTCAAACTTGGAAGGCGCGGCGGTGGCGGAGTGGTCTCCGACCAGGCGGCGGCGGGTGCAGTGGCGGCAGTAAGCGGCACAGGACTCAGTGGCTAAAAATAAAACCCGGTCCGGATAGCGGTGCACCAGGCCGGGCACAGGAGAATCCCGGTCCTCAGCGCAAGGATCCGACATCTCATGCGGGCTGGTCTGAAATTCAGCGGCCAAAGCCACAAATTGCCGGCGCACCGGGCAATTCGGGTCATTGGGATCCATCAGGGTGGCCAAATGCGGGGTAATCGCCAAACCTAATTTTCCACTAGCCTTACGGATACCCATCTCCTCCTCTTTGGTCAGATTGATAACCTTAGCCAGGGCCTCTTTAGAACGAATCCGGTTTTTCATCTGCCAATGCCAATCCTCCCAATCCAGAGGATTCACATCCTTAAATAGTTCAATATCATGATAATCAATTCCGGTTCTGCGGGATAATTGGTTGGCAGGTAAAAATGGCAGAGCCAACTGACTTCTTAACCTCTCAATTAAAATTGTATTGTTCAGCTTAGGCCTCCTGTTCTTGAGTTAGCATATACCCGCTCAGTATACGGATGCATACCGTATCTTCGCGCCGCGTTGTCTATTATAAATTTGACCAAATCCTTATATTCTATTCCCTGGGCCCGGCTGATTTTGGGAAAATTTGATTCCTTGGGGTCAAGTCCGGGCAAAGGATTAACCTCTAATACATAAGGAATATTGTCCTGGCTTAGGCGAATATCCACCCGGGAGATATCAAAACAGCCCAGCGCCCGATGGGCCTTTAAGGCTGTTTCTTTTACCTTATCCGCGACCTCGTCCGGGAGCCGGGCCGGACAATAGAAAACCGGGGCCAGCCCCAACTCTTCATTGCCTTGAAATTCTTTTACCTTCCAGGAATAAAAATACTCCCCGCTTTTTTTACAGGTTGAGAAATCAATCTCTAATATCGGAAGCACCTGAGTTTTACCGTTCTCTAATATGCCAACCGTGAGTTCCTTGCCTTCAATAAACTCCTCAACCAACGCCTCCTGCCGATAGCCGGATAAGACATCACCTATCTGCCGATAAAGATCGCCTTCATTACGCACCACACTGGAAACACTAATACCTTTGCCCGAACCTTCATAATTCGGCTTGACTATTAAGGGAAATCTTAAGTCCGGGTCCAGCTTTGGATTCGGCGAATTGTCAAATATCTGGAATTTAGGGGTAGGGATGCCTTCGCATTTAAATATCTTCTTGGCCATCGCCTTATTCAGAGCCAGAGCCAGAGATAGAAAATTGGAGCCGGTATAGGGTATATTAAGATAATCTAACAGGGCGGGAACCTCAGATTCCCTAAAACGTGAACCGGAACCTTCGGCGATATTGAAGACTAAGTCAACCGGGTTATTCTGGAAGAAGTTGATTAAATTCCGGCTTTCGTTGGCCTCAACAATAACTACTTCATAGCCCAGGCTTTTGATGGCTGAAGCAATGCTCAGGACCGTCTCCTCGGAGTCAAACTCGGAGAAATGGTCGGGAGGTTTATCGGAATCTTTCTTTTTGACGCTGCAACACAGCGCTATCTTCATCTGTTTTAGTTTAATCCGTATCTTAAAAAGGCCGCGTCCAACATGCGGCTAATCATCGTAGAATAAGAAACCTTTAAATAATCAGCCAGACACATAAAAACATCTTCTCCGGATAAGCTGGGCAAAGGATTTATCTCTAAGACATAGGGATTATTATCCTCATCCACTCGGAAATCCACCCGGCCAAAATCCCGACAATCTATGGCCTTATAAGTCCGTAAAGCCAAATCCATAAGCTTATCCTTTAAAGATTTATCCAGTTTATCCTGGCAGACATATTCCAAGCGGCCGGAATGTATCCGGGCAAAGGTATAAAACTTATCCCCCAGCTTTAATTTTCCGTCTATCTTTATCTGCACCGGAGGAAACACCTCCGGCTGGTTATTTCCGATAATAGCCACGGTATATTCGCTTCCCGAAATAAATTCCTCAACCAGTGCTGACTGTTTGTAAGTTTTGACGATATACTCAACCTGTTCTTTTAACTGTTCCAAATTCTCTACCCGGGACTTCTCGCTTAAGCCCTTAGACGAGCCCTCATAGCGCGGCTTGACAATCAGGGGAAATTTAACATTCTTAAGCTTAAGCAGATTATCGTCCGGATCATCGGTCTCGAAAAATTTAGGGGTGGGGATTCCGTCGGAAATAAGGATTTTCTTGGCCATCACCTTATCTAAGCTTAAACCCAGGGTCAGGCCGTCGGAGCCGACAAAAGGTATATTCATCATCTCTAAGATTATCGGCACCTGGGACTCCCGGTTTCTTCCAAAAAGCCCCTCGGATATGTTAAAAACAATATCCACCTTCAGGCTGCCCATCTTCTTCAGCAGGTTTTCCACATTGCCGATTCTTACTATCTTATGCCCTAAAGACTCAATTGCCTTAGAAATCAGATCAATAGTGAGCGGATGGTCAAACTCGGCGTTGGCGTCCGGCGGATCGCTGTCCTTAAAAATATACTCGGTCTTTAAATCGTAGGCCAGGCCTATCGTCTTTCCCATATCTTTCTAAAAATTAAACACACAATAAAAAAGAGACACTTAATTTCTTTGTGTCTCTTAAAGCGTATACCCGGTTTTAAAACTTCATTTTCCTCTGATTGGCGATTATTTATTTTAACTACCTATTGTGTTGTTATGCTTTTTTTATCACAATATATCCGCATTGTCAAGTAAAATCTGCCTCTGGCGCTTAGATTTTACTTGATTCTGAGCTATGCGAAGAATCTTAAAAAGAGAATCTGCCTCTGGCGCTTAGATTTTACTTGATTCTGAGCTATGCGAAGAATCTTAAAAAGAGAATCTGCCTCTTGAGCGCTAAAGATTTTACTTGATTCTGAGCTCTGCGAAGAATCTTAAAAGAGAATCTGCCTCTTGAGCGCTAAAGATTTTACTTGCCTGCCGGCAGGCAGGATTCTGAGCTCTGCGAAGAATCTTAAGAAATAATCTGCCTCGCCTTACTCAGAGCTTCGGAGAGTTCGGGAATAATCCGGTCTTCGGGCAGGAATTTAACGATGGCGCTGTTTTTTATTACTGCCAGCGGTTGGCTCTGAACCCCACAGAGGATAATCTTAACCTTTTCCCGGCTAAAAGTCCTGAGCGCGTCTTCTAGGGCGTTTAACCCTGAGGCGTCCATTACCGGCACATGGCGCATCAGAATAATCAACGCTTGAGGATACCGCTTAAGCTGGCCGAGCGCGTTTTTAAAGGTATCCACC
The DNA here is from genome assembly GCA_030674475.1 of Candidatus Omnitrophota bacterium. Taxonomy (GTDB): domain Bacteria; phylum Omnitrophota; class Gorgyraeia; order Gygaellales; family UBA12090; genus UBA12090. The sequence continues at coordinate 41,424 of JAUSCZ010000004.1, forward strand.
GCCCCAAAGAAAAAAGGGCCGGTGATTTCATAAATCTCTACTCCGAGAGGGATGCTTTCTTCGCCAAAGGCTTTTTGGTCTTCCGGGTTTTCTTCATCGGATAAAGAACCGTTCAGGACATTCACCTGAGTTACCTCGGTCATTCTTCTTACAAAAAGAAGCGCGGACAAAACCACCCCCACCTCAATAGCCACGGTTAAATCAACTAAAATAGTAAGAAGAAATGTAGCCAGCAGAATAAAAACATCGCTCTTAGAAGTGCGCAGTATTTTCATAAACAGATGCCATTCGCTCATATTATACGCCACCACCACCAGAATCCCGGCCAAAGTTGCCATAGGGATAAGCGAAGCCAGCGGCCCCAGAAAGACAAAAAGGATACATACGGTTACCGCGTGAATAATTCCGGAGATAGGCGTCTTGCCGCCGTTTTTGATATTGGTCGCGGTCCGGGCTATGGCCCCGGTGGCCGGGATGCCTCCAAAAAGAGGCGAGGCAATATTAGCTATGCCCTGGGCAACCAGCTCCATATTGCTGCGGTGGCGCCTGCCGGTCATCCCGTCGGCAACCACCGCGGAAAGAAGCGATTCGATTCCGGCCAAAAGGGCGATAGTAATTGCCGGTGAGGTTAAACTAAGAATAGTCTTCAGGTGAATCTCGGGGATTCTGGGCATAGGGATGTGATTAGGCACCACGCCAAAACGCAATCCAATGGTTTCTACCGGCAAATGAAATAACTTTACAATAAGAGTGGTAACAATAATGGCGATCAAGGGGCCGGGCAGTTTATCGGTAATCTTTCTCCACATTACTATAATAAGAATGGTCAAGATACCCAAACCAAAGGCATGGAGATTAAAAGAGGACAGATGGGTAAAATAACTCAGGCATTTTTCCAGAAAATGATTCGGTAATCCCGCGATATTCAGGCCGAAGAGATCTCGCACCTGAGTAACAAAAATAATTACCGCGATTCCGCTGGTAAAACCCACGGTTACCGGATAAGGGATAAATTTAATCGCGTCACCCAATCGGGCAAGGCCCATAATAATGAGTAGAACCCCGGCCATAATAGTCGCCAGGGCCAGGCCTTCGTAGCCGTACTTTTGGACTATACCAAAGACAATTACGATAAAAGCCCCGGTGGGACCGCCGATTTGAACCCGGCTTCCGCTAAAAATAGAAATCAAAAATCCGGCGATCACCGCGGTGATCAGCCCCTGCTCAGGCTTCACTCCCGAGGCAATGGCAAAGGCGATAGCCAAAGGAAAGGCCACAATCCCCACGATAATTCCGGCCAGGGCATCCCGAAAAAACATTTTAAGGGTCAACCCTTCTTTTAATAAAGAAACAAATTTTGGCTCAAATGTCTTTTGCATATATTTTCTCTATCAATAAAATTTACGCCTGGGACAAGAAGTAGGTGAGGTTAAAAAGTTCGGTGGAGAGGTCAACATTGCGCAGTTTTACCTTGGGCGGCACGGATAATTTAACCGGAGCGAAATTCAGGATTGCCTTGATATCGCAGGAAACCAGCCGGTCCACAATTGCCTGGGCGGCATTTACCGGGGCGGCAATTATGGCTATTTCTATACAGGAAGACCGAATTATCTTTTTCATGTCTTCCAAGGGATAAATAGTAATCCCGCCTTTTTTCTTATAAATTTTTTTAGGGTCCGCGTCAAAGCAGGCGGATATATTCAGGTTTTGTTCCTTAAAGCCTTTGTAAGCCAAAAGGGCTGAACCCAGGTTCCCTGCTCCACAGATACAAATATTCCATCTTTTGTTTAGGCCCAGAATTTCGCTTATTTTATTCTTCAGGCTATCAATGGAATAACCTACGCCCCTCCTGCCAAACTGGCCAAAATACCAGAGGTCGCGCCGGAGCTGGTCCGGGCTGATATTTAATTCTTTGGATAATCCTAAAGAAGAAATCGTGGGTGAAGCCTGAGTCTGGGATAACTCCTGCAGGGCGCGTAGATATAAAGACATCCGGCTGATGGTATCTCTTGAAGGTTTTTTCATTTAATGAGCATATAACTTACCTGGAGGTGGTAACACCTATCTGGCGGCAATACCTTTCAATGGCGCAATGGGTGCATAGAGGAGATACGGGTTTACAGATATTCTGGCCCCAGGTTACCAATAAGGTATTATATTCTATCCAGTATCTCTTTGGCAACTTATTTCTTAGGCAGAATTCGGTCTGTTGAGGATTTTTAGTCCGGCACAAGCCTAAACGATTAGTAATTCTATGCACATGGGTATCCACGCATACCCCTAATTTGCCGAAGCCTTCGGTCAAAACCAGATTCGCGGTCTTACGGCCTACCCCTTTTAGAGTTAATAAATCCTCTAGGCTATCCGGCACCCGGGAAGAAAATTTCCCTATCAGCGCCCGGCAAATCTCTTTTATCCTTTTGGCCTTAACCCGATAAAAGCCCACCGGATATATCGCTTTTTCAATCTGACCGACGGAAAGCCCCAACATTTCCTGGAGGCTGGCGGCTAAATTAAAAAGCCTTTCGGAAGCAGAGGCGGTAGTTTCATCCTTGGTGCGCAGAGACAATAAACATGAAATCAAAACCAAAAACGGCTTTTGAACAGATGCCCCCTGGGCTATCCGGCTGACGATAGGAACCTTAAACTTCCGGGTTTCTCTCCTTAAAATACTGATAACCGCTTCAATATCGCATCCCGGCATATAAAATACTCAAAATATTGCTATCGCAGCTTTTCCGTATATTCTTTTATCGCTTCAAATACAGGCTTGATATACGCGGATAGAAATATGTTATGTTCTGCATCGCATCTTAAGAGCGCGGCCTTTGACTTTTTTGCGATGTATTTATAGATTTTATGCTGTCTTATCGGGTCAAGTAAAGTATCGTGTTTGGGCAACATAACCAATAGCGGATAATCTGCTGTCTTTCCGCTTAAGATTATCTTTTTGATATTTGTGCTCAAAAGAAATTCAGAAGACTTGGTGTTAATCCATACGCTCAAGGAATTCATTGAAGAATCTTGAGCATGTCTTGCTTTGCTAAAATACGGGTATATAGGAAGCGGAAAATCTATAAGTTTGCCAATTTGAAAAAGATGCCTCCAGTTGAGAAACCTGTAATTCGGCCAAACCTTTCTCAATTCTATTATTATATTGGTAACGGTGGCACAGATGATTCCTCCGGCGATGTCAATATTCATTTCGTCTATGAAATTTTTATATTTATCTCCGAAGATTAACTTGAGATGCTCTATAGTTGAGGCGCTATGGCTGAATATAACCACTTTCCCTTTAAAATTTCTCACTAATTTAAGCCCTTCTATGAATTGTTGTTCTGCTTCTTCCTGGGTAAAACGTCTAAAATGACGGTTGAATATTCCGCTGCAACCAAGCTCATACACAACAGAAATATTCGCCCTCAATTCTTTGCATAGGTTATATGGGAAATGTCCGAAATACTTAACAGCAGGCGTGATGTTCAGGCCGACAAAGATTAGTACCTCTAAGGATGGTTTTGTGTCAGGAAGATATCGTTCTACAAAGACGCGTTTATTCAGGAATATTTCCTGGCAGGTTACTCCTTCATATATTTCGTTTATCTCGGATATGTCTAAATGTTCACTGCCACCGGCTTTTTTCATTAAGAATAACGAAGCAGAGTTCTGTATTTTATTTTCATCCTGAAGGGTATCAGCATAAACATATCCCAGGCCCACCTGTATTTAGAAATGCTAAAAGTTAACTCAAGGAACCTGAACAGCCGGCATAGCCGGTATAAAATGTACAATCTATTAATAAAAAGCTTTCTTCTCTCAATTATTTTAATAAGAAAATTAGGGAATAAAGTGTACTGCGCTAGGGAAAACAGAAAATAATAGTATTCATGCCTCCGCAAGAAGCCGCGATATTCCTTTTTTTCATCAAAGGTGGTAATCCAGTTATTGGCTGAGGTTTTCACATTACCTTCAATATCTTTTTCCGAGATATAACCGTTTTGAAGAAAATGCTTAGTGATGGGATAATTCGGGAAGAAAGACAAATTAAACGCCTGGAAGACAAAACCTTTGGGGAATTTTAAAAATAAAGCCAGGCTTTCCGCGAGGTCTTTCTTACCTTCCAGAGGATTGTTCTTCACATAATCATAATATATGTTGAAATATGGTTTCCGGCTTTTTACTTTTCTAAGTCCGGCCATATTTCTGGCCGCTTCTAAAATCTTTTCATTAGTTTCATTGCGGGCGTATAATGTTTTCCTAAGATTGTAACTGCCGCTCTGTATGCCCATTACCGTAATCGTCCAGCCGGCCTTTCTTAAAGGCACCAGGATTTCCATATCGCTGCAAAGAGGATGGCTGTAAGTAAAGAACGGCAAATCTATTTTCCGTTTATATTCTTCTGAAAATTCCAGGCACCAGTTCTTATTGACCGCGAAGATATTGTCCCAGAAGAATATCCATCTTAAATTCGGGTTGTTATTTTTGGCCTGCTCCAGTTCCTCAATGACGTTAGCAACGCTACGACGCCGGAATTTATCGTGCTGGAGAGAATTTATGCAGAAGGAGCAATGCATAGGGCAGGCAAAAGAAGTCATTGTCTGATAAAATACTATCCGGGGCGCGTCGGTAAATCCAAACCCGAAATAATCTATATTCTTGTCCTTTTGAACCTTGCCTTCGTCAATGTAAATCTTGTTTTCAGGAGCATAGCTGGCAAAGGGCAATATATCCAAGTCATTTATAAACGGCCTGGCGGGATTTTTGATTATGCTTCCATTTTTATTTATCCATAGGTTGTTAATCTTATCGTACGGCCTGCCATTTAGTATATTCGTGGATAATTCAAGCAAGGCATCAAAACCTTCTCCTACGCATACGATATCAGTATGTCCTATACAAGTTTCCGGGGCTATTGTGGGGTGATCTCCGCCCCAGATGACCGGAGCCTTAAACCTTTCTTTTATCCGGGCGGTTAAATCTTTGGCTAACTGAAGATGGCTGGATTTAAACCCTATGCCGATTAAGGAAGGATTTATATTATCTATCTGCTGGAGCAAGGTTTTTATGTCTTCTTCTGTTACCTGATCATGAAAATCATGCATTTCTACATAGTCATTTTTTAGGGTTTTCGTCGCCTTTTGCTTCATTCTCTTAAAAGCTATATAATAGACAGAGATGTTGTGTTTTTTAAGATAAGAAAACAAAAGCCGCATTGCGAAATTATCGTAATGATATAAGGAAATTAGTGCGATAGACATTATTTTTCAACCAATAAAAAACGCCGTCCCTTATTGTTAGAAGGCGGCGCTTTTTTTGCTCTTATAATTATACGGCCACAATATTTAACGCTAACCGAAATTAGTTCACCAAGCATAGATAGATTATAGAAAGATTATTCCGCCTTGTCAAAGAATTCAAGGGTTAAATAATTTCAATCCGGTGCAATCGGCGATTAAAGAAAAATCTTTGTCTTTAGAAAATACCTTTACATCGTTTTCAATCGCGGCGGCGGCAATTATGGCATCCACGGTTTTGCTTATAGTCTTGCCTTTCTTCCGGCACAAACGATAGATATCCGCCGCCAAGACATAAGTCTCCAAACTTGATGCCCTGATTACCGGAAATTGAATAAGGTATTCCTTTAATTCTTTAAATATGCCGTCATCCTTTATACCCTGAAGAATTTCGGTAAGGATAATGTCCAAAATACAGATATCCTCGTCTTGCTCAATCAGACTCTTTAATTTCGCGGCATAAATTGATGCCGGATGGTTAAAGAAATCTATCCATACCGAAGTATCCACCAAAATCAACTTCTGCTCCTTCTCATCCTTGCCAAATTACCCTCCCAGCAAGAAGAACCGGACAAGTTTAGTATCGCCTTTCTCTTTAACCTCTTGACCATTTCCGCTAAAGCGGCATTAACCAACTCCTTCTTGGTTCGAAAATGGGTAATAGCCAGGCCTTCTTTTACCAGCTTCTCATCCAATACAATATTGGTCCTGTGCATATCGCTCCTCCATACACAAAGCATACACTATTCTGGTGTATAAATCAACTTCTTTCATTTTTGGGGCTGAGAATGGGGCACAATAGCAGAAGCAGGATTATTTTGCCCTTTTAATTCCTCAACTATTTTCTTTAGCCGGACCATGCGTTCAGGGCTGGAGGGGTGGGTGCTGAAGAAGTTGCGGGTCATACTCTGGGGTATCTCAATAGCAAAACGCTCCCAGACATCTACCCCGGCCTCAATATTAAAACCGGACAAATAAACATATTTCAGGCCAAAGTAATCCGCCTCCCGCTCAAAATCCTGGGAAAACCTGGAACTAAAGGCCGCGGAAACCGAACGCATCACCGCGTCCCCGGAGCCGGGAGAAACCTTATTGGCTCCGATTCCGGCGGCAATCCCAGCTAGCATTGAAATAAGATTGATTCCTGAACCTTTCAAATGATGGCCCTTGGTAATATGGGCCAGCTCATGGCCTAAGACCGCCGCTACCTCATCGTCACTTTTGGTAAAACGCATCAAACCGTAAGTAACCACAATCAGATTGGGCATAGCTCCGGCATTTACCTCCTGCTCATCTACCATACGGAAGGAAACATCCCAAGGCTTAGAGCCCAACCTAAAACCCAGGTTTATCTTTGCTCCCGAACGTAAAACCGCGAGTTCAACTAATTGGCCGGGAGCCTTATGATTAAGGACATAGGCCGCGTCGGATAAATCATTAATCGGAAGATTCTCGATACTTTTAATAACATCGCCGGCAATAACTCCTGCCATCTTGGCCGGACTGTCTTCAACTACCCCGGTAACCACCACGCCATTACTGTTTGAGAGATGATAAAGCTTAACGAAATATTCATCAATCTTGGATAGAAGTAATCCGGAGTAGACAAAATTCCCCTTGCTATCCTCTTCCGGAAGTTTCAAGAGAAGCTTGTAGCCGATGTTATTTACCTTGACTAAATAATCTATCTGAAATTTTAGGGCCTTGACTTTCAACTCCGCGCCGGCTTGTTTGATTTCTTTTTCAGAGACATAAGGGCCGGTAACCGCGCAGCCAGACAAAATAGCAGATAGCAGATAGCAGATAGCAGAAAAAACTTATTTTTTCCGGCGGCAAGCTTTAGCATCTTTAATGATACCTAAATCCTGGAATTCCTGTTGTAACTCTTGGGTGGTCTTAAATTGAATTGATTTTATTCCGTAGCTCAAAGCGGCCTCAATTAAATCCAAGCGGTCATCCACATACACCACGCTCTCCCGGGGCACACCTAAAGCCTTCAGGGCTAAATCATAAATCTCTTTATCCGGCTTGATAAATCCGGTCCGAAAAGAAGGGATTATTTTATCCGACTCAAACAATCCAATGGTAGAAGAAAATTCTTCCCGGATATATTCATAATGCAGCTGGTTGATATTGGAAAGCAAGGCTAATTTAATCCCGGAATTTAGAGAGCTGACAAAATCTTCACTCTCCGGCTTAGAGAAAAATATCTCATTCCAGATCGGCAGGAATTCCCCGTAACTTATTTTCAATTCCAGGGCGGTTTGGACCTGCTTGAAAAATTCTAATTTGCCGGTTTTGCCTTTCTCGAATTCCTGGGTTAAATCCGAATCAAAAAATAAATCATAGATATCCCGGCTTTTCTTGGGCGTATGCTTTAATATTTTCTTGACCGCGATAGTGTGGTCAAATCCGATTAACACATTACCCAGATCAAAAATTACCGCCTTTATTTCCTTAACATTATTTTTCATTATGCTCCTCAACGCGCCTAATTAAGCTTTTTTTCTTCGCTGGCTTTGGGTTTTTTAAAAAGGTCGAGGAAGCGGTCTTCGTATTCTTTATAGACATTCCAATGATCCAACTCTCTTTTTAATTCCGCGGCCTTGGAAATATTAGATTTAACCTCGGGAAAAAGCTTCTCAATCTTTTCCCGGGCGGATTGAGGAAGCTTAGTCTGTAGACTCAGGGATTTCTTAATCTTATCAATCTCATCCTGGCCTATCGGGCCGGGGCCGCTTTCAGAGGGAATCTGCTGAATAAACTCAATAATCTTATCAATCTCCTGCTCCATTAGCTTGGCCGATTGAGTTAAACCGCTGAGATCAATATCAATTCTTAACAGGCGGCTAAGTTTATTTAATATGGCTAAAGATGCCTTGGGATTATCCATCTGAATAGTAAAAAGAGGAATCTCGCCCAGAAAGCAGGCCCCCTCAAAACTGAATTCTTTGGCTACCCCCAAAAATAATCCGTTCAGCCCGCTCACCTGGCCGGCGCTAAGGATCTTCAGCCCGAGATTAAGGCTGTTCAGTTCATCAAATAACTTTTTACTGGTGGCGCAAAACCAGACCTGAGATTCAAGGGTATGGTCAATCGGCTGAGGCATCGCGGCAAAGCTGAATATTCGATAGACTTTTAAATCTTTAGCCGTCAAAAGTATTTTTTTGCAGTATTCATAGGCGTGCTCTAAAAGCGGCTGGGCATCGCTTAAAAAAACAATCAAGTCGGATGATCCGGTCTTATTCTTATAAAAATAAAATTTCCCGATTCCGGCCTTGGGTAGCTGCACCAGATTATTCTCAATCCAGATGCCCGTGGGAGGAAACAACTCCGGAGCCAGCAGTGTCCCGAATTCCTCCATCTTAAGTTTATCCCTTAAGTATAATCCTAATTTAAAAGCTACTTCTCCCATCCCCGGCCAGGCGCAAATGAGAATCGGTTTTTTTAATCTCGGTTTTTTGGTTAGTGACAATGAAATTTTCATCTTTCTCCTTTTAAAAATTCCTCTAAAGCCCTCGCGCCTTGATAGAGGGTATCTATTTTCACATACTCGTCATTGATATGGGCACAGGTCCGGGAGCCGAATCCGGTAGCCACCGCCGGAATCCCTCTTTCCTTGAAAAAGGTAATAACCGTAGCTCCTTCTGAACCTTTCAGGCCGGCGGATTTTTTGTGTTTGCGCCAAATTTTTAATAAAGAACTGACTAACTCGTGATTTCGCTCAATTTCGTAAGGATTTTGAATCCCATCTATCTTTAGAGTGAATCTTTTTGCCCTTTTAGCGATAACTTTTTTAAAATCGCTCAGGATATCCTGGGCCGACATTCCGGGGAGATAACGAACATCAAGTTCAAACTCACACCAATCCGCCACCATATTCACTTTGTCCCCGCCGTGTATGGTGCCGATGTTAATTGTCGGAGGATGCAAAAGAGGGTGCTTTTTATATTTAAATTTGTAGCCTTCCAAATCCTCTATTACGCGGCTGGCGATATTTATGGCATTTATTCCCCGCCAGGGATACGCCCCGTGGGCCTTGCGCCCGGATACGCGGACTTTAAAATGAATCAGGCCTTTTTGGGCAACTATTATATCAAACTCATCCGAATCTAAGATAAGGGCATAATCCGCTCTTAAAATATTTTTCTTGAGCAAAGGAATCAGCCCCAGACTTGAGCCGGTTTCCTCATCAGCAGTCGCGGCAAAAAGGATGTTGTTTTTTATTTTTGTCTTATCCTCGACCAGGCTGTGTAAGACCTCAATAGCCACAGCCAGGTTTCCCTTACAATCAGTTGTCCCCCGGCCGTAAATCTTATCGCCTTTAATCGTGCCTTTAAAAGGAGGATATTTCCAGCCTGAGCCGGCGGGAACCGTATCCAAATGCGGACTGATAAGAATGGTCCTGGCGCGAGGACTATCGGATTCTAACCGGCAGATTATATTCGGCCTGTTTTTAGCAAACTCATAAATCCTGGATTTTAGGCCAAAGCTGTCTAAATACTCCCGGATAAATCTAACCATCTCAAACTCATTACCCGGGGGATTCTGGGAATCTATCCGAATCAGCTTTTGGGTTAATGCTATCAGCCTCTTACGATTGATCATCTAATGAGCGCAGGTTGAGCAATTACTCCCGGCGCATCCGGCGCAAGATGAACCCGATACGGTTGTGCCTGAGGCGCCTTTGGAATAAAAGGCGAATGCCGAAACCTTACGAATTATTCTTTCCGAATTACAGGCCACACACGCCACTTTTTCCGACTGACTGCGCAGAAAATATTCAAAATCCTTGTCACATTTATCGCAATGGTACTCGTAGATGGGCATAGAATAAATTAAAATATCAAAAATCAAATAGCAAAATTACGTTTGGCTGGATAGTTTCTCTTTGACTTCCCGGGGGATCCCTATGGGTTGGATATCCTTATCCACGCACACCATGACAGTCGAACCTGTAGCGATAAGCTGAGCAGTATTTTTATTCTTTACCGCGTATTCAAAAGTAAAGCTGGCGTTGGAAATTTTAGAGACTTTTGTTTCAATATGTAAGATGTCGCCATAGCGTCCGGGAGCCTTATAATCTATATCCTGATGCGCCACCACAAAAGAGAAGCCTCTGGACAGGCACTCCTTGACGAATATATCCCTGGACTCCAGATATTCAGTGCGGCTCCTTTCAAAATACCTGAGGTAGTTGGCATAATAGACAATCCCGCCACAATCAGTATCTTCATAATAAATACGGATATCCATAAAACATATTTTAATATAATTCAGTAATATTGCAAGCCAAAACAAAGTAGGGTTGCCAATCCAAATTTAGAAATGTCAGGTTCAGCGTCAAAAGGCCAGGTCAGTCAATGGGTGGCCCCTTCTTTGTCTTGCCTTGTTAAAAGACATAGGGGCTGAACAGTGTTCAGCCCCTATGTGCGCTATGTTGAGAAATAGAATCGTCCCCTTTTCTCGTCAGATAATTAGTGTTGTGTCCCCCGATTCTCTCTGCGGCTCTCTTTTCATTATCGCCAACATCAAATACGAATTTAAGAAAGTTGAAATACAGGCACTTGGATGGTTCTGGAGGAACGATGCAGCTCTATTACCTTCTGAATTTTATCTACGATATCTGGGGAAAAATATTCTTCGCCGCAATTTTGGCATACATCTGCAGGCACATTCTCAACCGCAATCAATTCACCTTGATACCATTGCGTATAAGTGATATTCTTAGAAATAGTTTCGCTATGACATGCAGAACATTTTTTATTCATAGTCTTTTTCTCCTTATTTTATTATCAATCCATTTGCTTGTGTCAGGTTCATATACCGTTACAATACTAAGAATGGGCAAAAACGCTACTTGAATGTGCAAAACCTTTCCCCCTTTAGTTTTACCATAGATAAGAGAACTCGGTCCATATTTATCAAAAGGATAATCTTCAAGTATTTCACCGTTCAGAATGGCTTGTTCAATCTCTTCGCCGGTTATGTGGCGATTAATTCTTTGTTCAACACCATGTTTGGTGTAACGAAATTTCTTCTCGATAATACTCTTACGAATCTCTATAATTTCCATTAAGATAACCTTACCACAACAAGATTGAGATGTCAAGAATCCCTATTCGGTTGTCTGGAAATGATACTATAGATCGTTACCCCCCTACTCACAGACTGGGTCAAATGGTTATGTCATTCCCGCGAAAGCGGGAATCCACGACGATAGATTCTGGATCCGTCCCCGCGAAGGCGGGGATTAAAGCATTCGGGGATGACAAAAACCTCTCGTCGAAACCATATTCATTTGACCCAGTCTCTCATAGAAGGGAGTTAAAGGGCTGCGTTAAAAAAGCCGTAGGGGCTAAAACAATGTTCTAGCCCCTACGCGTGCGATAGGTTGAAAAATAGAAGCGCTTCTTTGTTGTCAAGATAATTAGTACTGTATCCCCTAATTAGTCTAATTACCCTTATTTGTCCAGCTTAATCTCCCCCGTGCTTTTTCCGGACACATTACCGGCGGCATCCTTAAACCAAACAAAAACAGTCTTTTTGTTGTTTCCGGGGCTTACCAGCTTGTACTTAAAAATTCCCTGCCCATAGGCAGTAGCTACGGTAGTAAGGTCAGTCCAGCCGCCATCAGTCGCCTTGGGCTTTGCTACTCTATCGGCTTCAGTGGCCTTATAATCATATAAATAATAGCCGGCTACCCCTACACTATCCGTCGCCGAAAGACTGACGCTTATGGTCCTATTCTTGGTCGGCGATGAGGTATGAATTGTTAGGCCCCCGGAAGGCGCGGAGGTGTCCGAGCTATAGGTTACTGCCAGGGTATCGCTGGCGCTGTTACCGGCGGTGTCGGTAGCGGTGACGGTGATGGTGTTGGTGCCGTCAAGCAGGCTAATGCCGGTAATTAACCAGGAGGTTATTCCGCTGGCGGTGCCGCTTTCTCCTTTATCATTAGACCAGGTTACTGCTTTCGTGTCCCCAGCGGCTGAACCGCTCAAGCTGATAGTGCTTGAAGACGATTTATATTTCGCGTCTGATGTTGGGCTGGTAATGGTAATTGTGGGAGCGGTGGTATCCAGGGTAATCTTCCTCGTGCTTTTATTAGACACATTACCGGCGGCATCCTTATACCAGACATAAACAGTCTTTTCGTTGTTTCCATCGCTTACCAACTTGTAATCCATACTTCCAAATACATATCCAATAACTGGTATGGTAAAGTTAAGCTCCACCCAGCCGCTTTCACTGGCCTTAGGAGCTGATATTATCTCCGTGGCCTTACAATCATATAAATAATAGCCGGTTACCCCTACATTATCCGTCGCCGAAAGACCGACGCTTATGGTCTTATTCTTGGTCGGTGATGAGGTATTAATTGTTAGGCCCCCGGAAGGCGCGGAGGTGTCCGAGCTATAGGTTACTGCCCGGCTATCGCTGGCGGAATTGGCAGAAACAGAATCTTTACTTGATTGAGAATCAGATGAGTTAAAACCCTTAGAGGTGGCTATGGCGGATAATGTACTATCCAAAATTATCATGGTATTCGCCCTATCGGATATGTTCCTTGCGGCATCCTTATACCAGGCATAGACATATTTATTTCCATCACCTGTGCTTAAGGTATAGCTTATGTTTGCGCTGTAACTGGTAGTTGAGCTTACTGCTACCCATCCGCTTGCCCCTAACAATGGCGTATCGCTATCTTCAGACGCATAATACGCGGTAACTCCTTTATCATCTGTTGCTGAAAGATTTAAGGTTACGTTTCCACTATCGGCATACATTTTTCCGCTATTAATAGTA
>JAUSCZ010000020.1 GCA_030674475.1 Candidatus Omnitrophota bacterium
AGTGGAAAATCTCCCCTCACCCCTCTTCATGAAAGAGGGGAATAAAAATTCCCCCTTTGGCAAGCCAGAGGGCAGTGGTTTGGCAACAGAATAGCCAAAGCCAAAAAAAGGGGTTAGGGGGATTTTTAAAAAGGCGTCCCCGTTTAGTGGCCGGTTACTTTGTTTTTGTATTTTTACTTGAAAATTTCTCATAAATGTAATAGTATAATAGAGTTATGGCTAAACAATCACCGGTCACCGCTAAAAACATATTGCGCCGAAACAAAGAGCCCGGAATTGAAAACTCAAGACAGAAGACTATCGAAGGATTCACCATGATTGAAACTATAATGGTGATTGTTATTCTGGGAATTCTGGCGGCTTTGACTATTCCCCGCTTCAATAGCTTCTACGGGATAAAGTTAGCCGGGGCAATGAAAAGCGTGGTTTCTGATATCCGTTATGTCCAGCAATTTGCCGTCTCTCATCACGCCGATTCCCGGATAGAATTTAATACCGCGGCCAATTCCTACCAAGCCTGCTACTGTAACGAAGCCGACGGCGCCTGCGCCAGCGGCTCCTGCACTATCGGCGCTAACTGGTCAGCCATACCCGACCCTTTTACCCGCGGCGGACTGGGGATAAATTTTACCAGCGACCTTCAATATAGAGGGATAGTGATATCCAGCCCTAATTTCAACGGATCCACCTTGCGCTTCAATTGGCAAGGCATACCTCAAGATGCCGGCGGCACAAATTTAACCGGTGAAGGTTCGGTAAATTTTTCCTATCAGGGAAACAGCGAAATAATTTATGTTACCCCGGCTACCGGAAGAATTGGAATACAATAACTGTAGGGGCGGGTTCGAACCCGCCCCTACTGGCAAAAAAATGATAACTCTATCCCGTAAAAGCGGTTTAACCCTTATTGAAATGGTGGCGCTGATTGTGCTGATGGGAGTTGCCATACCGCCGCTTATGACTATGTGGGCGGATACCGCCTGGCGCTCGGGAAAAGCCGAATCCTCAGCCGATGCCGGTTTTTACGCCCAGGAACTTATGGAAGAGATAAAAACCAAGGCCTACGATGAAAAAAAACTGGATGATTCCGGGCCGCCCTGGAGCTCATCTCTGGGAACTGACGGTGAAAGTTATCCGAATTTTGACGATGTAGATGACTATAATAATTATTCGGACGCCCCAACATCAGGTTACGCCCGGCAAACGACAGTTGCTTATATCCAGCTCAGCGGAAACGATTGGATAGCCTGCGGCGTGGGTTCTTGCGCGGCGGTTACTGACTGTTCGGCCTGCGACCAGTGCTGTTATAAACGCGTTACTGTGAGCGTGTCCCGTAATGATAATGTAGTAAGCAATTTAAGCCTGACTACAATCGTAAGCGGGCATTAAGGATATTAATGCCAAAGAACAAAAAAAACAGAAAAGGCGTTACCATCATAGAGCTGATAATGACCATTGTAATTGTGGGAGCTCTGGTCGGTGGCTCAGCTATGTATATCAAAGAAATCATTGACCTGTGGCGCTTCTTGAGCTTTCGCAGTGAAGCTGTCTCCCAGGCAAGAGGGGCCCTGGTTAGAATCTCCAGAGAAATAAGGCAGGCCAATTCCATAAATACCGCCCAATCTTCCCGGATTAATTTTGGCGCCGCGGATTTGGGCGCGGATGACGCGGATTTGTTTGATGACACGGTAGAATTTTACCTCAATAACTCAAACGAGCTAAGACGCGTCTTTAATAGTGACAACTCCGGCCAGGGGTATATCTTAGCCAGCGGCGTTTCCGGCCCTATTTTTATTTACTACGATGCCGACAAAGCTGTAACCGCGCAAACAGACCAAATCAAAATGATTTCCATAACCTTAACAGTCTCCTCCGGAACACAGTCTAAAACACTAAGGACGCTGGTCTACCCGAGGAACCTGTAGGTTACAGCGGCATAAATGCCGCCGCTACAAAAACATTATCCGCAAAGCTGTAGCGGCGCGATTCCTCGCGCGAATAATACAATTTATCGCGAATAAAACAAATGCAATACCGTAAATTTACCAGGCTTAAAAACTATGATTATAGCACAAACGGATATTATTTTGTTACCATCTGCACCGCGATGAAAAAACCCTGGTTAGAAAAATACAAAACAGCGGTTGAAGCGATACTTAAAGACCTGCCTAAACGATTTACTGGAATTAATATAGATTTTTACAGCATAGTGTCTGATCATTTACACGTAATTTTCACTTTAAACAACGCGAATGCCGCCCTTGGCGAAGTTGTGAGAACATTTAAGGCGCTGGTTACAAAATCTACCGGCTATAAACCTTTTTGGGAATGGAATTATTACGAACATATAATCCGGGATGAAAACGCGCTTTATAGTATACGCAAATATATTTTAGAGAATCCGTTAAAAGAAGAGCTTGATTGGGATAATATTTACAGCGGCATAAATGCCGCCGCTACAAATAAAACCAATCCTTTCCCGGATAACCCCCAACCCCGTAGCGGCGCGATTTATCGCGCGAATAACCGCATTCAACACATCCCCGCAATCCGTAGCGGTGCGATTCATCGCACAAACAGCGATGCGACTCATCGCGCGAACAAAGGTATAAGCCTGATCATCGCGGTCTTTGCCATGATGCTTTTTTCGGTTTTGGGCTGGACCCTGGTAAGGATCCAATCAACTGACTTTGAATCCAATGTCTCTACCGGAAACCTGAATTCGGAAAGGGCGCTGAATCTAGCTGAGGCCGGTGCCGAATGGGTACTACAAAGATTAAACATTAACGGTGGCTTTAGAACCGATTCTACCAACGGTTATCCCTTAGGCTATGCCCAACACAGCATCTCTCCCGGGCAATACCGGGTAAGCTGTTTAGACGGAACCGGCGATGACTTCGGAAAGGTAATAATCACCTCCAACGGTTATGTGCCCAGTGCCGCTAACTACAACACTACGCGCCAGATAAGACTAAAGATACAGGTAGGAAGCCTGACCAAGGCAGTAATGACCCAGGTCCCTGATGAAGCCATCCCCGAAAAGGGCCTCTTTGACTGGTCAGCTGCCATCGCCGGACATACCGTAACCATAAACGGCGATATCAACGCCGGCCACTATTCCGGAGACGGAGACGCTAATCCTGATGAAGCCGGCCAGGATTACGGCACAGCGCCAATGCTGCCTCCGGGCGCTGCCGGAAGCCAACGGGATTTTACCACTACTTATCCTTTAATTACTATGGAGTGGTTTTACGGCAATGCGGATCAACGTTGGCCGGATAGCAATATTGTTACCGCTCAAATCACAAATATTCAAAACGGAGGGCAGCGAATTCGGGTAGATGCCAATATATTTACCAATATGAATAACCAAGCGCTCTGCTCGAATGGAATAGCTGATTGCGCTGATTGGTATAATGATAACAACAAGTGGAGAACAATAACTGCTGTTGGCAGTGGCGGTAGTCGGGCGGACCTCAATGAATCAATTGCGGGTATTTGGCAAATAGGAGATACCGTTAAGTTAGTCCGGCGTTTTGCCTCGGGAATGGGGGGGATTAATGATGGAATTTGGTATATCGGGCGCTTGTTTGAAGGCGGTCCTGCTGTAGACACCCTTATCGATGTAACTAATAATAACAGGGATTTGGATAACACCTACATAATCTGTGAAGGAAGTATAATAATAAAAGGTGATCAACGCCTACGCATGAGGCTAAGCGGGCCTGGCGCGACCACCAGATACCCGCGGTTAGCCACCCAAAGCGGAAACATCATCTCTACCGACACTCCTCTCGGAGCTACTGAAGATGAAAAGATCGGACAGCGCATAATTTCAGGATTAATTTACAGTGAGCTCGGAGAGGTTAATTTTAATTACCTGCGGCCGCAAACCACAGGATCAGCGGCATACAGAGGAAACCTGGTTTACGGAGAACAGGTAACTCTAGATGGCAGAATTTCTATAAACTACCTTCCCGGGCTGGTTTCTACCAACGGATTTACCTTTGCCCCCGGAGCGACCGTCTGGGACGAGGAATAGGCCATCTTTCCCAAAGCGCGGCACCAATGAAGATGAAAATAGAGCTTGGATCATTCGTGTCGCGTAGCGGTGCGATTTATCGCACCCGTAAGGAGATTTTCAGTTGAAAACTAAAAGGAGGGCGGTAAAAATGCTCAAAAAATCTAAGCTTATTTTGATAACCTTGTTTTTTTTATTTTTAGGCCTTAAGCTGGCCCTGAGCGAACAGAATTATTATGGTAAAGAAAAGGCTCTCACCACCGGTACTCCGGTAATTAAAAAAACGCCGGAAACTAAGGCCATATTAGCAGACACATCCTCTAACCTAGAGAAAACCAACCGGGAAATATTGAACAAATTGAACCAGGTGCTCAGCAACCAGGAAAAGATAATGGAAGAGCTTAAAATCATCAAAGTCAGGGCCACTCGAAAGTAATGCGCGGGCTACAAGTAGGGGCGGGTTCGAACCCGCCCCTACTATAAACTAATGTTTTTTTAATTTGCTTGATATGCCTTGACAGCCGGCGTTAAGGGCTGTAATATTTAAAAATGGACGAGCCTAATCCTTCAGAAACCCAAAATAATACCTCCGCGTCTAAGCCAAAGCCCGCGTTCCCTCTGCTGAATATTTTTTCTTTAATTGGAAATATCTTTGCCTCAGCCCAGAATATCATCGGCATTGATATCGGCTCCCACTCCATCAAACTCTTACAGCTTCAGAAAAGCGCCAAGGGATACGCCATCACCAACCATATCACCCGCACCATCACCCAGGCGGTAAAAGATAAGCCGCAAGAAAAGAAAAGGATCGTCAAGGAATTCGTCAAGGAATTTATCGCCGAGGCCCGCATCAAAACCACTCTGGGCAGGGTTGCCATCTGGGGAAAAGGCGTATTTATCTTTTCGCTTAATGTCCCCCTCCTGAACAAAAAAGACCTCCGGGGGGCGGTAAGCATGGAATTAAAAAAACGCCTGCCTTTCCAGCTTAGCCTGGAGAATATCTCTTTTGATTTCTTTGTTACCGGCTCAACCCGTGACGAAAAAGGTTTGGAGACCCTGCAGATCA
Source organism: Candidatus Omnitrophota bacterium (assembly GCA_030674475.1). Lineage (GTDB taxonomy): Bacteria > Omnitrophota > Gorgyraeia > Gygaellales > UBA12090 > UBA12090. The sequence goes on from JAUSCZ010000020.1 coordinate 5,088, forward strand.
CCTGCGTGGCCTGCGACCGCCTGCTTTTAGAGGAACAGGTGGAGCTCCTGAAAGAAATGGGCATCAGGCCCATAGCGATCAATACCATCGCCGATGCCCTGGGCAACATTCTTCCTTTCTGCCTGGAAATCCCGGCCACCAAAACCGCGGCCCTCTTAGACAGCGGAGCCAACAGTTCTACCCTTAATTTTTACCGCGGCCGCGACCTGGTATTCTCCCGGGAGATACCTATCGGAGGCGAACATTTTACCCACGCGATGACCCGCTCTCTCTCCACATCAACCGGGCCGATAACTATCAGCGCCGAAGACGCGGAAAAAATCAAGCGCCAGTGCGGAATACCTTTAGAGGAAGAAGCCAAAACCGAATTTCTTACCGACTTCGGCATCCTTTCCGGAGAACAAATTTCCACTATGCTCAGGCCCACCCTGGAGAGGCTGGTCATGGAAATAAACCGCACCTTCACTTATTATGTCTCTACGTTTAAAACCCACCCGGCGGAAGAACTGTATCTTACCGGAGGAAATTCCCGGTTAAAAAACCTGCCCCAGTTCCTGGCCCACAATCTGCAAGGTTTAAAAAGAGTAGAGCCTTTAAACGTCCTCAAGGCCGCTAAAACCTGGAAGGACAGCGCGGTATTCAAGCAGGAGCTGGTAATGGAGCAGGCCGCGCCGCATTTGGCTTGCGCTTTCGGCCTTTGTTTAGGAAACGGCGGTAAAATAAATCTTCTCCCGGCAAAAGAAAAACTAGAGCAGAAAGCCGCTTTCTTAAGCATTATTTTAAAGATATCTTTCCCTTTAATCCTGTCTCTAAACCTTCTCTATTACGCGGTCTGTTTTGTAGGGGCGCGCAACTATAAAAAATTTATTATCGCCACCACTCGTGAGGTAAAAAAACTCGCGCCGGCCTCTACCAAAGCCAGAGAATACCTGGAAATAAAAACCAAGCTGGATCAGAGAAAAAAACTTTTAGAGCAGGCCAGCGGCAGCCAGCCGCTGTGGTACGGCGTATTCAAAGAATTAAGCACTATTACCCCCAAAGAAGTAATCCTTTCTAAAATAGCTGTGGTGGAAAATAAAGAGCCGAAAGAATTACAGCTGGTGGGTAAAATATTTTCCAAATATACCATTGTGGATCTGGAGCTCTCCCAATATCTGATGGTCCTGGGGGATTCTCCGTTTTTTAGTGATATCCAGTTAGTTTCCAGCGAACAGGATATGTATTCCCCGATTCCGGCGGCAAATTTTGAAATAGTCTGCCGGATGAAGTATTAACTTTGGTTACCTATGCCAGGATATCTTAAAATACCCCAGAACAAACTTTTTCAGGTCAGCCTGACGTCTTCTATTCTTCTTACCGCCCTGATTCTGCTTTATGTGCTTCTGGGGAGGCCGGTATTTAAATACAGCGATAATTTAAAGGCGGAGTTTATTTCCACCCAGGAAAAGCTGTCTGAATCCGAAAGGCTGATTCGAAATTTCCCTAACCCCCAGAAAGAAATGGGAGAATTGGAAAAGAAGGCCCAGGAATTAAGAAACATGGGGGCCTCCACCAAACAGCTTCCCCGGCTGATTCAATCTTTGGCCATGCCGGCAAATAATCTTAATCTCAATGTGAGCTCCATACGGCCTAGAGACGACCTGAAGGCGGATAACGAAAACCTGCCGGCCGGAGTAACTAAGATCTATGTTGAAGTGGTTATGAGTTGTTCTTATCAGACCCTGGCCGAATACATAAAGGCCGTCCATGAGTTGCCCACGAATTTCATTATTGAGCGCCTCACCATAGAAAAGAAAGAAGAGGACGCGGGAGAATTGGACGCCGAAACAAAAAAAACTCCGGAAAAAAACCAGGAAAAACCGATTGAGTTAAGCGCTAATCTCTTGCTGAGCACCTATATGATTTGGGAGATATAATTATAAAGTGAGACAGCAACATGAAAATGTCTAATGTCGAAATCTAAAATGACGAATGAATGCCTAATGTTTAAATGTCTAAAAAAATTAGGCATTAGTTATTTAAGAATTCGTCATTCATTAGACATTCGGATTTAGGAATTCGTCATTAACAGTCTATAACACGTATTATACGAAGCAAAAGGTTAAGGTTTATGGAGAAAAAGGAAAAAATTGAGGCAGGGGTTACGATAATAGGCGTTGTTGCCTTGATCGCTATCCTCGCCGGAAGCTTCGGTAAAAAACCGGACAACCGAAACGCTTCCTATGGTGAGCCTGGTCGAACCACTTCTTCCGAAACCTCGGCGGCTGGACCCAAAAATACTTCCCCTTCCGCCCTTCAGCAGGCAGCCGCGGCAATAACCGCTGATTCCAGCACCATCGGCCTGCAGAAAGAGCGGGAGAATATACCCTGGGGAAGAGACCCTTTCAGCGCCTCCAAGATAAGCCGGGAATACCAGCGGGCCGACCTTGAACTTAAAGGGATATCTTTTGGGGCGGATAAAAGCGGCTTCGCCTTTATCAATAATGAGATTGTCAAAAGCGGCGACAAAGTAGGCGATTATGAAGTAGTGGCAATAGAAAAAGATAAAATCCTTTTAAAAAGAGGCACCCAGAGTTTTTATCTGGCACTGCCGAAAGAATAGCGAAAGGTTAAGATCAAGGTTAAGGCTGAGACTGAAGAGAAGAAAAAATGAATTATCGGTTATTTGAAGAAATGCCGATCCGGCAAAAGGCAATGGAGAAAGTTAAGTTTCTTAATTGCTTCTCTACAAAATAAACCTTAACCTCAACCTTGACCTTGACCTTTTATCTTCTATAATATAAAAAGGGGTGAAAAATGAAAAGGCTTAAAAGATTTATTTTATTACCTATACTTATTAGTTTCTTTTTTTGGTCTAAACCCGGATACCCTCAAAAAACACAGGCGGAAAAACAGGTTATTGAATCCCTGGAATTCCGCGAAGTGGACATTAAAGATGTCCTGAGACAGATCAGTAAACAATATGGCCTGAACATTGTCTTCTCTGAGAAAGTCTCCGGGTTAGTTACCGTGCAGTTAACTAATGTCTCGGTAGAGGAGGCTCTGGATTCCATCATCACCGTTAACGGATTTATCTATACCAAAAAAGAAAATGTAATTAAAGTAACCACCTCCGAAGAAGCCCAGCAGGAAGGCAAACAGACCAAACTTTTCCAGCTGAATAACGCCGATGCCCTGAAATTAAAAGACACCCTCTCTAAGGTTTTGACCGGCGAAGGCGCGATTGAGGCCGACAGCCGTTCCAATTCTATTATCGTTACCGATACCCTCTCGGTAATCAATAAAATCGAACAGATTATTCCCGGCTTAGACAGCCCCACGCTGCAGGTATTAATTGAAGCCAAGCTGATTGAAACCTCCTTAACCAAAACCGATAAATTAGGCATAGACTGGACCACAACTTTAAAGGCAACTGGAGGAAAGGAACCAACCACGCTGCCTTTTCAGGCCAAAGGCGAAAGAAAATGGATGGAAAATATTATTCCGTCGAATTCTGGAACAGGCTTTCCCACTGGTCATCCTTATGCCTTTCCGAGCGCGGTAGCAACCGATTTCGTCTTTGGCACATTAGATGCCAGGGGACTAACCTCGGTTTTTGATTTTTTAAAAAGCCGCTCTAACACAAAATTAATTGCGAATCCACGGGTGGTTACTTTAAACAACCGCACTGCTACTATACACGTAGGCAAAGAGTACCCTTTACCAATATACGAAAGAAATGAAACCAGCGGTAAGTTTGAAATCACCGGATGGTCGGAGGACAAAAAAATAGGGGTTAAATTAGAGGTTACTCCCCAGATAAGTCCTGACGGACATATAAAATTATCCCTCAAGCCTGAAGTAAGCAGCTTTGACTCTTGGTTAAAAATTGAAGGCAATGACGCCGCGCCCATAACCTCAACCAGAACGGTAAACACAGAGGTATTAATCAAAGACGGCCAGACTGTAGTAATTGGCGGACTGGTTAAAAATGAATCGGTCTACAAGGTAAACAAAATCCCGATTTTAGGCAATATTCCTATAATTGGATTTTTCTTCACTCGTAAAGAGCTCGGGGCTACAAACCCCGCGGAAAAAACAGACTTGCTAATTTTCGTTACCGCCCGTATAATAAAAGATACCAATGCGCCGCTGATCGCCTACGAAACTAATCTTATCACCGCGCCGCCGCGGCCTTTTAAACTGGATTTGCGTCTATTTAAGCAAACTGGAGGTTTAAATTAAATGAAAGATAAAAAGTTTTTGGTTTTGCTGATCTTTTTGGCAATAATCGGCTCGGTTATGCTATTTCTGTTACGACCGATCCAAAACGCCGAAGACCTTCCCGCGAAAGATCAAGAATCCTTACGGCAGAATGTTATCAAGCTGCAATCGCAGGTTAAGCAGTTGCAAGGGCTGCTGCGCGGCTTTGTCCTGGTTAATCATTCGATAAACACCACCTTCCTGAAAGAAAAAAGTCAAAGGGGGGACCTGGAGAAACTGCTTAAGGATATAACCGCTCAAAACGAAATCCTCACCCAAGACCTCACCCAATCCAGGGTAAGCCTGGAGTTAACCAAAGAGCTGCGCGGAAAAGTTGACGCGGCCGGGAAATTAATAGCCAACTTAAACCTGAAACCGGGTAAAGAAAACGAAATTAAAAAACAGCTGGAAAATCTCAATAAAACCCTAAACTCTATTGAGACAAAAATCCCGGACATCCTCAAAGAAAACACTTCCTACAAAGCCAAAACCCAGGATTTAAACCAGGCATCCGAAAAACAGCGGAAGGAAATCGCTCAGCTAAAAAACGAGCTGATTGAAAAGCAGTTTTTGACCAAGAACCTGAACAATCTATCTGAAGAGCTTAAAAGGGCAAAACTGGAAAAAGCGATCCTGGAAAAGGCCGGATCACAGCTTAAAGAAACCAATCTTTCTCTTACTACAAAACTCGATAAATTAGGAGAGGAACTAAACAATGCCCACGGCAGCCTTTCTAAAGCAGTCCAGGAAAAAGAAACCGAAATAAAACAAAACCGGGAAACACTCCAGAGGAGCAAACAATTAGAAGACGCCATCCTGGGCCTAACCCAGAAAAATCAAACCCTGGAGAATGAACTGACCCCTCTTAAAAATCAATTAGCGGCCCTTAAAGAAGAAAAGCTTAGGCTCACTAAAGAAATTGAAGAAACCAGGGCCGCGGGTCAAAACGCCGAAATACTTCAAGAACAATTAAAACAGTTACAGGTTCGCTCTGAAGAGCTGTCTAAAAACTATGCTGATTTAAAGAACGAATATATTAAAGCCGATGAAACCATTAAACAGAATACCCTGGCATTAGGTAAACGCGCGGACAGAATACTGGTATTAAGCGAAAAATTAACCGAAACCCAGTCCGGCTTAAAAGATCTCCGCTCCAAATACCAGGAAATAGAAAAAGAGTCCGTGGCCCTCAGGGAGCAAAATGTCGCCGCCCAACTGGAAAGGGAGGAATTAAAAATCCAGCTTACCCAGACCAGGGTCAAACTAAAAGAATTTGAAAGCCAGGCCGCCCAGATTACCAGCATCCTTAAAGGCATAAACACCACTGAAGCTTCCCTGGGCTTGTCGCGGGAGCAGGATGAAAACAAAAAGATAGAAGTAGAGCTTTATCAATCTAAAGACTCCCTGGAAAGCGTGGAGATAGACCTTCTCCCGGATAACGAATCCGCTGGAATAGCCAAAGCTGTAGAGGAAAAATGAAGCAAGCATCAAAAATATTCATTTACGTATTTTTTATTAGTTGTTTTTTAATTTCGGATTTCGGATTTCGCCTGCCCCGTCGTAGGCGGGGGATTTCGGATTTTTCTTATGTATATGCCCAGGAAGCCGCGACCCAAGAAGCCAGGGAGCATTTCGCCTCAGGCAAAAAACTTATGCAAGAAGGCAACTATTCGGCCGCGGATAAGGAATTCAAAAAAGCCCAGGAAATTTTAAAAAGCTCATCCTATGGTGAGCCTGGTCGAACCACCTCTCCGGATGTTAACCAGGAAGCCGTTACCGGAAAAACCCAGAAAGGAACCAAAGAAAAATACCTTGAGCCTAAGCTAGAAATCAAACCTCCGGAAAACACGTCTTACTATCTTGAGGCGGTAAAGAAAAATCCTAAAGATTCCGACCTTCATTATAACCTGGCGGTGGTATATCTAAGAAACCATCAATACGCGGACGCGGCTCGCTCCCTCAAAAAGGCCGTCAGCTTGAACCCCAAAGACAAAAACGCCTATTATAATTTAGCGGTCCTTTATGAAAGCTATCTCAATGACAAAAAGCGGGCCTTTGATTATTACACCCAATACCTGAGGCTTTCATCTAAAGCCGACGATACGGGAGAAATAAAATCCTGGATGAATCAAATTAAAAAAGAGCTTAAGGAGTCCAAGCCCCATGACTGATGAAGAACTGCAAAATCTTCTCCTGGATGCGAACCTGATAAAACAGGAAGAGCTTCAGCGGGCGATAGAGGAAACCAAAAAGTTAAAAAGGCCGCTGGAAAACATCCTGATCTCCAGCCGCCTGCTCTCCCGGACTTCCCTTTATGAAACCATTGCCAAAAGTAAAGGTTTTAACTATATAAATCTGGACAACTTTATGCCCGGCGAAGAGCTTTTAAAAATTATGCCTCCCGCGCTTTCTCAGCAAACCCAGGCTGTCCCGATAAAAATCGAAAATGGCACCCTGCAGATCGCCATGACCGAGCCCAGCGATCTCTATTCCGTTGACCAAATCCAACTGCACACCGGCATGCCTTTGGATATTTACCTTTCCAGTTCCGAAGAAATAAAGAACGTCTTAAACAAAATAAACGCCGAACGCTCGGCGATAGCGGATATGCTGGCCGGATTAACTCAAGGAGCCAGCGAGGCCCAGCTGATGGAGGCCATCTCCAGTGGTTCCTCAATCGTCAAGCTGGTAGATGTTGTCCTGGCCCAGGCGGTCCGGGACCATGCCTCGGATATCCATATCGAACCCGAGGAGGATATCACCCGAATCAGATTCCGCATAGACGGCATACTCCACGAAATACCCACCCCGCCCAAAGAATGGGAAATGGCCATGATTTCCCGGATCAAGGTTTTATCCGGAATGGATATCGCCGAAAGCCGGGTTCCCCAGGACGGGCATTTCCAGGCCAAGGTTGATGACAAAATAATCGACTTCCGCGTTTCCACGGTGCCGACCATTTACGGGGAGAATATGGTTATGCGTATCCTGGACACTTCATCGGTTATGATCGGCCTGGAAAAGCTGGGCTTCTCAACTTATGAAGAACTTAAAAGATACGAAAACCTGCTCGCTAAGCCTTATGGGATAATTCTTTCCACCGGCCCCACCGGCAACGGAAAAACCACTACCCTTTATTCGGCGCTGATGAGAATAAACACGGTTGACCGCAATATTATCACTATTGAAGACCCGGTGGAATATCGCCTGGGGCTTATCCGCCAGATACAGGTAAACCAGCGCTCCGGAATCACTTTTGCCAACGGCCTCCGAGCCATCCTCAGGCAAGACCCGGACGTAATAATGATAGGTGAAATCCGCGACGCCGAAACCGCCCAGATTGCCATCCAGGCCGCCTTAACCGGACATCTGGTTTTCTCTACCCTGCATACCAACGATGCCCCTTCGGCGGTTACCCGCCTTATCAATATGGGGGTTGAGCCATTTTTGATTTCCGCCAGCATGATCGGGGTGATGGCCCAGCGCCTGATTAGAACCATCTGCCCGCGCTGTAAAGAATCCTATTCCCCTTCAAAGACAGTCTTAGAAAAATGGGGGCTTAAGGACAGGCCGGACTCCCTTTTATACCGCGGCAAAGGCTGTGATTATTGTAAAGGCACCGGATACTGGGGCCGCTCAGGGATATTCGAGTTAATGGTAATTGACGATGAAATGAGGGAAATGATTATCTCCCAGGCCTCAACCGTGGCCCTGCGCAAAAAGGCCCAGGAAAAAGGGATGCGCCTTCTGGGCGAGGACGGGGTAACCAAAGCCCTGGGTGGTCTTACCTCCATTGAGGAAATTTCCCGGGTCTGCGAAGGCCAGGTAGACCTGAAGGCCGCCACGGTGACCAAGGTAGAGCCTTTTGTCAAGAGCGGCTTAACCGAAATAAAGATTGCCCCGGCTAAAATAGATGTCAAAAACTCGGACTTTGAAGACTACCAGAAAAGGGTAGCCAGCTGGCTGAGCAGAAAGAAATAACCTTGCGTTTACCGTTAACCGTGCGCCGTTTACCGTTATGGAAGAAAATTTAAAGTTTGATTTTGAGAAATTAAAAAATTAACCAGTATGTTGTTTAGGTTAATTAATTCTGCTTAAAATAGTAAACGGTTAGCGGTAAACGGTCAACGAAACATGTAATATATCCCGGTAATGTACGAAGCATACTGGCAGTTAAAGGAAAAGCCCTTTCAGAATACTCCTGACCCGCGCTTTATCTATCTCTCGGCCCAGCACGAAGATGCCCTGATGAAACTTAGCTATTGCGTTACCCAGGGCCTGGGTTGCGCGATGTTGACCGGGGTATTTGGCTGCGGCAAAACCCTTTTAGGAAGGACCCTCTTAAACGATCTGGGCAAGGACAAGGTGCGCGCGGCCTTTATCACCAGCCCTTCCTATACCGAGCCGGCAGAATTATTGCGGGCAATGGTGCGCGGCCTAAGCCCTCAAGGACTTCCGGATAAAAAAACTGAACTCTTAACCGACCCCCTGCTGGAAAAACTCCAGGGAATCCTTTTAGATAACACCCGAGAGGGTAAGGAAAATGTGGTAATTATTGACGAGGCCCACACCATTGAAGACGCCAAGCTCTTTGAACAGTTACGTTTAATCTTAAATTTCCAGACTGAAGACCGATTTCTTTTGACCTTATTGATTTTGGGCCAGCCGGAGCTCAAAGACAAAGTTGAAGGCAACAAACCCTTTGACCAGAGGGTAGCTATTCGCTGTTATTTAGGGGCGTTTAGCGAAGAGGATACCGGAAAATACATCTCTCACCGCGTAAAAACAGCCGGTAGACAAGAATTAACCCCGGTTATTTTTGACCAACAGGGCCTAAACGCGGTATTTAGATACTCCGGCGGCATCCCCCGCCGGATAAACACAGTCTGCGATTTAACCCTGATGACCGGCTTTGCCCAAAAAGCGGATAAAATCAACGCCGATTTAGTAAATTCAGTAATTAAGGATTTTAATTTAACGTAGGGGCGGGTTCGAACCCGCCCCTACTATGATAAATAAAATGCCCACCTACACCTATAAAGCCGCGGATTCCAAAAGCAAACTAATCAAAGGCGAGCTTCAGGCCAGCGGAGAAATTGAAGTAACCACCCAGCTGGCCAAATTAGGCTATATGCCTATAACCATCAGCCTAAAAAATGAAAAGGCTCCTTCTTCAGGCGGTATATTTAAATCCAGCGCCAAGGTAAATCCCCAGGCTTTAGTTATTTTCACCCGCCAGTTTACCACCATCATCAAGGCAGCCATACCCATAATGGAGGGCCTGGGAGCCCTGGCCGAGCAGACCGAAGACCCCCCTCTAAAAAAAGCCGTGAACCAGCTGGTTCACGACATCGGCGGAGGTTTAAGCCTTTCCCAGGCCATGGCCAAACACCCCAATGTCTTCTCCGACCTTTATGTCAACACCGTAGTTGCCGGAGAAAGCGCGGGGGTCCTGGAAAGCGTACTTTTCAGGCTTTCTAATATGCTGGAAAATGACTTTGAAACCAAAAAAAACATCATGGCTGCTTTCCAATATCCTATTATGGTAGTAATAGCAATGGTAATCGCGGTCATAATCCTCTCGGTATTTGTCATACCCCAGTTTGCCAAAATCTATAGCGATGCCAAGGTAAGTCTTCCCCTGCCTACTCAAATTATGATTGTCGCCGGATACGCCTTAAAGAATTACTGGTTTATCACCTTCCCCTCTATTGCCGCCGGCGCCTTTGGTTTTAAGAAATTTATCAATACCAAAAAGGGCAGGTTCTGGTGGGACGGTCAGAAATTTAAAATGGTAATTATCGGTAAGATCTATACCAAAATCACCATGCTGCGCTTTGCCTCTATGTTAAGTGTCCTCTACCAGGCGGGACTACCGGTGCTTAAGACTCTGGATATCGTGGCTCTGACTATCGGGAATGTGGTCCTCTCTAAAGAGATAGAAAAAATCAAACACGATGTTTCCGACGGTAAAGGAATATCGGGCGCGGTTTTAAACAGTAAATTTTTCCCCCGTTTGGTCGGTTATATGATTTCGGTGGGTGAAAAAAGCGGCTCGCTGTCTTTAATGCTCGATTCTTTATGCCAATTCTTTGAATCCGATGTCCGGTCAATGGTGCGCAATCTCACTACCATGATTGAGCCGATTATGACCGCTATTTTAGGTGTGGTGGTTATGGGGATGTGCCTGGCGATATTCCTGCCGCTGTGGAGCATGATTCAGGTAGTTAAAGGGAGCGGCTAAAGAATGCTCATCGCGGGTTGTCTAATTATTTTTACCGCTGTCTTTGCCGCTTACGGTTATTATCTGAACAAGCGTTACCAAAAAAAGATAGACGAAAATGTAAAAATTGTCCAAGATGTTGAGCTGCAATTGGTGCAGATGGAAAAAATGGCCTCAGTCGGGGTGCTGGCCGCGGGGATTGCCCATGAAGTAAATAATCCTTTGGGCTTTCTGATCAGCAATCTGGAAAGCCTCAAAGATTATGCCCGCGCTTTAGCCAAAATAGTCCCCGCGGATAACCCCAAAAACAAAACTATCCTGGAAGACCTAAACGCTATCTCCGCGGAATCTTTGGAAGGGGCCCTGCGCATTAAAAAGATAGTTTCTGACCTGCGGACATTTTCCAAACAAAGCGAATCCGCGGTCAACCTGGTGGATATAAACCAAATCCTGGAATCCACCCTTTCAATCGTCTGGAATGAAATAAAATTCAAGATCGCCGTAGTCAAGGATTATCAGGCCAAAACCCAGGTCTTTGCCGATTCCACCCAGCTGTCCCAGGTATTTTTAAACCTGTTAATCAACGCCTCGCAGGCAATTCCGGAAAAAGGCACCGTTACCTTGTCTACCAGCGAAGATAATGATACTGTCTATATCAAGGTTTCCGATACCGGCCCCGGGATCGCCCCCGAAGTCCTGCCGAAGATTTTTGACCCGTTTTTTTCCACCAAAAAAACCGGCTCAGGACTGGGGCTATCAGTAAGCTATAATATTATAAAAAGCCATAAGGGGCAGATCAAGGCGGAAAGCACCCTGGGAAAAGGGACTACTTTTACTATCAGCCTGCCTAAAAAACAAGACCTGGAGGAAAAATGACTAATTGGGAAGATCAGAGAAAACACAAAAGGGCATTTTTAAAACTCTCGGTGGAATACCGCAGTAACAGCTTCTGGCAGATGATTGAGGCCCAGGATGTTTCCGCCGGAGGGATGTTTGTGGCGACCGATAAGATTGAGCCTCCCCAGACCAAAATAGAGGTAATGTTCGAGCTGGGAAAAGAGCCCCACAAAAAAATAGTCCACGCCGAGGGGGTAGTAGCCTGGAGCCGTCCAAAACCAACCAAAGATGAAAAAGGCAATATTCAGCCGCCGGGAATGGGGATTATGTTTACCAAGATGACCCCTTCCGCGGCCAAGCTTTCAATTGAAGATCTGATCAAGCAAGAGGAGGACAAAGGTGCTAAAACATAAAATTCTGTTGGTTGACGACGAACAAAATATCCTTAACAGCCTATCCCGCTTACTGCGCCAGGATGACCGGGAAATCTACGCCGCCAGCGATGCCAATGAAGCCTGGGATAAGCTCAAAAGCATTAGCGGGGCGGACTTAATCATCTCGGATAATAAACTACCCACTATATCCGGGATAGACTTCTTAATCAAGGTAAAGCAGTCCTACCCGGACACCATCCGGATGTTACTCACTGGATATCCTGATCTAGAATCCGCCATCAAGGCCATCAACAACGGCCAGCTTTACCGTTTCATCACCAAGCCCTGGGAAAACGAAGACCTGAAGCTGATCGTCCGGCAAGGACTGGAGTATTATGACATCCTCAAGGACAACCGCGTCCTGCTGAATATCGCCAAACAGCAATCCGAGACCCTTACCGCGGTGCAGAAAAAATACCAGCTGCCCCAGAATGAATTTACCAAGGCCGGCTTATATATCATCGACGAGCAAAAGGTCTCGGAAACCTTGTCCGAATTCCTGAAGAAATATTACCCCGGAGGAGAAAAATAAAATGCCAGGCCTAGAGGACAAGCTTATCCAGGCTGGCTGGCTCACCCACCAACAGCTGATGAGCGCTAAACAGGAAGCGGACAGACGCAAAAAATCGCTCTGGACAGTGCTGATAAAATTAAATTTTCTTTCGCCGGATGACCTCTGTGTATTTTTCGCCCAGGAAAGCGGAATTCCTTATGTCCGAATCGCCGATTATAAAATCAATCCGGACATCCTTAGCCTTGTCAACGAAGATTTCTGCCGCCAGAATTTGATTTTTCCTTTGTTTAAGGTTAACGCCACCCTGTTCGCCGCCTGCGCCAACCCTTTAGATGCCGCGTCAACAGACAGCCTGGCCAAATTATGCGGCCTGGAAATCGAACCCTTGGCCAGCCCCGCGTATTCTATCCTCAAAGCCCTGGATTTTTATTACGGGCCGGAGGATAAAATCTTTGAATTTGAAAAATTCATCACCAAACAGCCTCCGCTCGCCGGCCTGCCCTTCTGGCGCGAATCGGAAAGGCTTCCTCTGGATATTCCGGTAAATATTGATACCGGGGATACCTCGCTGGTATCGCCCTGCTCCCTGCCCATTCACAGCCACAGCCGGGATATTTCTAAAAATGGCACTGCCCTGGGCCTGGAAATACTCTTGTTTCTTCCCCAAGGACTCCACTTAAGCTTAGAATTTCTCCCCCCCGATTCCCCAGCTATAAAAACCGGGGGAGAAATTGTCTACTGCCGGATGGAAAAAGGCAAAAAGTATTTCCTGGGCATAAAATTCACCCAAATCCCGGATGCCGCCCGCGATCAACTTTTCAGCTTAGCTAAATCTGAAACCTAATTCAAAAACTAAACCTTTCCCTGCCTGTAATTTTAGGATAATTTCCCTTGCCTAATGCTGTAATCCTGATATAATTATTTTAGGTGTTAGGGCCTTAACTCCTTAAAAAATAAACACTTTTTGTCCTGCAATAAGTGTGTTCCGCGTTATTAAACCCGGATTTTGCAATAGGAATGCGGCACCGAGACGACAAAGAAGGGTGCAGATTTGGCAGAAAAAAATGCGCGCATACTTTTAGTATGCAAGCGCTTTTTTCTGACGAAGATGCGCCCTTATTTGGCGGCGAATGCCATTACTATTGCAAATTCCGGGTTAAACCATATACAAAGCACAAAAACACGTTTTTTATTAAAAACGGGGGCTTTTTTGTTCTCTGGGCCTGTGGAAAAACTGTGGATATTGTGGAAAAGTCGAGCCTCACCCTATTATGGATCTAATAGAAGCCTGGTCAAAAACTAAAAGAGCCCTCCAGGAGGATATCGGAGACGCGGCTTATGAAGCCTGGATAAACCGGCTTCAGCCTCAAGAGAATAACCCCGGAGTCTTAACCTTGGGCGCTTCGGATGAGTTTTCTAAAAACTGGATTGCTAAAAATTATCTGGAACGAATAGAGGAGTTTCTGAAAAAATTCTCCAGCGGCTCAATAAAAATAGAGCTCTGCGTTAAACCGGCGGCCCTAAAAACAGACAATGAGCCGGCCAAAAACGACCCGTTTCCCGAAAAACCGCTCCCCCTGCTAAACCTTAATCCCCGCTACACTTTCGAAAACTTCATAGTTGGCTCATCCAACAGTTTTTCCCACGCGGCCTCGGTGGCGGTGAGCGAATCACCGGCTAAAGTGTATAACCCTCTTTTTATCTACGGCGGGGTGGGTTTGGGTAAAACCCACCTGATGCAGGCCATCTGTCACTCAATATTAAAAAAGGATAGAAACTCGCATATCTGCTATATCCCTTCAGAGAAATTCACCAATGAATTGATTAGCGCCATCCAGCACCACTCCACCGCGCGCTTTCGCCAGAAATACCGTAATGCCGACGTCCTGGTTATAGATGATGTGCATTTTATCGCCGGAAAAGAATCCACCCAGGAAGAATTTTTCCACACTTTTAACACCCTTCATGATGCCCATAAACAAATAATCATCTCCTCAGACCGCAACCCCAAAGATATTCCTAACCTTGAGGAGCGCTTAGTTTCGCGGTTCGGCTGGGGGCTGGTAACTGACGTCCAGCCGCCGGATTTTGAAACCCGGGTGGCAATTTTAAAAAAGAAAATAGAGCACGAACCTACTAATATTTCGGATGAGGTGATATTCTTTATCGCGGAGACGGTCAAAACCAATATCCGGGAATTAGAAGGGGCGTTAATCCGGGTGATGGCTTACTCTTTGCTGGAAAACAAACCCATCTCTTTGGAATTAGCCAAAGAGGTTTTAAAGGATTTTCTGAAAGAAAACAATAAATTGGTTACTGTGGACTTGGTCCAAAAAGAGGTGGGGATTTTTTTCAACCTCAACCCACAGGATATAAAAGGAAACAGGAGGGATAAAAACACGGTTTTTGCCCGCCAGATAGCTATGTATTTAACCCGGGAGCTGACTAATTTTTCCCTACCGGAAATAGGGGGGTTTTTTGGAGGCAAAGACCATACCACAGTACTGCATTCTTACAATAAAGTCAAAAAAAATCTCCTAGGGAACACAAAACTGAAATCAGATATAGAAAAATTGGTTCATAAGATTAAACAGTAAATTAACAGTAAATTAACAGTAAATTGTGGTTATTTTTAACGGTTTTTTATGAATGGTTTTTTTCTTAAACGAGCTTAAATGAGTAGGAAAATCCGTCCTTTTTAGCTTAAAATTTTAATAAAGATACCCATTTTTAACAGGAATGTAACCCTATTACTACTATTACTATTTATATCAGTTAATATATTATATTAATAGTAGAGACGCACGGCCGTGCGTCTCTACATATTGGAGGTACGATGAAATTTCAAACCACAAGAGAAACACTGTTTAATGGTATTCAAATTGTGCATAATATAGTTGGCACTAAGGTGAATCTACCTATATTATCCAATATGCTCTTAGAGGCAGGAAATGGAAAACTAAAGATGATAACCACAGATTTAGATGTAGGAATATCCTGTGAATATCCTGTGGAAATTGTGGAAAACGGCTCCATAACAGTACATACCAAGAGATTTTCTGATATTATTCATGAATTACCAGATGGCAACGTAACCTTAAGCGTTAAAAAGAATAATATGGTTACCATACAGACCGAAAATTGCGAGTTTAAGATTTCCGGGCTTCCTAAGGATGAATTTCCCAAACTTCCGGAGTTTAAAGATAAGGAGGCTATAAAAATAAGACAACCGCTTTTAAAAGAAATGTTTATTAAAACCAGCTTTGCCGCCTCTAAAGATGAAACCCGTTATGTCTTAAACGGAATACTTTTTGAGGTGGAAAATAATAAAATCAGCCTGGTAGCCACGGATGGAAGAAGGTTGGCGATTATAGAAAAAAACATTAACACCGGAATTAACCGGCAAATAAGCATGATTGTGCCCATTAAAACCATTAATGAATTAAACCGGAACTTAAAAGATGAAGGGGATGTGTTGATTGTGTTAGGCGAAAATCAGGTTTTGTTTGATTTAGGTCCCGTGCATATTATTTCCCGGCTTATTGAAGGGCAGTTTCCCAGCTATAAACAGGTTGTACCTCAGGAACAAAAAGATAAAATCAAGCTAAACCGGGAAAAGTTTTTACTGGTTTTAAAGAGAGCGGCGATCTTATCCACCCAGGATTATCAGGTAGCCAAGCTCGAGGTGTTTAAAAATAAATTAGTGGTTTCCAAGTCAACGCCGGATATAGGCGAATCTCGGGAAGAGCTATCTTCAGAGTATTCCGGAAAGGAATTGATTGTGGGTTTTAACCCGGCCTATTTAATTGATGTCTTGAAGAACCTTCAGGAGATAGTGGTGAATTTTGAGGTTACTGATCCGGAAAAACCCGGGGTAATCCGCGCGGACGGTTATCTCTATGTAGTCCTGCCGATGAGGTTGTGAAGCAAGATGAAGGCGGAGCCGATAGCCAAAACCCTGGAGGCGGTTTTTCACCAGATATGCTCTTCCCAAAAAAACCAACAGCAGGTAATTTACGAGATATTAAATTCAGAGTTGGATGAAAAAGAGTCGCGGCATATCCAGCCCTGGGATTTTAAAGACAAGGTTTTAACCCTGCGCGTAGATTCTCCCGGGCGGATGTATTCATTGAATTTAAAAAAAGCGAAATTATTAAAAGTCTTGCAAGAAAAGGCGGGAAAAGATATAATTAGCGAAATTCGTTTAAGGATTGGACCAGTAAAGCAGAACTAAGAGCTAAGAACTCAGAGCTCAGAGATAAGAAAAATTAAATGGGTCTAGAAGAGAAAGAAAAAAAAGATCATAGTTATGATGCCGCTACCATCCAGGTGTTGGAGGGTATTGAGGCTGTGCGCAAGCGGCCGGCAATGTATATCGGAGATACCTACACCCGCGGCCTGCACCATCTGGTATATGAGGTGGTGGATAATTCCGTGGATGAGGCCTTGGCCGGACACTGCACTAAAATAGAGGTAGTGGTT
The DNA here is from genome assembly GCA_030674475.1 of Candidatus Omnitrophota bacterium. Taxonomy (GTDB): domain Bacteria; phylum Omnitrophota; class Gorgyraeia; order Gygaellales; family UBA12090; genus UBA12090. The sequence continues at coordinate 21,820 of JAUSCZ010000020.1, forward strand.
AATTCGGATAATAGTGTCAGTGTCAGCGATAACGGACGGGGCATACCGGTGGATATCCATAAAACTGAGAAAAAACCGGCAGTGGAGGTGGTTTTAACCATGCTGCATGCCGGAGGCAAGTTTGACCACGCGGCTTACAAGGTCTCCGGAGGCCTGCACGGGGTGGGGGTGAGCGTGGTCAACGCCCTTTCCGAGTGGCTGGAGGTGGAGGTCAGGCGCGACGGCAAAGTGTATCATCAGCGCTATGAAAAAGGCAAAACCGTTTCTAAACTTACGGTTATCGGCAAGGCCAAACATACCGGCACCAAGGTTACCTTTAAGGCCGATAAAGAGATATTTAGCGCCATTGATTATTCTTACGATACCTTATCCGGGCGCCTGAGAGAGCTAGCCTTTTTGAATAAAGGTCTAGAGATAACCATTGCCGACCAGAGGCATGATAAAAGCGCCGAGTTTAAGTTTTCCGGAGGGATTGTCTCTTTTGTGGATTATTTAAACCAGAATAAGAATCCCCTGCATAATAAAGTGGTTTATTTTGTCAAGGAAAAGGAAGGGATAATCCTGGAGGCGGCCCTGCAATACAACGACGGCTATTCCGAAAATATCTTTTCCTTTGCCAATAACATCAATACTATTGAGGGAGGCACGCATTTATCCGGATTTAAATCCGCGCTGACCCGGGCGATCAACCAATACGCCAAAAACAAAAATATCCTTAAGGATAATATAGGCATTAGCGGAGAAGATACCCGCGAGGGCTTAACCGCGGTAGTTTCAGTTAAGATCCCTAATCCCCAGTTTGAGGGCCAGACCAAAACCAAGCTGGGCAATTCCGAGGTGGAAGGCCTGGCCTCCTCGGTGGTTTTTGATTCCTTAAGTACTTTTTTTGAGGAAAACCCTTCGGTTGCCAATAAGATTGTGGATAAAGCGGTTCTTTCCAGCCGGGCCCGCGAAGCTGCCCGAAAGGCCAGAGAGCTGACCCGCAGAAAAGGCGCGCTGGAATCCGGCGGCCTGCCGGGAAAATTAGCCGACTGCTCCGAACGCGACGCCGCCCTCTGCGAGCTGTATATAGTGGAAGGCGATTCCGCCGGTGGCTCAGCAAAACAAGGCCGGGACCGGAGATTTCAGGCTATACTGCCGATCAAGGGAAAAATTCTGAATGTGGAGAAGTCTCGCTTAGATAAGATTTTATCTAACATCGAAATTCGCACCATTATTACCGCTTTAGGCACCGGCATAGGTGAGGAATTTGATCTGGCCAAACTCAGGTATCACAAGATTGTGCTTATGGCCGATGCCGATGTGGACGGCTCCCACATTAGGACGCTTTTGCTCACCCTTTTATACCGCCATCTGCCTAAATTGGTTGTGGACGGATATGTTTATATTGCCCAGCCGCCGCTGTATAAGATTAAGAGAGGACAGCGCGAAGAATATATCCAGACTGAAGCTAAAATGGATGAGATGGTCCTGGATTTAGGCCGGGAAGGAAACACCCTCATTCGGCTCAAGGATAAACACGCCTTTAGCGACCAGCAATTTAAGGAAATTTTAGGTTTATTGGTGGAGCTGGAGAAGGCCGGCAAGATTTTAGATAAAAAGGGAGTTAATTTCACAAAATACCTCAATTTTAGGCATCCAAAGACCAAAAAAATGCCAGTTTATCGGGTAAAAGTGGAGGGAAAGGACCAATTTGTCTATTCTGATGATGAGTTGGCTGAGCTTACCCAAGAGTCCAAAGACAATGGCTTGGACACCTTAGAGCTTTTTGAGGCCCAGGATATAGAAAATTTAATCGCCAAGATTGAGAAATTAGGCTTAGATATTTCTTCCTATAGCCAGGAAATCGCTCCCGGGGAGGGAAAAGTTGCCTCTTTTAAAGATCAAGAGAAAGAGCAGAAATTTAAACCGCTCTACCGGATTGCTGATGCTGAGAAAACCCAAAAGGATTTCTTTTTTCTCAAAGATACCCTTACTTTTATCAAGGAGCAAGCCACTAAAGGGATGCATATCCAGCGCTATAAAGGTTTAGGCGAAATGAATCCGCACCAGTTGTGGGAAACTACCATGGACCCTGAGAAGCGCACGATGCTCAAGGTTACCGTAGAAGACGCGGTTGAGGTAGATAAGATGTTTACCATGCTGATGGGAGACGTGGTTGAGCCCAGAAGAGCCTTTATCGAAAGCTACGCCCACCAGGTAAAGAATTTGGATGTATAAAAGTAGCTAGAAACCAGAGTACAGAAACCAGAAGCTCCTAATAACAAAATCTGGTTACTGGCAACTGGCCTCTGGTTTCTCCCGAACGAAGTGAGGGATGATGTACACCCGCAATGAAAAAATAGTCCCGGTTTATATTGAGGATGAGGTTAAGGACTCTTACCTTAATTACGCGATGAGCGTGATTGTAGGCCGGGCCCTGCCTGATGTCCGGGACGGGCTTAAGCCGGTGCATCGGCGCACTCTTTTCGCGATGCAGGAGTTAGGCTCGGAGCATCATAAGCCTTATAAGAAAAGCGCCCGTATCGTGGGAGAGATTTTAGGTAAATACCATCCTCATGGAGATGTGGCGGTTTACGATACTTTGGTCAGGATGGCCCAGGATTTTTCCCTGCGCTATCCCTTGGTTGACGGCCAGGGAAATTTCGGATCGGTCGACGGGGACTCCGCGGCCGCGATGCGTTATACCGAGGCCCGGCTTTCGGCTATTGCCGGGGAGATGCTTGAGGATATTGATAAAGGTACGGTTAATTTCGGACCTAATTTTGATACTTCTTTGAAGGAGCCTCTACTTTTGCCGGCCAAACTGCCCAACCTTTTGGTCAATGGTTCAAGCGGGATTGCCGTGGGTATGGCTACCAATATTCCGCCGCATAATTTAAGCGAGGTGATTGAGGCCAGCATCTATCTCCTGGAGCATCCCGAGGCTGAGGCCAAAGACCTGATGCGCTATGTTAAGGGGCCGGATTTTCCCACCGGCGGGATAATCTGCGGCCGGGGCGGCATCAAAGATGCCTATAACACCGGACGCGGCAAGCTCATCGTGCGAGCCAAGGCCGCGGTTGAGCATCAAAAGAGCGGCAAGGATACGATTGTGATTACCGAAATACCTTATCAGGTGCAAAAGGCCGGCCTGGTTGAGGCAATCGCGAATTTGGTTGAGGATAAAAAGATTGAGGGGATTTCCGATATCCGTGATGAGTCGGATAAGGACGGGATGCGTATTGTGGTGGAGCTTAAGCGGGATGTGGAGCCCCAGATTACCTTAAATCAACTGTTTAAGCATACCCAATTAGAGACCACCTTCGGAATTATTATGCTGGCCTTGGTGGATAACCGGCCCAAGGTTTTGAACCTGCGCCAGATACTCGGCCATTATATTGAACATCGCAAGGTAATTGTCCGCCGGCGCACCCAGTTTGAATTAGACAAGGCCTTAAGAAGGGCGCACATTTTAGAAGGCCTGAAGATCGCCTTAAAGTTTATTGACCGGATAATCAAGGTAATCAAGACCTCTAAAAGCGTGGAGGCGGCCAAAGAAAACCTGATTAAAGAGTTTGAGCTTTCCGAGATTCAGGCCCAGGCGATTTTGGAGATGCAGTTACAGCGCCTGACCGCCCTGGAGCAGGATAAGATTGATGCTGAATACCAAGAACTGCTCAAGAAGATTGAACTTTGCCGCTCCATCCTGGCCTCGGAGAAAAAGATTGAGACAATCATCAAGGCAGAACTGGAAGACCTAAAGAAAAAATACGGCGACGGGCGCCGGACCGAGATTGTGGGAGAAGTGGAAGAGTTTAATCTCGAGGACCTGATTGCCGATGAGGATGTGGTGGTAACTATCAGCCACGGCGGATACATCAAGCGCCTGCCGGTGTCTTCCTATCGCAAGCAAAAGCGCGGGGGTAAGGGGGCCTCGGGCGCCGAGGTTAAAGAAGAGGATTTTATTGAACACCTCTTCGTGGCCTCCACCAAAGACTACCTTTTGATTTTTACCGATAAGGGGCAGGTACACTGGCTTAAGGTGTATGAGATTCCCCAAGCCAGTCGTATTTCCAAAGGCAAGGCCATCATAAATTTATTACAGGTGAGTTCGGAAGGAAAAATAGCGGCAACTATCCCGGTAAAGGAGTTTTCCGCGGATAAATATTTAGTAATGGTTACTAAGCTGGGCCTGATTAAAAAAACCTGTTTAGATGCCTATAGTAATCCCCGTAAAGGCGGAATTATCGGCATAACCCTGGAAAAGGATGACGCGCTTATCGGCGTAGAAATGACCGACGGTAAACAAGAGCTTCTGATTGGAACCCGGGAGGGCAAAGCGGTCCGCTTCCCCGAGGCCCAGGTGCGGGATATGGGCCGGGGCGCTAAAGGCGTGCGGGGAATCAGGTTATCCAAGAAGGACCAGGTTATCGCGATGATTATTGCCCAGACCGAGGCCACTATCCTTACGGTTACTGAATTAGGTTTTGCCAAGCGCACCCTGTTTAAGGAATACCGCTTGACCCGCCGCGGGGGCAAGGGTATTATAAATATCAAGGTTACCGATAAAAACGGCCTGGCCGTAGCACTTAAGACCGTAAGTGATGAAGACGAGCTGATGGTGATTACCCAGACCGGAATGTTCTTAAGATGCGCCATCAAAGATATCCGCCCTACCGGCAGGGCCGCCCAGGGCGTGCGCTTGATTAAACTGGAAGACCAAGACCGGGTTTCCTGCGTAGCCCCGGTAATCGCGGAAGAGGAAGAGTAAAATAGACCCCATCGTCTAGCCTGGTTAGGACAAGAGCTTTTCAAGCTCTCGACACGGGTTCAAATCCCGTTGGGGTCACAAAAAAATTCAAAAGGCAAAACGCAAAAGTCAAAGCTAAATCTACACAGTTATTTTTATGCTTTTAATTTTGAGTTTTGAATTGTACTTTTGACTTTTTCCTTTTGAGTTTTGACTTAAATTATGTGTGGAATAGTCGGTTATATCGGAAACAGGTCAGCCCAGGATGTTCTTTTGGGCGGCCTTAAGCGCCTGGAATACCGCGGATATGATTCCAGCGGTATCAGCGTAATTAATTCCGATGATAGCAAAATCTCTACCCAAAAATCCCCGGGTAAAATCGCCCTTTTAGAAAGCCTCTTAAAGAAAAAACCTCTCTCCGGAACAGCCGGCATAGCCCATAGCCGCTGGGCCACTCACGGCGCGCCAAATCATATCAACGCCCATCCCCATGCTGACTGCAAAAAAGAAATTTCCCTAGTCCATAACGGAATCATTGAAAATTACGAATCCTTAAAAACCAGCCTGATTAAAGAAGGACATCATTTCTTAAGTCAGACGGATACCGAAGTCATCGTCCATCTGATAGAAAAATTTTATAAAAATAATACTTCTCTGGAAGAGGCTGTGCGTAAAAGCTTAAAGCTTTTAGTTGGCTCGTTTGCTATCGGGGTTATCTCTATCCGGGAGCCGGATACGCTTATCGGGGCGCGCTTAGGCAGCCCTTTGATAATCGGAGTGGGTAAAGATGAGAATTTCCTGGCCTCGGATGTGCCGGCGGTGTTGGAGTCCACCAAAGAGGTAATTTTTCTTGAGGAAAATGAGATGGTGGTTTTGAATCGGGATAGTTTAAGGATTAGCAGCTTAAGCGGCAAAGAAGTTTCCCGGGATCCGGTGCGCATCAGCTGGGATATTGCCCAGGCCCAGAAACAGGGATATAAGCACTTTATGCTTAAAGAAATCAATGAGCAGCCCAAGATTATTGAGAATCTGCTTAAACTGCGGATAAAAGGCGAAAGGGTAATTTTTGAGGAACAAAAGATTCCGGAAGAGAAATTAAAAAAGATTAAAAACATTTCTATTGTTGCCTGCGGCACCGCCTATCATGCCGGCCTGGTGGGAAAGTATATCATAGAATCAATATGTTCTATTCCGGTCAGCGTGGATGTCTCGAGCGAATTTCGTTATCGCAATCTCCTGTTAGATAAGGACACCTTGGTAATCGCGGTAAGCCAGTCCGGCGAGACCGCGGATACCTTAGCTGGGATTAAAGAAGCTAAGAAATACGGGGCGCGAGTGCTTTCTATCTGCAATGTCTTAGGTTCGAGTTTAACCCGAGAATCTGACGGAGTTATTTATACCCACGCCGGACCGGAGATGGGAGTAGCCTCTACCAAGGCCTATACCGCCCAGCTGATGGCTTTTTATTTCCTGGCCTTTTATCTGGCTGAATTAAGAGGGGTCTTGCCCCGGAAAAAAATCGCTCAGGAGTTGATCGAGCTGAAAAAAATCCCCCACCAGCAGAAAGATATTTTAAAAAATCAAGCCGCGATCGCCACCCTGGCCAGGCGCCATTCCCATCTGGGCTCATTTTTATATCTGGGAAGACATGTGAATTTTCCTTCAGCCCTAGAAGGGGCGCTAAAGCTAAAAGAGATTTCTTATATTCCCGCGGAAGGCTATGCCGCCGGTGAAATGAAGCATGGTCCGATCGCCTTAATTGATGAATATCGGGCCGTAGTCTGTATCAGTCCGGATTCCCATGTCTACGAGAAGATGGTCTCAAACATTCAGGAGATCCGGGCCCGGCAAGGTAAAATAATCGCTATTGCCAGCCTGGGCGATGAAAAGCTCAAAGAGCAGGTCAAAGAAATAATTTATATCCCCAAGTGTCCGGAGATTTTTTCCCCGCTTTTAGTAGTCTTGCCCTTACAACTTATCGCCTACCACATCGCGGTCAAAAGAGGCTGTGATGTGGATCAGCCGCGCAACCTGGCCAAGAGCGTAACCGTAGAGTAATCCTTTCCTCTATTGCAATCTTCTCCGTCTGCGCGTTCCGCGACCTCTTTTTTTCCAAAATCTGCGTAATCTGCGGTTCTGAAAGCGCTTTCCCAAAACCCCGGTTTTGACCTTGTTTTTGCCCCTTTTATGTGGCATACTTTAAGTATGCTCCATAGGTGCAACAAGCTTATTTCCCTCACCTTATGCGTTTTGCTTCTTCTTGAGCAAGCCGGCTTTGCCCAGACCGTCAGCCTTAACCTATCTCATTATCTTAGTCAATCCCCTAAGCCGGCAGTCTCAGACACCTTCCGCCCCCTACACCTACGCTATCTCTCCTACGATAACCTAAACCAGGACTTTAAGCTCCTTTTAGACAAGGGAGATACCAAAAAGGAAGATGCAGAGAATAAAAACTACCTAGAAGAAAACACCCAAACCCTGCTCAAATACTTCTTCATCGGATTAGCCTTACCCAACGATAAATTCTGGGTCAATCTAAGGCCGGATTCACCCGATGACATCTTAGACCCGGACTTAGAGAAGACCGACATCGGCCGGATATTCTTAGAAGCCGATGTTCAACTGAAGAAAGACACCGCTCAGCTTACTTCCCCTCAAACCCTTGAAGGTAAAGAATATTGGGGTAAGCTGTATAAGAAAGCCGGAGAATTATTCGGCACCGAAAATATCACCATCCCTACCCTCACCCGGCCCTGGATAGTGCCCAATGAGATAATCGTCCGGGAAGCACCAGATAACGCTTACATATACAAGGCAACGCTAAAATTGTTTTTTTACATTGCCGGGATATTTTGTGGACAACAAGGAAATATCCAGACTAACACTGTATGAACGTTTTACATTATATCTTTCAATAGTTCAAAAACTAAAATTCGAGAAAGAACCTCTTACTTATGAAAGAGCTTTGAATACTGCCGAGTCAATTATAAAATCAAGAAAGAAATATGCCAATGACGTGATATTCAATCAAAATACGATTTTATTTCTGGTGACGCAATACAATGATCCAGTAATCCAGCCAGAAATAATCAAGAGATCGGTCGAATCGCGAGGAGTTGAAGAAAAAAATATACATATATTAGGAGCAAAAGGAGAATTTTTCAATGATATTCTTGGTCAAATAGAAGGCCAGCTTTCTAATGAGAACAATAAAGGACTAAAACCGGTTATTTACTTGCATGGGCATGGGATAGTAGAAGGTAATGGTGGTAAGATTAGCGTTGGCAAAGAGAAAATAGAATACAATGATTTGAGAGAAATGATAAAAATTTTACCCAATCTTTCCACGGTTATATTGGATAGCTGTCATAGCGATGTTTCTGTAGAAGAGATGTTGCGAGAAGGGGGCATAGAAAAAATAGTCACTATAATTACTACTACGAAAGGGAACAATGCAGGCATGGCGGATGGAGGCGGGGGTCTGAATCGTGGAAGCGCCTTTGCAGGGCTTGTTTATCTTAAAGGTAATGCTAAAAATCCTCTATCCGAAAAAGATCTGTATCCAATTGGTGAAAAATTATTGATGCATAATAAAACTGTAGGAATAGATGTTTTGGGGGATAGAATTAAATACGGCAGGGTTTCGATGGGGTCGATGTTGACTAGCTATCATCTTAATGGGGATGGTGTATGGAAAAAGGTTAGTTATGAAGCCGGTGAAGGTAGGAGCATAGATGTTTCTCGGGGAGAAGTTAACAAGACACGGTTATTCACTAGCTCAAAGGTAAAAGATATAGAAGTATCTTCTTCAATAGTAGAGAAAACAGGCGGAATTGCCTTTAACGCCTTGCCTATCCGCACCGAAGCCGTTGCCTCGTCTGCCTTGGGTTTTTTTCCCGGGGTTAAGGCTTTTCAAGGTGACCTGGACGCCGAATGGGCACAGATCCAGCAAGTTTTTAACGCCGGGATCCGGCCGTCTATCCAGCGCTTGAGCGAATATACCCAGGCCGCATCCGCCAGCCCTCTGGCGGGAGAAAAGATAGATGGGGTGCGGGGACTGTTTACCGATATGCTCCGGCGCGATGAAGAAAGCCAAAAGCTTAAGCCCGCGGAAGAAGCCTTAAAACAACTGCTTAGTCTGTTGGAATCGGACAGGCCTACCCAGGAGTTACAGCTTGCCTTATCAAGAAACGAAAAAACCTAAAAACCAAAGAACTCAAAACTAAAGTTGTCCACCCCACACCTTTGCTGAGCCGGGGGTAAGATTTAAGTTGACAGGCATTGTTTATTATAGTATACTTTAGTAGTAAAATGTATACAGAAAGGTTATTCGCGTGATTATATTTGATGCTTCGACACTAATATTATTGGCGAAGATAGATATATTAAAGATAATAACCCAAGAGCGGGAAATCTCGGTCTCTAAGGAAGTTGAGGCGGAAGCGACTTGCAGGCCGGAATTTCTTGACGCCAAAATCATTATCGAGCTTATTAAGACGGGTAAAATCAGGGTAATAAAAGGAAAAAACCCTGCTTTGTTGAAGAGGCTTCAGGAAGATTTTGCTATTGCTGAAGGAGAAGCTTCGGTATTGTTGTTAGCGCGCCAAAGACAGGCGGTATTGGCAACTGATGACGGCCAGACCATTAAGGCTTGCAAGGTTTTGGGAGTTAGGTTTGTTACAGCCATACATTTTTTATTGATGGTATATTATAAAAAAAGAATCAGCAGAGAACTCGCGTTAGTAAAATTAGAGCGCCTAAAAAACTTAGGCCGGTATAACGCCAGGATTATCTCTGACGCGATAAATAGGATAGAGGGGAGGCGAAGAGAATGAATGTTTTAAGTATACGGCTGGGAGAAGAAGAGTTAAGGCAGATAAAGGTATTGGCAAAAGAAGGGCATGTGGATCAGTCTCAGGCGGCGCGCGAGTTAATCAGGGAAGGATGGGAATTCCATCTACTTTGTAGGTACAGGGATGGGAATCTTTCTTTAGGTTCTCTGTCCAGGGAATTAAAAATGTCCCTAAGTTCTACAATAGATTTTTTAGGCAAGCTGGGGATTCCGGCACCCTTGGAGTATGAGGATTATTTGCAGGGGTTGGATTTACTCAAGATAATTTAACGCGGGTGTGGCTTTGACTATACTACGCAACAAACCGTATCTCGGTTAGAGGATATTCACAACAAAAGTTATTCGCTAAACACATTAATCAGGCTTGTTCCGCGCTTTAGATAGGCACTTAAAAGTTGAGTTTGTTTGATAAATTTCATCCTACCCGCATTCCCCACCCAAGAAAGCGCTTTCCCAAAACCCCGGTTTTGACCTTGTTTTTGCCCCTTTTATGTGGCATACTTTAAGTATGCTCCGCAAGGCAAAAAAGTTAATCTCTCTTATCCTCTGCCTATTGCTTGTCTTTCAGCAGACTGGTTTTGCCCAGACCGTCAGCCTTAACCTGTCTAACTACCTTAGCCAGGCCCCTAAACCGGCAGTTTCAGACACCTTCCGCCCTCTGCACCTGCGCTATCTCTCCTACGATAACCTGAACCAGGACTTTAAGCTCCTTTTAGACCAGGGAGATACCCCAAAGAGCCAGTTAGAGAACAAGGAATATATAGAAGGCAATACCCAAACCCTGCTTAAATACTTCTTCATCGGATTAGTTCTACCCAACGATAAGTTCTGGGTCAACCTAAGGCCGGATGCCCCGGATAACATCATAGATGATGACTTAGCCAAGACTGATATCGGCAGGATCTTCTTAGAAGCCGATGTCCAGCTGAAAAAAGACACCGCTCAATTTACCTCCCCTCAAACCTTGGAAGGCAAGGCCTATTGGGATAAGCTTTACCAGAAAGCCGGAGAGCTATTCGGCACCGAAAACATCACCATCCCCACCCTCACCCGGCCCTGGATAGTGCCCAATGAAATAATCATCCGGGAGGCACCAGATAACGCTTACATATACAAGGCAACGCTAAAGGTGATGTTGGAAGAAGACTATCTTAAAAGCTCTCAGCCTTCAGCTATCGGCTATCAGCAATATGAATTTAAGGACCCCAGGCTAAAAGAGCTGAACCAATACTCTACCCAACTCATCAAAGAAACCATCATTCCCAAGCTCACCTATCAGGTGAATGCCTCCAAAAGATACGCTCCGCTAAGGCAGGTGTATTACTCGCTCATCCTAGCCCAGTGGTTTAAAACTCGCTATCGCTCGCAGAGTACAGAGAACAGATTACAGATTACAGGAAAAGCCAATAATTACCTCAAGCTTATAGACTCCGGGGAGCTGACTAATTTGACTTCAAAGGAGCCCTATGACAAGCAAGACTACTTCCAGCAATACCAGCAATCCTTCAAAGACGGCGAATACAACCTTCAAGAGACCGTGTATTCTCCCTTTGGCCAGAGTATCCGCAGATATGTCAGCGGGGGAATGTTCTTTGGGAAAGAAGTATCTTCGGCTATTGAGGCGGGAAAAGTTAGCGCAAAAGTTAATAATAATTTTATTTTCGCATTTAAAAATAATATACCCATTAATGTTAACTTTTATCTTGATAGTTTTAATTCTATGAAGGTAACTATGGTTAAAGTAATTAAAAATTTTGCTTTAACAACAGTTAGTTTGTTGCTATTTATGCCATCTATATCTACTGCTTGGACAGTAGAAAATACGCAAAATAAATGGGGAGCCAATCAGCAGATAGCTGTAGCAATTAAACAAGATAATTTTAGTGGAATTCTCGAAATAATTAGAAAAGAGGTTACGGGAAATGGATTAAAAATTACTCCTGCAGAAGAAGCGGACTTGATTGCGGTGCTTAAGAGCGACAATCCACAAATTGATTGGTCTTCTGTCCTTCCGGGAGCCAGGATTGATATGACTGGCGTCCTAGATGAGATAACTGCAAAATTAATATTGTTACGACCTGAAATGAGAGTTATAGATACGCAGCCGTTAGAGATTGAAGGTAAAAAAGTAACTATATACTTTACGAGAGATAACAATGGCCAAAGGCTATTGGGTGAGGCTATGGCAATAACAGTCGGAAGTAATGTTATTATAGCTATGGATTCTTTCGACAGGCGATTGTCTAGGATCAAGGATGCAGCGCGAAAAGGGGGGAATCTGCTATCATTATATAAAAAGATATATCCTCCAGGGATAACTGATCAAAAAGCTATGGAACTTGGTATGAGGCAGACGATATGGCATGAAGTTTTCCATGCTTTAAAAAATCGTGATATCAGGAATGGGAAATTTAATAGTAACTATCTTGATGAAAAATTTAAAAAATATCAAGTGGCAGATAAAGATAAAAATTTAGTTGCACAAGAAGTCGTTGGCTGGTTGGGAGGATTATCCGGCGGTAAGATCGCTGAAGAGGATCTTCACTTTCTTGTCCAGTATTCTTTGTTAGACCCAAGTAAGTATCCCAATGAAAAGAAAGATATATTTTTCTCCAAGATAATTATTGAAAGGTTATTCGCTGACTTAGGGTATACGGGTAAGGCAGATATAGAAGCTTACAGAGATTTTATGCTCACGTTATCAAATACGGAAATAGCATTTAATTCAAAAGCTTTTCTTAAGGAAATTATAGAAAAACTTCCTAACTTGGATATGTTAAAATATTTACCCGTGCCAATGCATGTTTTCGGGAATAGAAGCAGTTTACTTCTTTCGGATCAAGAGCCGCCTAAAAAATCTAGCTCATCATTAATGCAGGCTTCCTCCACCAGCTCGGCGGTGAAAGAAAGAGAGATTATTACAAAAGACCATGATGGCATACCTGTAACATGGAAGCAGGTTTGGAATGGCGGTGTTTTTGATGAATTTAGAGTTTACGTTAACCTACGTAATGTGGAAGAGCGCAACAATGCTTTTTGGATTGCAGAAGAAATTTTATCTAATAACAAAATACCAGATATGACACTTAAGTATTTGATTAGTGGTTCTCCAAGATATTTAGAAAATCCGGATAGCTCAAAATTTGTGTGTTATTTTAAAACAGTTAATGACGCATTACAGTTTGTAAGACTATTTCAAAGCGACAAGCGTTATCAGCATATCCAAGGTGGATTGCCTCTCACAAATACTATTGCGCTTAATGGTATTATTATGATAACAGGAAGCCCAAGGGAGCATATAAGAGATAATAAGCCAGATGCGTTATTCAGGACGGCAGAAATAGCGCAAGAGTTTATCAATGCAGGAGCTCATTTATATGTGCTAAAGAAGAATTTTTGGGGAAAGAAAACCATTGAGAGATTTAATATGGAAGCTTTTACTGCTTCATTTGTGACCATAAAGAATGCAGGATCCCCTCTTCAAGAGCTTGATAATAAAAAAGGTGGCATTGCCTTTAACGCCTTGCCTATCCGCACCGAAGCCGTTGCCTCGTCTGTCTTGGGTTCTTTTCCCGGAGTTAAGGCTTTCCAAGGCGACCTTGAGGCTGAATGGGCGCAGATACAGCAAGTCTTTAACGCCGGGATCAGGCCGTCTATCCAGCGCTTAAGCGAATATACCCAAGCCGCCTCCGCCAGCCCTTTGGCGGAAGAAAAGATAGATGGGGTGCGGGGACTGCTTGCCGACATCCTTCGGCGCGATGAAGAGGCTCGAAAACTTACCTCCACTGACCCCGCCTTAAAAGGCCTGCTTAGCGCGCTGGAGACAGCCTAAGTATTGTCTTATCCG